>JAQWYM010000061.1 GCA_029253965.1 Gammaproteobacteria bacterium
GTTATGTTGACGAGATACTTCCGCAGTGCGGGCTCGTTTACGTGCAGATGCGCTATTGGCCACGTATTATCCTTTTAAATACAGTACTAACTTGTAGGGTCGCGTACTATGCGATCTCCCTGTTTAAATGTCAACCACGAAGAGCAGCGCACGCAATCGCCGCAGAAGACGATGCTAAGGGTGCTATTTAGCGGGTGATGGTTTAAAGTTTTTGCAGATAAATCAACTTGATAGCTTGTGAATAAACCCCCATTAAAGGCGACCTTAACGGTCGGCGGTGCTACTTTCATCTCACGTATCTTCGGTTATGTGCGCGATGCCGTTATTTTTATTTTATTTGGCGCCAATGCCGGCACCGATGCCTTCTTCGTGGCTTTTCGCATCCCTAATTTTTTACGCCGAATCTTTGCTGAAGGCGCGTTTTCACAGGCTTTTGTGCCCGTGATGACCTCACATTTAAAGCAAGATAAACCTTCGTTTCGTCGTCTTATTGACCACAGTTGTGGACTACTTAGCCTCTCTTTACTCTTTATTACGGCGCTAGGCATGCTCAGTGCCCCTTGGTTAATCACTTTATTTGCCCCCGGCTTTAATGACCCGACACAGCAGCAGTTGGCTAGCGACATGCTGCGGATCGTTTTCCCCTACTTATTCTTTATATCACTGACTGCAATGGCGGCTAGCCTACTCAACGTCAAGCAGCGCTTTGCCATTCCAGCGCTGACGCCGGTCTTACTCAATGTCGCTTTAATTCTAGCGGCGATTTTATTAGCGCCAAGAATGGCACAGCCGATTACTGCACTCGCTTGGGGTGTGTTCATTGGTGGTGCCGCGCAGCTGGCCTTACAAATTCCTTTTCTACTCAAAGAAAACTGCTTACCACGGCCTCGACTAAGTGGCGCTAAGGATGGCGTTAAACGTATTGCCAAGCTGATGTTGCCGGCCATTTTTGGTTCTTCCATCGTGCAGTTGAACCTACTTATTAATACCATTATTGCCTCTTTCCTAACCGTTGGCAGTATTAGCTGGCTGTATGTCTCTGACCGTTTCGTAGAGCTTCCTTTAGCTCTCTTTGGTGTCGCTATCGCCACCGTTCTTTTACCAATGCTATCGCGCCAATTTGTTGCAGCCAATGATGATGACTTTAATAACAGCCTGCATTGGGCGCTGCGCCTGACCTGTTTGTTTGCTATCCCAGCCACAGCTGGACTCATTTTATTGGCAGAACCGATTATTATCAGCCTCATGCAGTATCGTGCCTTCACGGCTTTGGATACACAGATGTCAGCTTTCAGTCTGATCGCTTATGGTTCAGGCCTACCTGCCTTTATCGCCATAAAAATACTTGCCCCTGGATTTTTTGCACGCGAGAACACACGCACACCGATGTTGATTGGTGTCGCTGCGATAGCCTTCAATATTGCTTTAAGCCTGTCATTACTCTGGCTCTGGCATCAACAGCAGTGGCTTGCTGCACATGCAGGCTTGGCACTGGCGACCAGCCTTGCCGGTTACTTAAACGCCTTCTTACTGTATCGCGGCTTGCGCCGAGAACAGGTATTGAAACGTGACACGCGCTACTTTTCATTACTCGCCAAGATTATTCTGGCAACGCTCATCCTCAGTGGTCTCTTAGTCAGCATTCTGCCCGAACCCAGCCAGTGGATCGAATCAGGCGTGTTCATCCGTGTGCTGCTTTTAACTGCCCTGATTGCCGTAGCTGTGCTAGCGTATGCAGCCTCTTTATTCTTGCTCGGCCTACGCCCAGCACAATTTAAATACCCCGCACCCTAATCTGCTATGCGCTTGATAAGAAGTTCAAACCAGCTGCCTGAGCTGAAATCACAAACGGTTGCGACTATCGGCAATTTCGATGGCTTCCATCTTGGACATCAGGCCATTCTGCGCTATGCCCATGAACAGGCCAAAAAGTATCAGGCTAAGGTAGCCTTATTAAGTTTTGAGCCGACTGCCAAAGAGTTTTTCATGGCTGATCATGCACCGGCACGACTCTATACTCTGCGACAAAAGTTAGCGCTTGCAGAGGCGTATGCTGTTGACTACTTTCTTTGCCTGCCTTTTAACCAGCAACTGGCTAATATGCCAGCTACTGACTTTGTCCGTGAGATTTTGTTCAAGGGACTTAACATCAGACATCTTGTTGTCGGTGATGACTTTTGTTTTGGCCATCAACGCAGTGGTGATTTAGCGTTGTTACAGAAAATGGGTGAAGAGCTTGGTTTTACTGTGCAAGACTGTCGCACACTACTGCATGGCGAATCTCGTGTTAGCAGCTCGGTCATCCGAGACACGTTACAGAGGGGCGATTTTAAGCTCGTTGAAGCACTGTTAGGCCGCGCCTTCAGTATCAGTGGCAAGGTTTTTCATGGTGACAAACAGGGCCGTACCATTGGTTTTCCAACCGCTAATATTTGTCTACGGCGCAAAGTCTTGCCGCTTCAGGGTGTCTTTGTTGTGCGCGCTAGTAACGCTGAGCATGACTGGCAAGGCGTGGCTAATATCGGCCACCGTCCAACCGTTAATGGTCGGCGTAATCAACTTGAGGTGCACTGTTTAAATTGCACTCAAGACCTCTATGGGCAAAGCTTAGAGGTCACTTTCTTACATAAACTTCGAGACGAAAAGAAATTCTCTTCTTTCGAAGCGCTTAAACATCAAATATCATTGGATGTAGAGGCCGCAGAGGCCTACTTCAATCAATAACACTGCTATCTATCCTAGGAATAAAACTGCTGTGACCGAGCAATACAAGAAGACCTTAAACCTGCCTAAGACTAGTTTTCCAATGAAAGGAAATCTGGCCAATCGAGAGCCTGAGTTACTCAAACAGTGGCAGGAGATGGATATTTATCAGCGCATCCAAGAATTCAGCGCCGACTCTGAAAAGACTTTCATTCTCCATGACGGCCCTCCCTATGCCAATGGTGACATCCATATCGGCCATGCTGTGAATAAAATCTTAAAAGACTTTATCGTCAAAAGTCGTACCTTCGAGGGCTATCACGCGCCACTTGTTCCGGGTTGGGATTGTCATGGTCTGCCAATTGAAGTCATGGTCGAAAAGAAAAAAGGAAAACCAGGGCACAAGATTAGCGCCAAGGAATTTCGTCAAGCGTGCCGTGAATACGCCCAGCAACAGGTCAATAAACAACGAGATGACTTTATTCGTCTCGGTGTCTTTGCTGACTGGAAAAATCCTTATCTAACGATGAATTATCAGGTGGAAGCTAATATTGCGCGTTCATTGGCCAAGATTATCGACAATGGTCATTTAGAGAAAGGTTTCAAACCCGTTTACTGGAGTGTCGCTAGTGGCTCGGCTCTCGCAGAAGCAGAAGTTGAGTATCGCGATAAGACCTCATACACCATCGATGTGCGTTTCACAGCAGTCGATCAAAGTGCATTCAAAAAACTTTTCACGGGCGCCAAGGCTGAGCTAGATGCACACCTCGTTATTTGGACAACAACACCATGGACCCTGCCAGCCAACCAAGCGGTCAGCCTACACCCTGAGCTGCAATATGCTTTGGTTGAAGTTGAGTCACGAGAATATCTGGTCATGGCCGAAGCCTTGGTTGAATCTTCAATGCAACGTTATGCCATTGAAGACTATCGCGTCGTCTCCAGTTGCAGCGGTGCCGCAATGGAAAACTGTGCTCTACAGCATCCTTTTTATGCACGCAGTGTTCCCGTTGTTTTAGGTGAGCATGTCACCACTGAAGCCGGAACCGGTGCTGTTCATACCGCCCCTGACCATGGCGTAGATGATTTTATTGTTGGTCAAGCCTATGGTTTAGAAACCCTCAATCTTGTTAATGATAATGGTGTCTATCGCGAACATGTTGAATTGTTTGCCGGTCAGCATGTGCATAAAGTGGAAGCGGCCATCATCGAGACACTAGAAGCCTCTGCAAAGCTCGTCTTCCAAAGTAAGATTCAACATAGCTTCCCACATTGCTGGCGTACAAAAACGCCTTTGATTTTCCGTGCCACGCCGCAGTGGTTTGTGAGCATGACGAAGAATAATTTACTGCAACGCTGTCAGCAAGAATTAGACAATGTCAGCTGGCTGCCTAGCTGGGGTAAGGCACGTATCACTAGCATGCTAGGCAACAGCCCGGATTGGTGTGTTTCACGTCAACGTACCTGGGGCGTACCGATTCCATTGTTTGTGCATAAAGAAACACAAGAGTTACACCCCAACAGTAACGCCTTGATTGAACAGATAGCCTTACGCATTGAGAAAGAAGGCATTCAGGCTTGGTTTGATTTGGAACCGAGTGATGTCCTCGGTGAGGAAGCCGCAGACTATAGTAAGGTCAGTGACACATTGGATGTTTGGTTTGATTCTGGTGTCACACATGAATCTGTAGTGCGAGCTAACTCAAAACTTTCTTTCCCTGCCGATCTTTACTTAGAAGGCTCAGATCAACATCGCGGTTGGTTCCAATCATCATTGAAGACAAGTATTGCAATGAATGACTGTGCACCCTACAAGACTGTTTTAACTCATGGCTTTACGGTGGATGCGCAGGGACACAAGATGTCGAAATCGCAGGGCAATGTTATTGCACCACAGAAAATATTTAAATCATTGGGTGCAGATGTCTTGCGCTTATGGGTTGCCTCCAGTGACTTTAGCTCAGAAATGACAGTCTCAGATGAAATCCTAAAAAGAACGGCAGACTCCTATCGTCGCATGCGAAATACAGTGCGTTACCTGCTCTCTAATTTAGACTCCTTCGATCCAGCGACTGACTTGGTAGCCGATCAAGACTTGCTTGCCTTAGACCGTTGGATTTTAGACCATACGGCTCAGCTGCAAGAGCAGGTACGCGCTCACTATGAGGCTTATGAATTCCATCAGCTATATCAACTACTACATAAATTTTGTAGCGTTGAACTTGGCGGTCTCTATCTTGATATTATTAAAGACCGTGTATACACCACAGTCAGTGATAGTTTGCCACGCCGTTCTGCACAAACAGCGGTCTACCATATTAGCCAAGCCCTGCTGCGCTGGTTAGCACCCATTCTTAGCTTTACCGCAGAAGAGGCCTATGCACAGCTACCTGGTGAACGTAGTGACTCGGTGTTCTTGCAACATTGGTATCAAGCGCTACCGCAACTCAATCGCGGCGATAGCATAAATAAGCAGGACTGGACTAACATCTTTAATGTGCGCCAAGCAGCCCTCAAGGTCTTAGAGGGTAAACGTGAGGCTGGCGTTATTGGCGCTAACCTGAATGCGGATATCACACTCTTTGTACCTGCTGAAATTGAGCAATCACTGACCAAACTCGGCGAGGAACTTAGATTTATCTTTATTACCTCTGAAGCAACAGTGGCATGCTTGGACAAAGCACCCACGGCTTGTGACACATTAATGCTGGCAGATGACATTGAGATAAAAGTAGTGGCTAAAGCTTCTGCCCATGAAAAATGTGTGCGTTGCTGGCATCAGCGCGAAGATGTTGGCAGTCACACAGATCATCCTGAACTCTGTAGTCGCTGCATTAGTAATGTTGATGGTGATGGCGAACAACGTCTCTATGCGTAGCTGGCTACTATTGATCAGTGGCTTAACCGCTGCTGACCAAATCAGTAAATATTTTGTTGTTAGCAATCTTGAGTTCGCTCAAAGTATTGCACTGTTACCCGGCCTAAATATGACGCTAGTTTATAATGAGGGGGCTGCCTTTGGTTTCTTAGGTGATGCAGGAGGTTGGCAACGCTGGTTTTTAAGTCTCATTGCCATAGGCGTTAGTGGCTATCTTATATTCTGGTTACGTAGCTTAGAGCAGTCACAAAAACGCTTGGCCTGTGCTATCAGCTTAATTATTTCTGGTGCTTTAGGTAATTTGATCGACCGTATAGCACAGGGCAAAGTAACTGACTTTGTTGATTTCTATTACTCCAGCAGCAGCAGCTGCATCCCATTTTTCTATCCCTTGTCTGATTATTTTGGTGGCTATAATTGTCACTGGCCAAGCTTTAACCTAGCAGATATATGCATCAGTCTTGGTGCGATCATTTTATTATTAGATATGTTTTTTGAGGCTAGTAGTGATGAAAAAAGTACAGATAAAACTAGCTAATCCTCGTGGATTTTGCGCCGGTGTTGAGCGTGCAATCGAGATTGTAGAACGCGCTCTAGAACAATTTGGCGCGCCTATTTATGTGCGTCATGAAGTTGTACATAATCGCTTTGTAGTGAATAACCTACGAGACAAAGGTGCCATTTTCATTGATGAGCTAGAACAGGTGCCTGATAGTTCAACCGTCATCTTCAGTGCCCATGGTGTAGCACAGTCTGTCAGAGAAGAAGCTAAACAACGTGGTCTAACTGTTTTTGATGCGACCTGTCCTTTAGTCACCAAGGTACATATGGAAGTGATTCGTAATTGTCGACAGGGCTTCGACACCATTCTAATCGGTCATCGTGGACATCCAGAAGTTGAAGGCACTATGGGCCAGCATGATGAAACTAATGGCGGCAATATCTATTTAGTTGAAACCGTGGAAGATGTCACCCGCCTAGGCTTGGGTAATGATGATGAGCTAGCCTATGTCACACAAACCACATTATCTGTTGATGACACCAAAGACATAATTCAAGCCTTACAAAATCGCTTCCCAAAAATTCAGGCGCCAAAGCGCGATGATATTTGCTATGCCACACAGAATCGGCAGGATGCAGTTAAAAGTATTGTAGATGATTGTGACCTTTTACTGGTTGTTGGCTCAAACAACAGTTCCAACTCAAACCGCCTTAAAGAGATCGCCAGCAAAAAAGGTATCGCCGCTTATCTTATAGATGATGCCAGTCAAATTTCAGAACAATGGCTCACAGACTGTCATGTCATTGGCATTACAGCGGGTGCTTCAGCACCCGAAGTTTTAGTTCAGCAGGTGATGGAAAAAGTATCTCAACTGAGCAATGCTGATGTGCATGAAGTTGATGGCGTAAAGGAAGATATTGCTTTTTCTTTGCCGCGTGAATTACGTATAAAAAAAGATGAGTGACCTTACCAGCTAGCTTCTGGACGTCTGCGGTTCTTTGAATCCAAACTGAGAGGCATCAAGCTAGAGTTGATTGCCTTCGGTGTTGCTGTCAGTAACACACATTGATCGCTATGATCATCCTCACAGGTGCTACTCGTTATAAAATAGTAACCAGCCTTTGAAGTAAAACTTGTTGTAGTGCCCTCTCGCATGTCAGCGCCATATAAATCTTGGTCTTGCTTAGATAGAACATTATAGCGACGATACTGACTATAATAATGCTGCTGCTGTTGCATCAAATCAAGCAGACCCTGCTGTGCATCAAGCTGCTGACTCCTTGCCCAATAATCCCGAAATTGTGGCAAAGCTGCAGTACTCAGCAGTGCGGTGATGGCAACTACAAGCATCAGCTCAAGTAGACTAAAGCCTCGCCATTCAAAAGTATTATCTACAGGTAACAGTGGATTCAATTTCATAATGTGATTTGTCGCCAGCAACAGGCGAATAATGTTTTTTGCTTATTGATATAGGCATGGTCATCGGCATAACTCAGTCTGACTAACATTTCTAAGATGACTACTTGTCTGTTAGAACTAGCAACACCTCGGCTAATCAAACGAAACCAATAAATGTGATTCCCGCTAGACAACACTGACAAAGTATCAGCCTTAGCTAAGTGCTGGATGCTATAGGCGGGAGCTTGCGGCAAAGACTTAACACCAGCATAGGTCTTTAACCTATGCACCTCTGTTGACCAGTTAATCTGCGCTGATGAAATCTCATCTCTCGCTATAAATAAGCCATCACTTCTATTTTCATCAAAGGCTGTTTCAGCATAATCTTCAGATTTGAGATATCTAAGCCCAGCGGACAAGGCAGACTCCGCTGCTATCAATGCCTCTATCTCATCTTCTAAGTAACGATTGAGTAGTAATTCAGTACTTACTGTCTGATGCGCTCGAAGCATTAGACCTGCATAAAGAATTAAAAAAACAAGCACCAAAGGTAGTACAAAACCTGATGGATTAGTTCTCATCGAATAGCGATACGACTGTGATCAGAATTTTCACTCATCTTAAGCGGCATGTCAGACTCATCAGAAATGGGATAATGCAGTAATATATCTACAGCACTGACACTAGACCATGCTAGTTGCTGCCGTTTTATTTCTCCTGCTGTTAGCTGAGTCTCAGCATAGCCATCCTGGTTTATATCTAGTTGGTATTTGAAATCAACACGATTAACCCCTGGGTTTAATTCATGACGCCGGCTAGACACCCGACCCTCCTTTTTACTCAGTGTCAGCTGTTCTCGATAAATCGCATTGCTTGCAGCAGAAACTGACTTTGATACGTAATAGATCACAGCATAATAGTCAGTGATATAGCTTGGCCTGTGTTGCGCAAAAGACGCCTCCAGACATTGAGTGTCTTCGGCTAGGTCATTATTCAGAGGATCTAATCCTTCATTACATTTATCTAAGCGCTGTCTACCATGCACACTCATATCAATAGTAAGATCCTTATGACTCACCTCTCCTGCTTTAAATAACAATGTGTGTTTAGAATCACAGGCAATTAATAAGGCTCCCTTACGTAGCCAGCTTAAATCACTATTAGCCGATAAAGTAAATCGATGGGATTCAAATGATTTAATCGACTGTCTGTTTCCGCCAGCGCGTAAAATCATTAAGGCATCATTACCTTCGAGCGCATCGTTTGCTATTGCTTTGGGCAATTTTTTCGCATCATAACCACGCAGCTGATTGATGAATGGGTTATGCCACCAATTAACTTCATCTAATAACGACACTTGTATTGCTGTACTGCCACAGGGTAGATAGCGTGACATTCTAATATCGCGCTTCAATTCGGTTAAAGCAAAATACACGACATCATTTCTTAATGCCTGATTCTCCAAGAAAAAAGTTGACTGTGTCAGCTGCATAAAGAGCTGCATTAATAATATAAATAAAAGACTCACGGCTGCAGTTGCAAACATCAGCTCAAGTAAACCATAAGCCTGTATTTTTCTTCCTACTGCATCAGCATTCATTCTATGACTACCATTGCCGAGTAAGAGTGACATGCTGATGTTGTTGAGACAGACTATACCAGCGTATAACAACCTTCATCGCACACATACCAGGATCATTGCTGTATTCAATTTCCAGCTCAGCCTGTGGCAACCATGTAAGCCTTTCTAACTCTGCGCTTATTAAATCCTGCCTATCGTTTACATAAGAATGATCATTAGTTAACGACTGCTTGTGTTTATTTTGCATAAGAATTTCTAGCACTGACGCACTCAGTAAGAGGGCATCTTGTTGATAGCCTAAGCCTGTCATTAGTTCAAGGCTTGCCATTTGTGAACGTAGTATTAATACAGATGAATAACTCAGCAAGAGTAGACTTAAACTTATTTCAATGAGGCTAAAACCTGAATCATGCCCATGAGGTATAAAATTTTTCATTCCAACAAACAGTGCTTAATAGGCTGCCTAGCCTTAATCGGCACTCCTTGCTGATTGCGTTTTGACAGCCGCAGACTTCCACGACTATTAAGTACTAGTACCCGTGCTTGTTGCACATCGTTTTTAAAACAAAGATAGAAGCTAGCACCTATACCCGTACTATTTCTTGCGTTGGGGTAAAAGCTCACACTATCAGAGGCATTACCATTGGCACGCAAACTAATGTCATTCGCTAGTTTTTCTTGTCGCCATATTAATTCTTCCTTGCTTTCATCTCTTTGCCCACGTGGTAAATGCTGGTCAGCAAATAGAATCCAGCCCAGCTCATATTTTTTCCGCGTGCAGGTCCTACCATTTTCACTGGCGCAAAGACTTATAATTTGTGCCTGATTGATTGCCTTTGACCGTGCTAGCCGTAGACTCATAATGAGTGCCTGCGCGTACTGATTTAATCGGTACTCAGCTATAACTTTATTTGGCGAAAATGTAACTGCACTGATCAAAATCAATATGATAGCCAGACTAAATAGCAACTCTAACAATGAATAGGCAGCCGTCAACATGTTTACTCCCGAGTATTTAAGAATTACCTTTTAGGAGTAAACGAGCTTAGCTTGATGCAGATTAGATGTCGCTGATGCCTGTGCGCATAGTCTCAAACATACTGATTAGTTGCACGATGTGCGTCTGCTAACAGAGATACTGTTAGTGATATTTTAGCTCAGCTGGAGCCTGAGGCTAACCATCAGTATGAGTACTGATGGTTAGCCTCATGATCTATATTTTAACCTTTATTTTCTTTTCTGTTTGTCGCTGTTGTTATTAACTTTTCAATAATGCTTAACGCGCTATCCAAAACAACGTCCTCATCTTCTTTAGCCTTTACAGAAATGACTCTACCTGTTTCTTCTTGGCTTGCTTCTTTATTGTTTTCCAGATGCCCTTCAAGGTCTGCTTCACGCATAAAGTTATTTGCTTTTTTAACATCGCCACTGACGCTTCTCTTCACCTTGATAGTAATGTCAGGAGTAATGCCAGAAGCCTGTATAGATCGACCTAGCGGTGTGAAGTAACGTGCTGTTGTTAGTTTAAGCGCCGCATTCTCTTGTAATGGTAAAACCGTCTGCACTGAACCTTTGCCGAATGACTTAGAGCCAACAACCGTTGCACGCTTATGATCTTGCAAGGCACCGGCGACAATTTCTGAGGCCGAGGCTGAGCCACCGTTAATTAAAACAACAATAGGTAAACCTTTTAATTTATCGGGTGTGCCTGCCGTGTATTTTAATGCAGCATCTGCGGCACGACCTTCGGTGTAAACTATTAACTCGCCATCATTCAGGAATACATCTGAAACACCCACTGCACCTGTTAAGACACCACCAGGATTGTTTCGCAAATCAAGAATAACACCGCGTAAGTTATCGCCTGACTTGGCTAACAGTGAATCTACTGCGTTAAAGATATTTCGTGTTGTTTTTGATTGGAAGCTGGATACACGAATATAGCCAATATCATCATCCAGTAATTTATTACGTACACTTTTAATGCGAATGACATCACGCATGACTGGGATATTAATAGGTGCAGCCTCATCCTCGCGTACTACTTTTAAGATTAAGGTGGTACCCGTAGCACCGCGCATCACTTTAACTGCCTCGCTTAAACTCATCCCTTTGACTGACACATCACCTAACTGAATAATTAAGTCACCCGCTTTCACACCGGCACGATATGCGGGTGTGTCATCAATCGGGGCAATAACTCGAATAAACCCACCATCAAGACCAACCTCTATACCAAGACCACCAAACTCTCCTGATGTGCCTATTTTTAGCTCTCTAAATTCTTCCTCACCCAAAAAACTTGAGTGTGGGTCTAAGCTAGCAATCATGCCACGAATAGCCCCTTCGATGAGCTTCTGATCATCGACCGTTTCTACATAATTACGCTTCACTCGGGCATAAACATCTGTAAACAGGCGGATGTCAGCCAGCGGCAATGGTTCTTCTATTTCTGACTTTGCAACTGCTGGATAGCTTAGCGTTAAGGTAACACCGAGACTAAGGCCTAAGACCATAGCCATCATCATGTTTTTAATGTCTTTCATCAGTAATGCTCCAATCGCTCAGCCCAAGAGTATGCTTGAGTAAATTAAAATTGTTGTTCCTCAGTGTAACGACATCTAGCGATGAACGAAACCGGTGTACTGCTTCGGTCTGAGGCATCAATGGTTATTAATCACTATTCAAGGGAAATGCCTTAGCTGCACCACTTTTGTGGGTTTAAAGGCTGACCTTTCTGACGAATCTCAAAATAAATATTCGCCTCTTTACTTGCACCAAAGTCACCGACCATAGCAATCACTTCGTTTTCTTCAACCATTTCACCAACTTCCTTATACAGGCCTTCAGCATGTGCATACAAACTCATATAACCCTCGCCATGGTCAATGATCATTAGCCAGCCATATCCTTTAAACCAATTAGAAAAGACGACTTTGCCGTGAAATATGGCATGAACTTGTTTTCCTCGCACTGAACGAATGGTGACGCCTTCCCATTTCAACTGATTAGACTGTTGCTGCCGCATCTGACCAAATTGGTTTTCTAAACGACCTTTCAACGGCCAGGATAATTTACCGCGCTGTTTTGCAAATTGCTGATCAGGTAACGATTCTCGGCGCAGCTTTTTTAATAGCTTTTGTAAAGCATGTTGTGCTTTGCTCTGTGCTTCTAATAAACGTTGGTCACTGGCTATATATTGTTTCAAAGCAACTTTAGCATCACTTTTTTCTGTCCTTGCTAACTGCAATATTTCTGTCTGTTGCTGCTGCCCGATTAAAATCACCTGCAAATCAGTATGTTTCTCATTAATCACATCTATTTTATCTGCAATCTTTTTTGAAAGCAGCGCTAGCTGTTTTAACTCCTGATCACGTGCCTCTTCAATATATCGATAAATTATCCGATCTCGACCAGAGTAGGCTGGATCAATCTGTGCTAAAGCTATCTTCCATTGGCTTAATTGATTATCTAGGTAATGCAGGCGTAATTGTTGCTTGAGGCCTTGATACTGTTTTTGAACGTCTTTTTGAATATGCTGGTCTTCATTTCCTAGCCTTAATAAACTATTTTCAAGATCAGCCCTCTGCAGTGCAACCGCACGCATATTTTTATGTAATTTACCCAGCTCTTGATCAAGCGAATGAATTTCTTGTTCGATCTGTTGCTGATCAATACTGCTTTTTTTGAGGCGTTCTTGTATCTTTTTTACCGCCTGTGCAATATCTGAGAGATCACGCTGAGTTTGCTGCAAGGCCTCAGTCGCCAATGCTGGGACACAGCAATAGGTGACTATGAGTAGTATCAACAGTCGCCGAATCTGCTTTAAGCTAAGCTTAATCATGGGCTGAGGCCCTTGTCTAATCACTATCGGAAATCCCTGAACGCTGTGAACTATCATTAGTGTATTAATAGTTTATAATACACTTTGTTTTGATTTTAATGGAAAAATCATAGTGTCAGATCATAGTTTTGTGACTCTAAGCCATGAAGACCTCATGGCTAGAGAAGAAGATATAGAACAGGCATCTCGCTCGCTAAAAGCAATGTCGCACCCATTACGCCTTAAAATTCTCTGTGTGCTCGGCAATCAAGAACAGAGCGTACAACACATTGTTGGATGTGTCGGTACATCACAAAGCAACATCTCACAACATCTAGCCATCCTCCGTGATAAAGGTATTTTAAAATCACGTAAAGACGCCAACCGTGTGTTTTATAAGGTAGGTGATGCTGGCACACTCAAGCTCATTGAAATGATGCAACAAGTCTTTTGCTCCGCACACTAAATCACAGTGCCTTGACTAGAGGCAGCAACCAACAAAGGAACATCGCGCGGTGACCACGCCCTATTCTGAATTTATCAGTACTAATTTTATTTTATTTGCAGCACTTGGCATTATCATTGCGTTAATCCTACGCATGGAAATCAAGCGTGCACTGCGTGGCTTTAAAACAGTTACACCAAAAGAAGCAGTCACCTTAATGAATAGAGAAGAAGCTATCCTCATTGACGTGCGCGAAGATAATGAGCTTGTTCAAGGCTTTATTCGTGGCTCCAAGCACCTGTCACTCAGCGTTTTAACACAGCGTGTCAATGAGCTTAAGGCACATACTGATAAACCTGTGATTGTTTACTGTCGAAGTGGTAATAGATCACTGACAGCTTGTCAGACCTTAAAGAAATACAACTTCAATAACATCATGTCTCTTCGCGGTGGCTTAGAGGCTTGGCGAAATGACAATCTTCCCGTGGTAAAAAAATGACAGATAACACAGCAAAAGTAGTAATTTATAGTGGCCGACTTTGTACTTACTGTAACGCTGCAAAGCGTTTGTTTGAGAAAAAAGGTATCGCATTCGAAGAGGTTATGATTGACTCTGATGACAGTGTGCGCGCTGAAATGGAGCAACGCAGTGGGCGTCAGTCGGTGCCACAAATCTTCATTGGTGATGTTCACGTTGGCGGTTATGACGATCTTGCTGAATGTCATCGTGAAGGCAAGTTAGACGAACTATTAGCGTCTTAAGTTGCCTTATCTCCTACAGTCACACCTTACTGAGAGCTAGCCGCTATGAGTGAACAGAAAGAGCAGTTTGATATTCAAAAAATATTCGTTCGTGATATGTCTTTTGAATCACCTCAGGCACCGGCTATTTTCACTGAGCAATGGCAGCCTAGCACGGATGTTAACCTCAGCAGCCGCTTCGATGAACTCGCTGATGATCACTATCTAGTCGATCTCAAAGTTCAAATTACTGCAAAACAAAACGATAAAGTCTCTTTCCTTATCGAAGTGGTGCAATCAGGTATCTTCCTAATCAAGGGTTTTGAAAAAAAGCAGCAAGAGCAGCTTTTAAACAGTTATTGCCCAAACACTCTATTCCCTTTTCTGCGTGAGGTAATTTCAGAATCTGTGACTAAAGGTGGTTTCCCACCGTTGGTGTTAGCACCGGTTAATTTTGACGCCCTCTATGCACAGAAATTAGCGCAGGATGCATCAGGCAGCTCTACTACTTCTACCAAGCATTAGTCACCCATAACGCTAGGCTAAGAATGGCTCCTAATCCCAAAATTGTAGTGCTTGGTGCCGGCGCCTGGGGTACTGCACTGGCAATTCATCTCGCGCAACCTAGCAGCCATGGTGACGTGCTTTTATATGGCCGTGATCAGGAACGCATGTTGCAAATGGCAACAGCGCGCGTTAATCAACGCTATCTCCCTGAGATCAGTTTACCTCCGCGCCTAAAGCCCTCAAGCGATTTTAAGAGCTGTGTGGCCGCGGCGGACTACATTGTGGTCACCATCCCAAGCACCGCCATGAGAACCACCCTACAAGCAATCCACCAGCATTCAAGTGATCGGCTACGTGGCGTTATTTGGGCCAGCAAAGGGCTGGAACAGAAAACCGGTAAGTTTTTTCATCAGGTTGCTGCTGAAGAACTCGATACAGAACTACCCATTGCACTGTTATCTGGCCCTTCTTTTGCTAAGGAAGTCGCTCTTGGCCTGCCAACTGCTGTCACCATTGCCAGTGAAAAGGCTGACTTTAGTCGTGACTGTGCAAAACTATTTCACCATGGTGCCTTTCGTGCTTATTCCAGCACTGAATTAACCGCCGTTGAGATTGGTGGTACCTTTAAGAATATTCTTGCGATTGCCGCCGGTATTGTTGATGGGCTTGAGTTTGGCGCTAATGCACGTGCCGCCTTAATTGCTCGTGGTGTCGCTGAAATGATTCGATTTGGACGTGGCCAAGACGTTAATTTAGAGGCCTTAGTGGGCTTATCCGGTATCGGTGACATTATTTTATCTTGCTCAGATGATCAGTCACGCAACCGCCGTCTGGGGCTAGGACTAGGCCAGGGTCGAAGCCTAGCTGCCATAGAAACCGAGATAGGCCAGGTCTTGGAGGGCAAGCATGCCGCCGAGGTGATTCATCAGCTGGCGCAACAGCAACAGCTAGAACTGCCTATCAGCTCAGCTGTTTACGCTGTCTTATTCGATGGCTTAGACCCGAATGAAGCTGTTGAGAGCCTGATGGCACGTTCATCACGTGATGAGAATGATTAGCAGGCCGACTTAAGCAGAACCGGCAAAGTCCAGTTGCCGCCACGCCTCGTATAAGCACACGGCAACACTATTCGATAGATTCATGCTGCGACTTTCTGCCAGCATCGGTATGCGTAAAATCTGATCAGCCTCTAAACCTTGCAAAACAGTATCGGGCAAACCACGCGTTTCAGGGCCAAACAGCAGGGCGTCACCTGGAGCAAACTTAGCAGCCGTGTGGGCTCTGTTCCCTTTTGTAGATAATGCATACAGGCGCGCATAATCCAGCTGGCTCAGGCATAATTGCAGACTGGAGTATTGCTTGACGGTACACCAATCAAGATAATCTAGGCCCGCCCTACGCATGCGCTTGTCATCAAGCTCAAAGCCCAGGGGTTGGATCAAATGAAGCTGACAACCGGTATTCGCACACAGACGCATGATATTACCTGTGTTGGGTGGAATCTCCGGTTCATATAAAATTATGTGAATCATGACATCTGTAGATCAAACTATACTCAGTAGCGACTTTTGCGGGATGCATCTGCAATCACCACTAGTCTTGTTATCCGGTTGCGTTGGCTTTGGCCAAGAGTTTACGCGTGTGGCAGGTTATTCCAATAAGGACATTGGCGCCATCTGTTTAAAAGGCACCACCCTAGAGCCGCGCTTAGGCAATCCCGCACACCGTGTCGCTGAAACACCCGCAGGCATGCTCAATGCTATTGGTTTACAAAACCCAGGCGCCCATGTTGTGGTGCGTGATTATTTGAGCAAACTCGATTTCAGTGAAACACGTTATATCGCTAATGTCTCTGGATCAACAATAGAAGAGTACACCGAAGTAACGCGTATCTTTGATGACTCAGACATTGATGCCATTGAGATCAACATCTCCTGCCCTAATGTCAAAGAGGGCGGCGTTGCCTTTGGTAATGATCCTGATATGTCAGCCCGAGTTGTTGCCGCCTGCCGAAAAGTAACTAATAAGCCACTGATCACTAAGCTATCACCTAATCAAACCGATATTGCTGCTAATGCTCGAGGCTGTATAGAAGCCGGCAGTGATGCCTTTGCCGTAATTAATACCTTGATGGGCATGGCGATTGATATTAATAGTCGCCGGCCGATCATCGGTAATAATCAGGGCGGACTATCTGGCCCTGCAATCAAACCGATCGCGTTACTCAAGGTGCATCAGGTCTATCAAGTGTGTAAGGCGCATAATATTCCAATCCTAGGTCAGGGTGGCATTAGTTCAGGTGAGGATGCCTTAGAGTTTATTATTGCTGGTGCTAGTGCTGTCGGTATTGGCACAGGGCTTTACTACGACCCTCTCTGCTGTAAGGCGATTAATAAAACCATTAGTGATTATCTGCAACAACACAAACTCTCTTCAGTCACTGAATTGGTCGGCAGCCTGAGTTTAAATACAGCCTAAGCTGTTGCGCTAAACTGACACTGAGAAAACCCACTAGGGTGCCACTCCGTCACTGTACTCATACATCTGAAGTTCTTGAATCTTCCGCGTCAGTGTATTGCGTCCCCAGCCCAATAGTTTGGCCGCTTGTTGTCGCTTACCGCCTGATTTCCTCATTGCTACTTCAATCAAGGTGCTTTCAAACTGCGCAACCGCGTCACTTAAAATATCTATCTCGCCACCATCGAGCTTTTGCTCAGCCCATAATGTGAGTTGCTTTTTCCAGTCGCCATTAGTCTCAATTTTAATCTTATTGTCACGCAGATCATTCGGCAGGTCTTCCATGTGAATGGATTTACCCGATGCCATCACTGTCAACCAACGTGCCACGTTCTCTAACTGACGTACATTACCGGTCCAGTCTAGCTTACTCAAATGTAGCGTTACTTCAGGCTCTAAGAGTTTACCTTCAACACTCAGTTCACTGGCTGCTGACTGTAGAAAATGTTTTAACAAGACAGGGATATCCTCACGGCGCTCACGCAATGCAGGTACTTGAATACGAATAACATTAAGCCGATGCATTAAATCTTCACGGAACTGGCCCTTCTCTACTAAGGTCGCTAAGTCCTGATGAGTCGCGGCAATAATACGTGCATCAACACTAATAGACTCATGGCCACCGACTCGATAGAACTGACCTTCAGAGAGTACACGCAGCAGACGCGTTTGTAGATCAGCTGGCATATCACCAATTTCATCTAAAAATAAAGTCCCTCCATCTGCCTGTTCAAAACGGCCACGACGTAGTGTTTGTGCGCCAGTAAATGCACCTTTCTCATGCCCGAATAATTCGGATTCAAGTAGATCTTTTGGTATCGCCGCCATGTTCAAGGCGATAAATGATTTTTTCTTTCGCACTGAATGTGTATGTAAAGCCTTGGCTACTAATTCTTTACCGGTACCTGTTTCACCATTTATGAGGACTGTAATACTAGAAAGGGAAAGCCTACCAATGGCACGAAAGACTTCTTGCATCGCCTGTGATTCACCGATGATTTCAGGTGTTTCCGCGATCACAGTATTTTCACTTAGACCCTCACTATCATCCACGCAGGCACGTCTAGAGAGTTCAACCACTTCATTCACATCAAAGGGTTTAGCTAAATATTCAAAGGCACCATTTTGATAAGCAGTCACTGCATTATCCAAGTCGGAGTGAGCTGTCATAACAATAATTGGCAGCTCTGGATTTTGTGTTTGCACTTTTTTTAAAAAATCCAAGCCATCCATACCCGGCATTCGAATATCGGTAATGATAAGTTTTGGAACACTCACAGATAATGCCTGCATGGCACTTTCTGCCTCCTCAAAAGTAGTCACCTCAAAATCTGCTTTCGTTAGCGCACGATCAAGAACCCAACGAATTGACTGATCATCGTCGATAACCCACACATCATTTTTCATCTTATGTATTCCTTTATTACCCTAGTGCGCATCGATTGGTAGGAGGATGCGAAATTCTGTCTGCCCTGGCTCTGAGTCAAACTCAATCAGACCGTTGTGTCGGTTGATAAGCATTTGTGAGATGGCCAAGCCTAGACCACTGCCATCAGACTGACCTGAGACCATGGGGAAAAATATTTCATCTCTAATCTCATCAGGCACACCAGGCCCGTTATCAATAATGCTGATACAGGCGACTAACTTATAAAGTTTGCTCGCGATTGTATGCCGCCTTAAGACTCGTGTTTTAAATATAACCATGCCATTCCCGGCCAATGCCCGAATCGCATTACGCGTGATATTTAAAACAGCTTGAACTAATAAGTCTCGATCTAGCTTTATCTCAGGAATGCTTGGATCGTAATCAAAACGCAGTGTTATAGACTCTGCATTTTCAATGGCTGTCAGCCCTAAGACATGTTGCAAAACTTCGTGAATATTATGGAACTGCTTGTTCGGTACCATATTCGGCCCAAGCATTTGGTCGACTAATTTATGCAGGCGATCCGCCTCTTTGATAATAATCTTGGTGTATTCAACGAGTTCAGAATCGTTTAATTCATTTTCTAATAACTGGGCTGCACCACGCAAACCACCTAATGGGTTCTTAATCTCATGAGCTAAGCCACGGACAATATTATGCGCTGCCTTATGTTCATGAATTAAGGAACTATCTTTGCTGATCTTTAGATGTCTATCTAACGAACTGAGCTCCACTAATGCCCTGCTCTTGCCACCTTCTGTCAATGGGTTGATGGCGCATGCCACAGTGATTTCAGTGTTATTTGATAAACTTAAGACCAATTCACGCTCTGACCACGCGGAGACTGATTGGAATGATTCTGCGACTAATTCCAGCAGCGTGTGCTCACCTTTGGACAATAGTGAGGAGAACAACTCGTTTTCAGCGCGATTCAAGCTGACATTGAACATGGTCTCAGCCGCTAAGTTCATAAACTCAATGCGTTGCTCAGCATTTATCAAAACGATAGCCGCAGCTTGATGCTCGATAATGGTGGCGTATAAATGATCAGACATAACCTTATCTATGCAATTTCCGAACCAACATGCTCTTAAAGCTGGTCTCTTTGATGGATTTTATAAGAATGCTTTAAAACTGAGCTATTCACAGCTTTTAGGCTTATTTTCAAAACAAGTGGGCGGTTAATATTTTGTAACTGTATTTATTTCTATCGCTATCTTATATCGAACCATTAATTTTTGCACTGTTTTGGTGCATCTCTACTGCGAGGAACTTTCCTTTAGACAAAAAAAAACGCCCCATAAGAGCGTTTTTTTCGTCCTCCACAAAACGTGAAGGAGCAGCCATATTCTTTTTTAAGAAATATTAGCAGCTGTAGTACATTTCAAACTCGACAGGATGTGTTGCCTGACGCAGCGCAGTCACTTCTTCCATCTTCAAATTAATGTAAGCGTCGATCATGTCGTCTGTAAAAACACCGCCATTAGTCAAGAATGCACGGTCTTCGTTGAGCGCAGCTAGAGCTTCGTCCAAAGAGGCCGCTACTTTTGGAATCGCAGCGTCTTCTTCTGGTGGTAAGTCATACAGGTCTTTATCCTGTGCTGCACCTGGATCAATCTGATTTTGGATGCCATCAAGGCCTGCCATCATCATCGCTGCAAAGGTTAAGTATGGGTTAGCTGCAGCATCACCAAAACGCACTTCAATTCGACGCGCTTTTGCATTCGCTTCGAAAGGGATACGAATCGAAGCTGATCGGTTACGTGCTGAGTAGGCCAACATGACTGGCGCTTCAAAACCTGGGACCAAGCGTTTGTAACTGTTCGTAGAACCGTTAGCAAAGGCATTAATCGCTTTAGCGTGCTTTAAGATACCACCGATGTAGTACAAGGCCGTCTGTGAAAGGTTACCGTAGCCATCACCAGCAAATAGGTTTTCACCGTCTTTAAATAGCGATTGGTGAACGTGCATACCGCTGCCGTTATCACCGACTAAAGGCTTTGGCATGAAGGTCGCTGTTTTACCGTAATTATGCGCAACATTTAACACCGCATACTTCAATATTTGGTTTTGATCAGCACGCACAGTCAATGTGTCGAATCGTGTTCCAATTTCACACTGGCCGGCAGTGCCTACTTCGTGATGATGTACTTCAACCTCAACACCCATCTCTTCTAGTACTTGGCACATGGCGCCACGGACGTCTTGTAATGAATCAACCGGAGGCACTGGAAAGTAACCACCTTTGACACTTGGGCGGTGACCCGTATTACCGTCTTCATACTGTTTATTGGTATTCCAAGACGCTTCGTCTGAATCGATAGCAAATGAAGCACCACCGATGCTGTTATTCCAGCGCACATCATCAAATACAAAGAATTCTGGCTCAGGACCAAAATAAGCTGTGTCAGCAATTCCGGTGCTATTTAAATAAGCTTCTGCGCGCTTAGCTACTGATCGTGGATCGCGTTCGTAACCTTCCATAGTGGTTGGCTCGAGAATGTCGCAGCGAAGAATTAAGGTAGAGTCAGCAAAAAATGGGTCCATAACAGCGGTAGCCGCTTCTGGCATCAGCACCATGTCAGACTCATTAATTCCTTTCCAGCCTTCTATAGAAGAACCATCAAACATTTTACCGTTCTCAAACACTGCTTCATCAACCGTACTTGCCGGCACAGTTACATGATGCTCCTTACCCTTTGTATCGGTGAAACGGAAATCGACGTATCGAACGTCGTTATCACTAATCATTTTTAAAACGTCACTGGCGGACATCGAGTCACTCCTAAATAAATTAAATTCAAATCTACAGGCCATGGCTGCGATACGCACTCCACCCTGCTTTATTCCTCTATACTTAAGCACAATACGTGCCATAGCAGAAGGTAGCCTACTAGAGCCATTTTTGGAAGCCTCAGAGCTAAAATGCTCCGCTTGACGCACCAATAAAGTGCAGCCACACTCAAGCTGCACTTTATTGGTGCGGTTTCCAGCTCAATCACTCATCCTACTATGCTCAATAGCAAATCAATACCTTGTACAGTACTTGTAATGGGTGTCTCACAAAAAACAGCATGATTATTTCGCATTAAGTAAAAAATACCTTAAACTAATCTTGTGTTATTAATATTTATTGCAATCACTGTCACAAGTGCATGTACAGGACCAGGAAGGCCCTCTAAATAACACATCAGGAAGCGTCTCCCCATGGATTGGGGCTGTTTCGACAAGGATGTCGAATAACAGGAACCATTGAACGCTTCAGCGCCCTCGACAATGACAAATATCAGGCGAAGCTCAGAAAAGTTCACACCTAGGCGGTAGATAGCTTACAATCCTACGCTTTATAGCCAATTTTAATCCCGTGAGCGCAACTACCAGCTTTCAACAACTCATTCTAACTCTGCAGCAGTATTGGGCCCAACAGGGCTGCAGCCTGCTCCAACCTCATGACCAGGAAATGGGGGCAGGGACGTTTCATAACGGCACCTTCCTCAGAGCCATTGGCCCTGAACCCTGGCGTGCGGCTTATCCACAGCCTTGTAGAAGACCGACAGATGGGCGATACGGTGAAAACCCAAATCGCTTACAGCACTACTATCAGTTTCAGGTCATCCTCAAACCGTCACCTGAGAACATTCAGGAGCTGTACCTAGACTCATTACGTGAGCTAGGCATTAATCCGCTAGAGCATGATATTCGTTTTGTTGAAGATAACTGGGAGTCACCCACCTTAGGTGCCTGGGGTATTGGTTGGGAAGTTTGGTTGAACGGCATGGAAGTTTCGCAGTTCACCTATTTCCAACAGGTGGGTGGCTTAAGTTGTAAGCCAATAAGCGGTGAGATTACCTATGGTTTAGAACGCCTAGCCATGTACCTACAGGGTAAGGAAAGTATTTATGACCTGCGTTGGAATGATAGCGACACACATCCCATAAGCTACGCTGATATTTTTTTACAAAGCGAGATTGAACAGTCTAAATATAATTTTGATGAGGCCAACACCGAGCTCTTATTTAGTGCCTTTGATGCCAATGAAAGTGAATGCCTTCGATTATTAGAAAAAGAGCTCTCCTATCCGGCTTATGAACGCATCCTCAGCGCTTCACATCTGTTCAACTTATTAGATGCTCGTCAGGTCATTTCGGTTACCGAGCGGCAACAGTTTATTTTACGCATTCGCACGCTGGCTCGAGAAGTCGCACAAAGTTTTCTTGCTAGCCGTGAACGCTTAGGCTTTCCTTTGCTTAAGGAGCCATCATGAGTGAATCACACTCTTTAGACGCGCACGATCTATTAATTGAGCTTGGCTCTGAAGAATTGCCACCAGCAACATTGAGCCAACTCAGTCAGGCCTGGCAAGAAGCCTTAGCTGAGCAGTTCAAACAACAGGGTTTAAGTTTTAAGCAGATTACTGCTTATTATACTCCGCGTCGTTTAGCCGTCATCGTAGAGCAGCTAGCTGCTCGTCAAGAAGATCAGACGATTGAGCGTCGAGGACCTGCACTAAAAGTTGCCTTTGATGACGCAGGCAATCCAAGCAAAGCCTTACTGGGTTTCTGCAAATCCTCGGGGCTAAGCGTTGAAGAGCTGCAAGAGATTGAAACTGATAAGGGTACGTGGCTGTATGCAAAGAGCCAACGCAAAGGCTTAGCCATCGATGATCTAATCGAAGATATTATTGCAAAGAGCTTGGCTGCTTTACCTATCCCAAGGCCAATGCGTTGGGGTGCCGGTGAGCATGAATTCATTCGACCATTGCACTGGCTAACCTTACTCTATGGAGAACGTGGTCTTGCTTGCACTATTAAGGGCATAAGCGCCGACTGCATTACTTATGGCCATCGCTTCCATGCACCAGCAGCGATCACACTCAAACATCCTTCTGACTATACTTCAGCACTTGCTGCAGCTCAGGTGATTGCTAACTTTGATCAGCGTAAACAATCTATCCTAGATCAACTTGAAAGCATCTGCAGTGACCTGGGTGCTGTTTTAGATTATGAAGACAGTCTCCTTAATGAGGTCTGTAACCTAGTCGAATACCCTAATGCAATTCTTGGTCAGTTCGATGCTAAGTTCCTCAATATTCCTGAGGAAGTTTTAGTGGTGACCATGCAAGAATCACAGCGTTATTTTCCACTATATCGCAAACAAGATCATCGTTTGCTGCCTCAGTTCATTACCATTGCCAACATTAAGAGCATACGCCCCGAAGTAATTTCGCAGGGCAATGAACGTGTTATTCGGCCACGCTTTGAGGATGCAGAATTCTTTTGGCAGCGCGATAAGACACAAAGTCTTGAGAGCCGAGTCGACAAACTAAACGGCCTATTATTTGAAAAGAAGCTAGGCAGTATTGCTGATAAGGGCAAACGAAGTGCTGAGATTTCAGTTGTACTGGCCACAACATTTGGTATTGATGCTGAACTAGCAGAACGCGCTTGCATGCTTTGCAAGTGTGATCTTGTCACAGAAATGGTCACTGAATTTCCAAAACTGCAGGGCATCATGGGGCGTTATTACGCGCTACATGATGGCGAAGAAGCATCATTAGCAGCAGCCATTGAAGAGCATTACTGGCCATTAAAGTCGGGTGCAAAAATTCCTAGTAGTAAACTAGGACAGATCGTTGCATTAGCCGATCGTATAGACAGCCTGCTTGGTATTTTTGCTAGCGGTAAAAAGCCGTCTGGCGTGAAAGATCCTTATGCACTCCGCAGAGCCGCCTTAAGTTTAGTGCGCATCAGTATTGAAGCTGAACTGGAATTCGATCTCCATCAGTTATTACATAAAGCAGCCAGCCTGTTACCAGAGTCATTACAAACAGGTGAGCTAGTAGATGATGTCGAAGCCTTTATTCTTGAGCGCATGCGTGGCTATCTGGTCGAACAGGGCTTAAACAAAGATTGCTTTGAGGCGGTGCTTGCGAGTCGTGCAAGCCTGACCAGCACTGCTGCATCACTGAACCTGTTTGATTGTTATCAGCGCAGCTTAGCCGTCTCTAATTTTCGCTCTAGGCCAGAGGCTGCCAGCCTCGCTGCATCTAATAAGCGTATCGGAAATATTCTGAAAAAAACTGATGTCAGTGACCTTGTTACTTTAGATGCTGCGGCGTTAAGCAGTCCTATTGAACAAAGACTTTGTTCAAGCCTTGATGAGATTGAAACTAATGTTGAGGCGATGGTGCAGCAACAGCACTATACCGAAGCCTTGCAGACACTGGCCCAACTTAAAGATGATATTGATAACTTTTTTGAGGAGGTTATGGTGATGCATGAAGACCCCAGTATCAGAGCTAATCGTATTGCACTAGTTACACGTGTACACAAACTCTTCACAGCCGTTGCGGATATTGCGCTACTGCAGGTTTAAAATATGATGCGCGCAGTAATCATAGATCGTGATGGTGTTATTAATCACAATCGTCCTGACTACGTAAAAAAGGCTACCGAGTGGCATGCCATCGATGGTAGTTTGGAAGCCATCGCGCGTCTCTCCCAAGCAAAATTTAAAGTCTTTATTGCAAGTAACCAAGCGGCCATTGCCCGTGGTTTATTTGATCATTCTGATCTACACCGAATTCATCGCAAAATGCTGCATGAACTGGAAGCCTTGGGTGGTGATGTTGATGGCTTTTTTTTCAGCCCAGTACTTCAAGGCGCCTGCCGCAAACCAAATCCAGGCATGCTCTTGGACATCGCTTCTCGTACGGGTATTAAACTGACTGAGACACCTTTTATTGGTGACAGTCTGAAAGACCTGCAAGCAGCAGAACGTGCTGGCGCTATTCCTGTGTTGGTACGTACAGGTAACGGTTTGCAAACTTTAGCCCAGCCTGAAATGCCAAAAGACGTTAAGGTCTTTGATAATCTCTCACTTGCTGTTGCTCACATACTTCATGAATAAGCCATGCTAATCATCATACGCTCTAGTTTATTATTACTTGGTATGATCGCAGCAACGATTATATATTCACTGCCCTGCGTTTTAGCACGCCTGTTACCCTATCGCCTGTGTTTTAAATTTATATCCAGCTGGTGTGCCTTCAATACTTTTTGGGCACGCTTAACCTGCGGTGTCCGTTATGAGATTCAAGGTTTAGAAAAGGTTCCTGAAAAGTCCTGCGTGATCATGTCTAATCATCAGTCCACTTGGGAGACCTTGGCCTTCCCCGGTATTTTCCCGACGCTGACCTGGGTAATAAAAAAAGAATTACTGGCTCTGCCATTTTTTGGCTGGGGTATTGGTGGTACGCAGCCGATTGCCCTAGACCGTAAGGCCGGTAGACGCGCCTTAACTGAGTTAGTCAAAGATGGCCGTAAAAAGCTGGCCTTAGGTCGCTTTATATTAATTTTCCCTGAGGGTACCCGAAGGCCCTTTAAGGAACCTGGCAAACTCTTAGCTGGAGGTTTTTTATTAGCAGCGAAGGCGGGGGTGCCGGTATTACCAGTTGCGCATGACGCTGGGCGCCTGTGGCCAAGCAAAGGATTTCTAAAACAGGCTGGCACGGTACGCGTTATTATTGGTGACTGCATCAGTAGTGAAGGTAAGAGCGCAGAACAACTTCGTGATGAATATGCGTTATGGCTTAAACAAGCCCGTCAAACCCTCACTGAGCAACACGCCGCTGAGGTAAATCACAAGTAGCTGCACCCGCAGTCAACTTTTCAGCAACAACATATTAAGGGCTAGGGTTTGGTATACGCTGCTGAATGGCCTCTATTTCTTCACATATTGACTCACTTAATTTGATATCAATGCTGGCAATGTTTTCTTCTAATTGTGGCATCGTGGTTGCACCAATAATATTGCTGGTGACGAATGATCGTGAATTAACATAGGCTAATGCCATTTGTGCTGGACTCAATCCATTCGCCCTCGCTAGTTTTACATAGGCATCACAGGCTTGCTCTGCCTGCGGATTGCTATAACGAGTGAAGCGATCAAAGAGACTTAATCTGGCGCCTGTTGGTCTTGCACCATTTTCATATTTTCCACTCAACATGCCAAAACCCAAGGGCGAGTATGCGAGTAAGCCAACTTGCTCACGCTCGGACATTTCAGCCAAGCCTACTTCGAAACTTCTATTGAGTAATCCGTAAGGGTTTTGAATAGATGCAATACGTGGCAGTTGCTGTTGTTCTGCAAGCTTCAGGTATTCTGCTAGTCCCCATGGGGTCTCATTTGAAATACCAATATGGCGTATTTTGCCACTGCTCACCAACTCAGCTAGCGTGCTCAGTGTTTCCATGATCGCTACACCACTGTGTGATGACTGCTGATACCCTAATTGACCAAAGTAGTTTGTACCTCGTGATGGCCAGTGTATTTGATAAAGATCGATATAGTCGGTTTGCAGACGTTTAAGACTGTCATCCAGTGCCTGCTTAATATGCTCCGCAGTGAGATCAGGACCAGCGCGTAAATAAGGCATCATTCCTGGACCAGAAACCTTACTTGCGAGTATCACTTGATCTCGCTGCTTATGCTTCGCCAACCAGCTGCCGACATATTTTTCGGTTAAACCTTGAGTTTCTTCTTTTGGTGGTACCGGATACATCTCTGCAACATCAATAAAATTAACACCTTGATCAACCGCATAATCCAGTTGTTGGTGTGCGTCTTGCTCTGTGTTCTGCTCGCCAAAAGTCATCGTGCCTAAGCAGATAAGACTAACTTTGATGTCGGTCTGGCCTAAGGTTTTATACTGCATCGCTAA
The DNA here is from genome assembly GCA_029253965.1 of Gammaproteobacteria bacterium. GTDB lineage: Bacteria > Pseudomonadota > Gammaproteobacteria > UBA4575 > UBA4575 > UBA4575. Next base: position 27,248 of record JAQWYM010000061.1, read on the forward strand.
ATCCCCTTCTAAAATCTTTCATTTTTTCAACACTGCGGTAACATCGGGATACGCCACAGAAGAGCCCTGTGGTATTATATCTGCCCAGAAAACTGGCGCCGCATAAGGCTTTTCTTCGCTATATTGCCTACACTTATTATTGCTAGCTGCCCTACTATAAGGACGTATCTTGAACTTAGTTAATGCCATGCTCAACGGTTTGTTTAAACGCTTTACACCGTTTAGAGAGTGGATCTTTGAACTCAAAGATCCAAGCATCCTTCGTGCAGACCTAATTGCAGGTGTTTCTGTGGCGCTGGTGCTCGTTCCACAGTCGATGGCTTATGCACAGCTGGCTGGGTTACCTGCCTATTATGGTCTATACGCCTCATTCTTACCGGTCATGGTGGCTTCATTATTTGGCTCATCACGACAGGTGCATACTGGCCCTGTTGCCGTAGTATCGTTACTTACTGCGTCAGCACTCGCACCATATGCGAGTGCTGATCCGACTCAGTACGCCGCCTATGCCGTTATGTTGGCACTGATGGTTGGTGTATTCCAGTTGTCATTAGGCCTCTTACGTATGGGCTTTTTTGTCGACTTTTTGTCACACCCTGTGGTCGTTGGCTTTACCAATGGTGCCGCTATTATTATTGCCACCTCACAGCTCAGCAAAATGTTTGGTGTCTCAGTTGAAAGTGCTGAACATCACTATGAAACGGTCTGGCGTGTACTAGAAGCCGCTTATTACCATACACATACACTGACAGTGTTTTATGGTCTCGGCGCTATCGCGATCATGGTTTTATTGAAAAAGTTTGCACCAAAGATACCGGGGGTGTTAGCGGCAGTCGCAGTAACTACCTACCTTTCATGGCAGTTTGGTTTCGAGGCTAACGGCGGCAAAGTTGTTGGTACCGTGCCACAGGGTTTGCCTAGTTTTAGTATTCCTGATATTGATATGGGTATCGCACTACAACTACTAACCAGTGCCATTGCTATTGGTCTGATTGGTTTTACTGAAGCGATTTCTGTAGCCAAGGCGATTGCAGCACAAACACGCCAACGCTTGGATGCAAACCAAGGCTTGGTCGGACAGGGTTTAGCCAATATTACATCCAGCCTGTTTTCAGGTTATGCCGTATCAGGCTCATTCTCACGCTCTGCGATTAACCTAAGCCAAGGCGCTCGTACCGGTTTTGCAGCTATCTTCAGTGGCTTGATCGTGATGTTGACCTTATTGTTCCTAACACCGCTGCTCTACCACCTTCCGCAGCCAACACTTGCTGCCATTATTATTCTAGCGGTATTTAATCTGATTAAATTCAAGCCGATTAAATACGCCTGGTTGGTACAAAAACATGATGCAGTAGTAGCGATGATTACTTTCTTCCTGACTCTGCTATGGGCCCCTCATCTTGAAAAAAGTATCCTTGTTGGCGTCATATTAGCGATGGGCTTGTATATGTACCGCACCATGCGTCCGCGTATTGCGATCCTCTCTATGCGTGCCGATGGAAACTTTGCTGATGCCGAGGTGAATAATCTAGAAACCTGCCCGAATATTTCAATGATTCGTTTTGATGGCCCATTATTTTTCGCAAATACCGGTTATTTTGAAGAGAAGGTATTAGAGCGTGTTGCCATTAAACCAGTACTGAAATTCATCATTATCGATGCTGAAGGTATTAATGAAATTGATGCTACGGGTGAAGAAATGTTGCATCAACTCGCTGTTCGACTGAGTGGTCTAGGAATTGATTTTCTCTTTTGTCGCACTAAAAAGCAGGTCATGGATGTCTTTAGACGGACTGGCTTTGCTGGCGACGAATGGTTAGACCACTTCCACCGCAATGAGCAGGAAGCGATCAATTTTGCTTGGCAGCGTTTAGATAATCATGATGATAGCTGTTGTCCTCTCAGTAGGAGCAAAAGCTCGAGCTAGCAGGGATGAATACGTGCTCGAGTAAGCTATGGTTTGTTAGAGCACGGCATCACCCGCTTATACTTAACGCCGATAGATAAGGTCACTTAGTGTGTGTCCTAAGCGCAGGCCGCGTTGTTGAAAACGCGTGTCTGGACGACTGATTGCTAAAGGATGGCTTGCAGAAGTCTGCGGCTTTAACTCAGGATATGCTGCCACTTGTTCTTGCATATCAACGACATAGGGCTGCCAATCACTGGCTAGATGCAACACGCCCTGTGGACCTAAGACCCGCTGTACCTGATCAAGAAAATTTGGCCGTATCAAACGCCTCTTATGATGTCGTTTTTTAGGCCATGGGTCTGGAAACCAAACCAACAATCCCGTAATTGAGGCACTGGCAATGCAATCCTCTAACAGTGGCACAACATCCTCGTTGATTAAGCGTACATTTTTTATTTCTTGCTGATGCAGCCTTTGCATCACCGCACCAATCCCTGGGCGATAGACTTCTACACCAACAAAATTTAAGTCTGGGCGCTGTTTTGCCAACGACAATAACGAGTCACCGGCACCAAATCCGATATCCAAGACTAATGGCTGCTCTACTGCAAAGTATTGCTGCAGATTTAGAGCCGGTAACTTATCAGTAGCGATACCATAATCTGGCCAGTACTGGTCGAATGCCTTTCTCTGTGCTGGTGTAAAGCGTCCCTCTCGAATAACAAAACTTCGATTAGGGCGTCTATGTTCAATCTCAGTTTCGGTCACGGCGTGCTGCAATTGTGTTTTCAATAGGAGAGGACGCCGATGCATTCCTTCGCTTTGGCATACGTCCAGCAAGATAGGCTTGGCGTCCAGCGATAATGCCGTGTTTCATTGCGCTCGCCATCAGCACAGGATCTGCAGCCTCTGCAATTGCAGTATTCATCAGTACACCCTGACAACCCAACTCCATAGCTATAGCGGCATCTGAGGCCGTGCCAACGCCGGCGTCAACGAGGATAGGTACCTCTGCATTCTCAATAATTGTGACGATATTATGTGGATTACAAACACCTAGGCCTGAACCAATAGGTGCTGCCAATGGCATCACTGAAACACAACCAATCTGTTCTAACTGCTTAGCAACAATGGGATCATCATTAGTGTAGACCATGACATCAAAATCCTCTGAAACTAAGATTTCAGCGGCCTTAAGAGTGGCAACAACATCAGGATAAAGTGTCGTTGGATCACCGAGCACTTCAAGCTTTACAAGGTTATGACCCGATAATAAGTCTCGTGCTAAGCGACAGACTCTGACGGCATCATCACAGGTATAGCAACCAGCTGTATTCGGCAGCAGGGTGATACCCTCAGGTAAGTAATCTAATAGGTTAGCCTGATTCTTCTCTTGGCCGAGGTTAGTTCGACGCAGGGCTACGGTTACAATTTCGGCTTCGCTAGCAATTATTGCTGCTCGCGTTTGCTCAAAATCAGCATACTTGCCTGTACCAACTAACAGCCGTGACTGAAAGCTATGCTGACCAATTTGCAGCAGATCATCTTCAAAAACATTACTCATTACATACTCTCTAGACTACTTAACCGCCGCCAACTGCTTGAATAACCTCAATTTGGTCAGCCGCATGCAATTGCCGGCAAGCATATTCACTCTTCGGTACAACTTCCTTATTTAACTCAATAGCAATGCGCTCAGCAGAAACACCGATTTCAACAAGAAGGTCTTTAATCGAGAAATGTATAGGGACCTCTTTAACGACACCATTGAGCATAATTTCCATAACGAATTGTAGTCGACACTTGGGGCTAGAAGCTAGACATACTCGTAGAAAGCTCAGTTTTCATCACTTTTCGGCTTTTGTAGTTGTTAAGCGTAGAATTTATGTGAGTTTATTCGAGATCTCAGTGAGTCCTTCTAAGCCCTGTGTAATGTAGGGGGCCGCGGCGGGCAACAAAACAATCGATGTGCTCCTGCGATCCGGTTGATTATAGACGCGCTTAAGTAACTTTAAGGTTTCTAAACATTCTAAATGACGACTCACGGTGGCTGGCTCAATATGGAGATAATTTGCTATTTGCATCGGTGTTGAAACTATCTTTTTTGATAATAGCAATAACAGTTGCCAATGATTAAAATTTAAACCGATATCAATTAATTGTTGATTCATGATGTGAGAACACTGGCGCGATAAAATCACCAAGCCAAGTAGCTCATCAGCGCGGTTATTAAGAGCTACCTGTTTATTCATAAGGCGTTGCGTATTTAATAGAGAATTCATAATCATTTACCAAAATCATTTATATATTAAGAGAGAGGAATTTAATTAGTAATCTTAACTATTTAAAGCGCCACGTAAAGGTCTGCTAACTTTTTGTCATATACTTGGGTAGAATAACCCTATGAAGACAGATATTTGTATTATTGGGGGAGGAGTCATCGGACTTTATAGTGCTTACGCACTTCACAGCCGTGGCTTAAAAGTAGCCGTCATTGACCGTGGCGAATTTGGTATGCAATGTACAGCTGCTGCTGGTGGTATCTTATCACCACTTTTACCATGGGATTACAGTAAGAATATAAACGACTTATGCCGCCATGCTTCGCCTCTGTATAAAAAATTAGGTAAGCAACTATTATCTCAAACTGGCATTGATATTGAGTATGAAATTAATGGTTTGATGGTCATAGCTGATGAATACGTTGACACTCATAAAATTTGGTGTAGAAATAACAAAATATTAACTGAATCAGCTAACCATTCAGACAAGCAGATTAGTTCACAATTAATCGAGAATTCTTTGTTACTGCCAGAGCTGAGTCAACTCAACCCCAGACGTCTAGTAGAAGGACTATGTCAGTATTTGCTTGACCATGGCGTGGTGCTATACAAACAGACAGAGGTTGATAGTTTGCTGCAGCAACAAGGGCAGGTTACAGGCATAGAATGTCGTCATGGAGAGATTAATGCAAAGGCGGTACTCTGGGCAACTGGCGCCTGGGCAGTAGAGTTAGCATTGTTAGGTAATCAGATTAAAGCGCCAGAGGTTCGTCCTATTCGTGGCCAAGCCATTGCCTTTGATGGTCAAGGTATTAATCTTGATCATATCCTTATTCATAAAGGACATTATTTACTTCAGCGCAGAGATGGCAGTATCTTAGCAGGCAGTACGTTGGAAGACGTTGGCTATAACAATGACGTAACAGAACCAGCTAAGAATGATTTATTAGAGCGTTCCATCAGCATTATACCCAAGCTTAAACATCAAAAGATTCTACGGCAATGGAGTGGTTTAAGACCAGCTAGTATCAACAAAGAACCGTTGATCGGTGCTGTAGATACTATCGCAGGATTATTTATTAATAGTGGGCACCATCGTTATGGAATCACTATGGCTCCCTCGAGTGCGGAACGAGTAGCTGATCAGATTATGCATTATTTGATTACTGCAGATAATCCAGAAGTTGTTTAATCTAAATTTAATGCATTTATGTATATTGAGTCAAAATGAAAACCCCTGCTGGAACAACACCCCAACAGTTATTTACTTTCATATGATTTAAATAATCCAAGCATATTAATAATAATTGATCTTATTCAACAGTAGAACGAATACCGCTACTGCATAGTTAGTTATTAATTTTATGTCACTATGAAGATAGAATGCTCCTTTCCTTTTTTAATCCTCAATGACTACCAATGATTACGCTCTAATTGCACAGTCTACGCAGATAGATGAATCAACTCGAAGTGAAATTCTAAACAAGTAGAAGATATTGAATTAAAGTTCATGGTTAAGAAATTAGAGACTGAATTAAATCGATAATCAATTATCGAGATTTTAAAGACTCTATACACTTAAATAAGAAAGTTTTGAGTGACAGCAACCCCTTAGATGAATCAATAATATCAATTACTAAGCTCATTCAACCGTTACTGACTTAGCTAGATTACGAGGTTGGTCGACATCAGTGCCTTTCAATACTGCCACATGATAGGCCAAAACCTGCAAAGGTATTGTGAATAATATTGGGGCCACTGCGTTTTCTGGAGCATCAATTTCTATCAAACTAACACCATCAACTTCTTCAAAACCACAGCCCTTATCAGCCAGCACATAGAGTTGCCCACCACGTGCACGTACCTCTTCCATATTTGATTTCAACTTTACTAGTAGCTGATTATTTGGTGCAACTGTTATCACTGGCATGTCGGCATCAATCAATGCGAGTGGACCATGTTTGAGCTCACCTGCAGGATAGGCTTCTGCATGAATATATGAAATCTCTTTTAACTTTAAGGCACCTTCCATCGCTATTGGATAGTGTGAGCCTCTACCCAAGAACAAAGCATGCTGTTTATTAGCAAAATCCTTTGCCAGTGATTTTAATTTATCATCCAAAGCTAATGTAGCCTTGATACGTTCAGGCAGGTCAAGTAGCTGCGTCAGTAACGCTTGTTCTTTTTGAGCTGATAATTGATGCCGACGACCCACCATGATTATCAACAACATCAAGGCTACTAACTGTGTTGTAAAAGCCTTACTCGATGCCACGCCAATTTCTGCTCCCGCTTCTGTCAGCAAGACTAAGTCAGAGGCACGCACTAGAGAGCTTTCTTTGACATTGCAAATACATAACGTCGAGACGTAGCCGAGTGCCTTTGCGCACTCTAAGGCAGCTAATGTATCAGCTGTTTCTCCAGACTGTGAAATTGTGACTAGGAGTGTTTTTGGATGTACCACATGCTTGCGATATCTATATTCGCTAGCAATGTCTATTTGACAATATATACCCGCAATCTCCTCAAACCAATACTGTGCTACCTTACCTGCATGATAACTACTGCCACAGGCAATAATTTGTACACAGTCAACTTGATCTAGAATCTTGCCAGCAGCCTCTGCCATGTGACCTTCATTGACAGATCCCTCTCGTAAATTACAGCGTATCGTATTTCGAACTGCCTCTGCTTGCTCGTAGATTTCTTTTATCATGTAATGCGGATAACCCGCTTTGTCTTCTGTAACCGTTGCCGTTGATAGCTTATGTGTTTGCCGCGACACTATTTCCTCATTCTGATAAATACTGTATTTCATAATGCTGATCTCAGCTAGATCACCATTTTCTAAATAAATAACAGCATCGCAGTTTTCATTTAATGCGAGTGTATCAGAGGCAAGATAATAGCCGTCTGTAGCAATACCTAGCAGTAGCGGGCTGCCCTGTCGTACTGCAATTAGCCTGTCTTCATACTCTCTATCAATGACTGCAAAGGCATAGCTGCCCTGCAATCGCGAAACACACTTTTGCACTGCCGCTCGTATTGAGCTCTCTGCCTGCAAATAATAATGTATGAGATGTGCAATGACTTCGCTATCTGTATCAGAAGCAAACGAGTATTGATTGGCAATTAATTCTTTTTTGAGTGCTACATAATTCTCTATAATACCATTATGAACAATGGCAATACGTTCATGGCTTAGGTGCGGATGTGAGTTAGTCGTATTGGCTTCGCCATGTGTCGCCCAACGCGTATGTGCGATACCAATATTTCCCTCACTCTTTCCTTTTTCTATTATTGATTTTAGATCTCCAACCTTACCCCTACACTTTTTCAGTAGTATCTTTTGATTCTTTATTAGTGCAATGCCAGCTGAATCATAGCCACGGTATTCCAATCGCTGCAATCCTTCTAGCAGATGATCCACCACATCTCTGTTAGCTATTGCTGCAATTATTCCACACATAATTTATGATCTTTTCTTTGGTCGTTGCCAATTACTTATAATTGTTTGCTTCGCACGAGATAAAGCCAAGCTCTGCGTTGGAACTTTTTTAGTGATGGTGGATCCTGCGGCGACAGTGGCGCCATCTTCAATCTCAACCGGTGCTACTAATTGAGTATCCGAACCAATGAATACATTGTCTCCAATTATTGTTTGATGTTTATTAGCCCCATCGTAATTACAACAGATGGTTCCAGCACCGACATTTGTTTGTTCACCTATTTTCGCATCCCCGATATAGCTTAAGTGATTCACCTTACTGCCTTTACCTATTTCTGATTTTTTGGTTTCTACAAAGTTACCAATTTTAACACCTGCAGATAATTTTGTTTGTGGACGTATACGTGCGTAGGGGCCTAACTCACATCCTTCGCCTATTTTTGCATCCTCAATATGACAAAACGAGTGTATTGATGTGTTCTTAGCTATTGCGCTATTACTAATAACAGAATGACTTGAAATACGTGTTCCTGTTGCTATTGTTAACGGGCCAATTAACTCAACACAGGGGCCTATTGAGACGTCGGCTTCTATGTAAACTTGGCCTTCTATATAAACAGTTGCAGGGTCAGTCATGCTGACGCCACTGTCTAATAAACTTAAACGACGCCGCTGCTGATATATCAACTCAGCTGCTGCAAGTTGCGCTCGGCTGTTAACACCCTGAGCTTCATCAGCCTGACAAGATTGTGCAATCACAGTTTTATTCAGCTGTTTGGCTGCTGCAACACAGTCAGTCAAATAGTATTCCGACTGTGCATTATCATTATTTATTAAGCGCAAACATTCTCGTAGTGTCGCTAGTCGCGCAGCCATGATGCCACTGTTAACTTCTTTGATCTGTTTAATAATCTCGTTTGCATCTCCTTCTTCAACGATGCCTTCTACTGCGTTGTCACTACTTCTTACGATGCGACCGTATCCTTTTGGCTCATCAAGATGCATGCTCAATAATGCAAGATCAGCTGAGTTCAACTGCAGGCGTAAAGCCTCTAGTGTGTCTATCTGTAACAAAGGCACATCAGCATAGAGTATGAGGACGTGGCTATCATCGGCAGCGTTAATATATGGGAGCGCTTGTTGAACAGCATGACCGGTACCACCTTGTTCTGTTTGCAGCACCCAATCAACAGGATAGTTCGAACACTGTTTTTTGATCTGATTTGATTCACTGCCATGAACCACCAGAACGTGATCAGGCCTTAATGCATATGCACTGTTTATGACATGTTCAATAAGGCTTTGACCCGCGACCTTATGCAGTACTTTTGCAGTAGAACTGCGCATACGGGTGCCTTTTCCAGCGGCAAGAATAATGATGTTCAAGGCCATAACACTAAATAAATCCTATGCTATCAGCCTAATCATTTGATTTGGCTTCAGGTAAATAGATTTCAGGCACAAAAAAGGCGACCCTAAGGCCGCCTATCGTAGCAATCTATTCGCTTTGAATCGAATTTTGCTTATATTACTTACGCCTTACGCATTTTCTCAATCAAACGTAGTCGTGCAGTGGCTTCAGCTAATTCAGCTAGAGCTCGGGCACTATCAATTTTTCCTGATTTTTCCGAGAGTGCTTCTTTTGCTTTTGATTGCGCTTCTAACGCTAAGCTTTCATCTAAATCTTCAGCACGAATCGCAGTATCAGATAATATGGTCACCAAATCGGGTTGAACTTCTAACAGTCCACCTGAAACGAAGATGTATTGATCTTCTTCACCATCTATCTCGATTTTTATCTCGCCTGGCTTAAGCTGAGTAACCAGAGGAGTATGCTTCGGATAAATACCGACATCACCCATGATTGCTGGGGCGATGACGGCATTAACTGTGCCTGAAAATATTTCAGACTCTGCACTTACGATTTCTAATTGTATAGTCATGGGTTAAATCCCTAACAGATGTCTTAAGACATCTCTTCCGCTTTCTTCAACACTTGGTTGATGTCACCAACCATGTAGAAAGCTTGCTCAGGTAGGTGGTCATATTCACCATCTACAATTGCGCGGAAACTTGTAATAGTATCTGCTAGCGGCACTAGCTCACCAGGAGTTCCTGTGAACACTTCTGCCACAGCAAATGGTTGTGACAAGAAACGCTGAATCTTACGTGCACGAGATTCCGTTAATCTATCTTCTTCTGATAGCTCATCCATACCAAGAATCGCAATAATATCCTTCAGTTCTTTGTAACCCTGAAGTGTATTCTGCACATCACGAGCAGTATCGTAATGCTCTTGACCAATTACTTGTGGGTCAAGTTGACGACTGGTTGAATCTAATGGATCCACCGCTGGGTAAATACCTAGCTCAGCCACTTGGCGTGAAAGAACTAC
>JAQWYM010000072.1 GCA_029253965.1 Gammaproteobacteria bacterium
GGCTGATAACATCACCAATGGTGTAGTTACGAACATGTCCCATATGCAAGCGACCACTGGGGTATGGAAACATACTCAAGCAGTAAAATTTTTCTCTACTGGTATCTTCGCTGGCACTGAATACTTGATTGTCTGCCCAGTATGCTTGGATCTCTGCTTCGATCTGACTGGCTTGGTAATTCTCTTCCATAGTTCTTATTCTTTTATGCTTAGCTGCTTATGGGTTAATTCGGGTATGCGTAAAACTGACTTGCTACACCTTAGACTGATTTCACACGTCCAGAGGCCGGCCCTAATGCTATCACTAAAAGCCCTAGCGTTAAGATGAGAATTGCTGAGTCACCCCAATAAGAATAGGGTGTGTGACCCTTACGTGCTTGAACCTCAGCGCTTAAGGTTTGGCGTTTGAACTGTTCGGTTTGCTGCAGCACACGCCCCATAGGATCGATTACGGCACTGATACCTGTTGAGGTTGAGCGCAGTAAATAGCGCTCTGTCTCGCGCGCCCTAACTCGGGTGATTTGTAAGTGCTGATGCGGCCCTATGGAATCTCCAAACCAGCTATCATTTGCGATATTAATGAACATCTGAGCCTCTGGTAACGCACGGATCACCTCGCTGCCAAAGACGGCTTCATAGCAGATTGAAATGCCGACAGGAATGCCGGCAATGGACAACAAGGGGGCGCCAGTGCCTGGGCTCAAGTCTGACATCGGTATGCTTACGAATTGGCGAAACAGATGAAGTACTGCTCGTAAGGGGATGTATTCACCAAAGGGTACCAAATGCTGTTTATCGTATTTCTGCAGCTCTTTACCGACCACAACCACCGAGTTATAACTTTTTTCTGGTTGTTCTTGGTAACGAAACGAACCACTCAGCAGTTGTGTGGAACTGGCAATAAGTTGATCACGAAAGTCTCCTAGATAATCACGTGCCGCAACACGAAAGTAATTAGGAATAGCTGTTTCCGGCCAGATGATCAGATCATGGTCTAGATAATCCTGACTCATCTCAAGGTAGATGGCATAAAGTTCAGCCCGCTGATCTTTAGACCATTTCATTTCAACAGGAATATTGCCCTGCATGATAGCTACTTTAAGTGATGAGCCAGCAACCTCTTCAGTCCATTGCTTCTGCCCTAAGGCTAACAATACAGCCACCAGCGATAGACTAGCAGCTAGGGGTAATTTAAATGATCTTGACGAGGACTGAACAGCACGAAACATGGCTAAAAGTAACAAAGCTAAAATCAATATCACTGCACTCGCGCCTAGTGTGCCAAAAATAGGAAACACAGCCTGCAGCGGTGAATCAATCACACTATGCCCGAGTAATAACCAAGGAAAGCCTGTAAACAACCATCCCCTAAGCCATTCCATAATAATCCATAGGGCGATAAAGATTACATCGCCGGCTAAAAGTGAGGGACAGTATGATTCCAGTCGTGATACCAGCATCAAACAACCACTGATCAGAAGACTTAGAGCCATGACAAAACAGAGTGTCATGAGTACAGCAACTAGCCATGGTGCTTGACCAAACTCATAGAGACTATTGAACACCCAAGAGACACCAAAACCAAAGTACCCTAAACCAAAGAAAAATCCGGTGAGAGCAGGTCGTTGCAGTCGATGATGCAATACACGCAGAAGCGCAATGGTAATTAATACTAGCCACCATAATTTAAACGGTGAGAACGCTAATACACTGAGGGCGCCAAGCGGAAAGGCGAGGATAGGTGATTGCATTAGCTTGGTTAGCAGAGCAAACACTAAATTAAGACCTAAGTGTGGCTAACTTTTAACAAATGCAGCCGACGACTATCGGCACGCACAACTTCAAACATTAGGCTCTTATACTGTGTTTTTTCACCACTCTTTGGAACACGACCAAATTGTTTCGTGATGAGGCCACCGATGGTATCAAAGTCAGCCTCAGCCAGAGCCACTTTAAAAAACTCATTAAAGTCTTCAACGGGAGTTAGCCCCTTCACCAGGGCATAATGTTTTTCTTCTGAATAGGTAATGTATTGGTCCTCTTCCAGATCGTGCTCATCACTGATGTCACCAACAATCTGCTCCAGCACGTCCTCAATGGTAACCAAACCTGAAACACCACCATATTCATCAACAATAATCGCCATATGATTACTCGACTTGCGAAACTCATTGAGTAATACATTTAAGCGTTTGCTCTCAGGCGACATATACGCAGGCCTAAGAATATCTCGAATACTAAATTCGTCAGTATTACTTTCAACCAGATAACGCAGCAAGTCTTTAGCTAGCAGAATACCTACTACCTCATCACGACTTTCACCAATCACTGGAAATCGAGAGTGTGCTGATTGAATAATAATCGGTAACATTTCTTGCACTGAAAGCTTTTCATCAACCACAACCATTTGTGATCGTGGAATCATGATGTCGCGCACCTGCATTTCAGACACCTGTAGGGCGCCTTCAATCATGGTCAAAGCACTGGAATCAAAGAGATTACGTTCTTGCGCATCTTGCAAGATTTCAACTAATTCTTTACGGTCCTTGGGCTCACCAAGAAAGAATCGTTTGAGTCGGGCAAGCCAAGTTTTTGGCGTCGCAGAATCAGCCACAACGGCGGTACTTGAGCGCTGTTTCTAAGCCAGCAAAATAGAGAATTATTGTCACGTTAGTGATAAGGGTTTTCAAATCCTAGTTTTTTAAGAATAGTTGCTTCTGTTTCTTCCATACGCTCGGCATCTGCCTCTTCGTAATGATCAAAACCCAACAAATGCAGAATACCATGCACGGTTAGATGCGCCCAGTGGCTAAGTTCACTTTTACCCTGTTGTTCGGCCTCAGATGCAACAACAGGGGCACAGATAACAATATCTCCCAAAAATGTAATTTCTGCGCTGGTTTCTAGCGCTAATTCTTCTGCTGCCAGAGGCATTGCAGTCAACTGTTGCCAATCCTCTGGGAGTTCCTCTGGTAACTCACAGGGGAAGGCAAGAACATTAGTCGTGCCTACTTTATTACGGTATTGCTGATTCAGCCCAGCCATTTCATCACGATCAACAATGCGCAGAGAAACATCTGAGGCAGAATCAACAAGTGACTCTATGGCTGTCGCCCAGGTCTGAAAAAGCTCAATACTGGGTGCTGAGGGGAAATCGGCTGCTGTTTGCAGCCCAAGCGTGATCATGAGGGTGTTTTATCATGCTGTGATTTATCAAAGTCATCGTAAGCTTCAACAATATGCTTAACCAGCGGGTGGCGCACAACGTCACCAGATTTGAAGTGATTAAACTTGATCTTTTCAACACCATTCAAGACCTCGATCGCATTACGTAACCCCGACATGCGTGGGTTGGGCAAGTCAATTTGAGTGACATCACCCGTAACAACTGCTTTAGAACCAAAGCCAATGCGTGTCAGGAACATCTTCATTTGATCTTTAGTTGTATTTTGCGCCTCATCTAAAATAACAAAGGCATCATTCAGGGTGCGGCCACGCATATAAGCTAGCGGGGCAACCTCAATGATTGTTTTTTCAATCAATTTATTAACCCGATCAAAGCCCATCATTTCATATAGTGCGTCATAGATAGGACGAAGATAGGGGTCAATCTTTTGCGCTAGATCTCCAGGCAGAAAACCTAGCCTTTCACCCGCTTCTACGGCCGGACGAACTAACACCAACTTTTGCACCTTTTCCGAATCAAGCGCTTCAACTGCACAGGCAACTGCTAGATAGGTCTTGCCGGTACCTGCAGGCCCGATACCAAAGGTAAGATCATTCTTGAGTACATGACGGACATACCTTTCCTGATTCTTACCACGTGGCTTAATAATGCTACGTCGGGTATGGATCACGACATTTGATGACTTTTCAGATTCACCATTCTTGATGCTATCAACTTCAGAAGATTGTAAATGCAAGTGGATAAGCTCCTTTGTCAGCTCTTCATTACGAGTAACTGAGTATAGATTTTTAATTATTTTAGAGGCGGCCTGCACGTTTTCCAGCACACCTGAAATATTGAATAAGTTACCACGATGAGCAATCTCAACAGCAAGGCGTTCTTCAAGCTGTTTTAGATGTTGATCGAACGGGCCACAAAGGTTGGCTAAACGTGGGTTTTCACTCGGCGATAGCGTTAGTGTTACGGTATCCAATGACTTACTCAATGAACTATCCTAGTTTTCAAGAAACTAGGATGCCACGTAATGAGTTGGGGTTGGCTTCAGTAATCTTGACCTTCACTAACTGGCCATAGGTATCCTTAGATGCAGCAAAATTAACCACGCGGTTATTTTCAGTTCTACCGGCAACTTCCTCACTATCTTTTTTCGATGGCCCATTAACTAATACCACCTGCTCACTACCGACCATATTAGTCGAGATTTCACTAGCCATCTCTAAGATACGTGTCTGTAGGATCTGCAGTCGTTCCTTTTTCACAGCAAGCGGTGTCTCATCGACTAAATCAGCAGCTGGTGTGCCGGGGCGAGGGCTAAAAATAAAACTAAAGGAGTAATCGTAAACCACATCTTCGATCAGCCGCATGGTGTCATCAAAGTCCTTATCTGTCTCACCAGGGAAACCGATAATAAAGTCTGAAGACATACTGATATCAGGACGGTGTTTACGTAAGTGACGCACTCTAGATTTATACTCTAATGTGGTATAGCCGCGCTTCATCGCCGCAAGAATGCGATCAGATCCACTCTGAATCGGAAGATGCAAATGGTTCACAAGCTTCGGTATTTCTGAATAAGCCTGAATTAACTCATCACTGAACTCTAAAGGATGAGAAGTCACGTAGCGAATACGTTCTATTCCCTCAATCTCTGCTACATAATGTAATAACAAGGCAAAATTGGCTGTTTGCCCGCCATCCATTTCACCGTAATACCCATTTACATTCTGTCCTAGCAGAGTGATTTCCTTAACGCCTTTTTCAGCCAGTTGGAGGATTTCAATAAGGACACTATTTAATGGCCGGCTAATTTCTTCGCCACGGGTATAAGGCACAACACAATATGAGCAGTATTTACTACAGCCTTCCATGATGGAAACAAAGGCACAGGGCCCATCGACACGGGGGGCAGGTAAACTGTCAAATTTTTCAATTTTTGGAAAAGAGATATCGACCACAGCCTTACCTTGATCTCTTACCTGATCAATCATATTTGGCAGTCGATGCAGTGTTTGTGGACCAAATACAACGTCCACCTGTGGTGCACGACGTTTCAACGCCTCACCTTCTTGACTCGCAACACAGCCACCGACGCCAATAATCAGCTCTGGATTCTTTGCCTTCAGCTTTTGCCATTGGCCTAATAGCGAGAACACCTTCTCTTGCGCTTTTTCACGAATAGAGCAGGTATTCAGCAATAGAACATCCGCTTCTTGCGGATTATCAGTCAGCTGCATATCTTTGGCATCAATAAGAACATCCACCATCTTGTCCGAGTCATACTCGTTCATCTGGCAGCCATGGGTTTTAATAAATACTTTTTGCTTCATAGGCGTATTGTATCAACAGTTGCGCTAGATGGTATGCCCCAAACATTACAAATATACTAATAAATAGAGGTAGTTCTCACATATTACGCGAACAAACCTCTGTAATTGGCCTCGGCTAATTGGCATGACCTACCACGCGGGGTAACATAAGTACTCTCTATATCCGCACCAAACATAGAAACCACCATCCATCCGTTACTGATATTCTGGCAAAACTATGCATTTATTACGTTATTTTTACTTAAGTTACCCGGGACGCACCCTCGCCGTCTGTTTTGCTATTACGATTGCCAGTTTAATTACCGCTGCGACACTGATGGCCATGCCTGTGCTGCTGATCAGTATGGTCGGTAAAGAGACCGCTAAGGTGCAAATGTTTTTCCAGTTCTTTGAAGGTATAGGGATTACGCCAACAACTGAGAACATGGTCACCTTCCTCCTAGTAGGCATCACCATACAAAGCATTATTTTTGGTGTGACTCGTGTTTATGCCGGGTTTACTGTGGCAAAAATTGTAAAAGACCTGCGCATAAGACTATTAACCTCGGTATCTAAGACAGAGTGGAAGTTTTTCACTAGCCGCTCTAGTGGTGCCTACACTGCGGCCTTAGTCAGTGAGGCTGAACGCTCTGGCCAAGGTTATAGGACGATTGTTGATATCGTCTGCATTATCGTGCAGATGTTTGCCTATCTTACGGTTGCCTTTCTGATCTCATGGGAAGTTGCCACCATAGCGATCGTAACCAGTCTCCTGCTGGTATTACTGTTCAGCCGTCTAGTTGAATATAGTCGCAGAGTTGGTGCAGACACTACGATAATTATTCGCAAAATCGTCTCACAGCTGACCGATTCCTATCGCAGCATTAAGCCGCTAAAAGCAATGGCAAGAGAGCAGCATGTTCAAGCTGTACTTGATAGCTACGCAAAACAACTCAAAGTAACTTCTCGAAAATCAACCATTGCATCAGAAACTCTAGATATGCTGCAAGAAATAATTCTGATGAGTACTATCGTACTCACGGTCTACTTTTCATTCCGCCATCTAGATTTACCCCTCACCTATGGCTTTATACTTGTCATCTTATATCTGCGCTCAATGAAGTTTTTTGGCAAGGCACAGAAACTCTATCAAAGATTTGTTGATGATAATGAGGCCTACAAGCAGCTCATCGAATTAATCGAGCTAAATGTCGAAAATGCTGAGCGACGAGATGGCAACATACAGAGTTTACTAGACGGCAATATTTGCTTTCAAAATCTCAGCTTCAGCCACCCCGACAAACTCGTACTAAATGAAGCTACAGCAATTATCCATCAACACAAACTAAACTCATTTACTGGCCCATCAGGTGCGGGGAAGACAACATTAGTCGACCTACTATGTGGCCTGCACCAACCCAATGCTGGAAAAATATTAATTGATAATATTCCGCTAGCCGACTTGGATATTAACTACTGGCGGCAACAGATTGGCTATGTCACGCAAGAAAACAGCCTATTGAATTCAAGCATTAGCGACAATGTCACTCTAGGTGATCCTAGCTACACAGATGACGAAGTACTCGCTGCACTAGCGAAGAGTAAAGCGTTAGAGTTTGTTAATGGGTTACCTTTAGGCATCGGTACCGTAGTGGGTGAAAATGGCGCTCAATTATCAGGCGGTCAGCGTCAGCGCATCTTGATTGCACGCGCCTTAGTACACTCTCCACGCTTACTCATATTAGATGAGGCAACCAGCGCATTAGATAGTGAAACAGAACTGGCCTTAAGTCAGATATTTAAAGAACTCAGTCGCGAAATCACGGTCATTTCTATTTCTCACCGTCCAGCCATCGTCGATGTTTCTGATCATGTTTATGAACTCAATAACGGAAAGCTAGTTGAGATTACCGCATAAAAAAAGGCTACGGGAAAACCCTGTAGCCTTTTTCTGTTATCACTAAGCGTTTAATTTAAAAGCGCTCAGTAATACTGCTGAACGATCTGCCTAGAACGGAATATCATCGTCAAAGTCATCCGCCATGCCAGCTGCTGGTGCAGGTGCATTACTACTCGCTGCAGGCTTAGCAGAAGCTTGATTATTTTCAAAGCCTGGTGAACCTGAGCTTGAGGCCCCTCCTGAAGATGCTGAGCCACGACCACCCAACATCTGCATCTCGTTCGCTATAATCTCTGTGGTGTAACGATCAGCACCGCCTTGGTCTTGCCACTTACGTGTGGTTAGTTTGCCTTCAACATAGACCTGCGAGCCTTTACGCAGATACTCACCCGCGATCTCTGCTAACTTGCGATAGAAGACAATACGATGCCATTCAGTACGCTCTTGCTTCTCGCCACTCGTTTTATCATTCCAGCTTTCTGATGTTGCTACGGTAATATTACAGACCGCACCACCGCTGGGCATATACTTTACTTCCGGATCCTGTCCTAAATTACCGACAATGATCACCTTATTAATACCTCTAGCCATTTTTCCCCCTCATGAGCTAAATTTAATTAGCAAATTTTTCGATACATTCTTTTTCTATAAAGCGTTGCTTATCAATGCGTAAATAGGCAACACCCTGCTCACCAATAACTGTAGCGTCAAGGACACCTTCAAAATCTTGTAGCTGCTGCGCTACTGCAGCAGCTTGTTGCGACGCCATCACACCGACTTGAAAATTATAACTAGGCCGATAATCCGGTTTGCGCATACTGAATGCTACTAGAAACCATAGCGTAAGCATAATCGCAGCGAACAAAAATACGCCACTGGCGTCATAACGTTGCAGTATCAAGCCTGATGCACTGCCACCGACAAAGGCACCAAAGAACTGACTGCTTGAAAACACCCCCATAGCAGCGCCTTTATTACCTGCATTGCAGGTTTTTGAGACCAATGACGGCAACATCGCTTCCAAAAGGTTAAAACCCCAGAAAAACACTACCATAGCGACTATGAATGACCAGAAACTGAGATCAGCCTGCAGCAGACCCAGCTGAGACAGAATACAGAGGATGATGGCAGCTAAGAAGACCTCTTTAGTCTTCTGTTTTTTCTCACTCAGGATAATGCTTGGAATTAATAGCACAATCGAAGCTAACATCACGGCAAGATAGACCTGCCAATGTTCAGCCATATCCAGTGAAAATTGTCTTTGTAGCATGCTTGGCACGACGACAAATACTGCAGTCAAGACCATGTGCAAGATAAAGACACCAAAGTCCAAACGCAGCAACTGGCCGTTATTTATGGCTAGGCTTAGGCCCTGTCGTCCAACAGATAATTCAGACTGTGTCTTTGGCAGTTGTACATTAGGCACTAAGAAAGAAACCACTAAGATACCCAACAAGGCAAATACGGCGGTCAACCAAAAGATCCCAGGGACACCAAACCAAGCCTGCAGTATGGGGCCCAATATCAGTGCCAACATAAATGAAAAACCTATGCTGGCACCTATAATGGCCATCACTTTGGTGCGGTGCTGCTCACGTGTTAAGTCAGCAGCCAAGGCCATTACGGCAGCGGCAATGGCTCCTGTACCCTGCAAGGCACGACCGATAATAATCCACTCTATGGTTGTCGCTATAGCGGCAACTACACTACCCATTGCAAACAACAGTAAACCAAAGATAATCACCGGCTTACGACCAATGCGGTCTGACCAAATACCAAATGGAATTTGGAACATCGCCTGCGTTAACCCATAGATGCCAATCGCCACACCAATTAAGAAAGGCGTGATATCAGCCAGCTTCTCAGCATAAAGCACAAATACTGGCAAAATCATAAATAGGCCTAGCATTCGTGTGGAATAGATTAAGGCAAGCGAAATTGCCGCGCGAAGCTCAATCGAGTTCATTCTTTTGGCTCATGTTGTATACATCGACTTAATTATTTTGCGTCAGCTTATGGAAACCACGTATATTAGCAAGTTTACCGCCAGCGAAGGAACTAGACGCCTGTAAATATGACCGCAATTCAGATCAGAGGGGCGCGAACCCACAACCAAAAAAATATAGACATTGATCTCCCGCGCGATC
>JAQWYM010000075.1 GCA_029253965.1 Gammaproteobacteria bacterium
TGACGCATGATTCTTGATCAATGATACAAGAGTCCGCAAAGAATTTATCTGGTTGCAGTGGCAATCAAGTCAACAATAACATTTATGTTTATCCTACTTTCATTTGGGCTGTTGAGAAATCATTTTCTTTCTCGCGCTCTCCCCCAAACTCTTCGAACAGCGTTGCTTGCAATGCCGTGTCTACCTATGACACAGAGAAAACTCTCCTATCCGAAGCAAGGTATAGAGCATACCGCCCTGAAAGTAGGTTCAATAATTTGGAACCTACATGAAAAGAATATTAGTCAACGCAACTCAAGAAGAAGAATTGCGCGTAGCAATGGTCGATGGTCAACGTCTTTACGATTTAGACATCGAAATCCCGTCGAAAGGTCAGAAAAAGGCCAATATTTACAAGGGCTTCATTACTCGCATTGAGCCGAGTTTAGAAGCAGCCTTTGTAAACTATGGTGCAGATCGCCATGGCTTCCTGCCGTTTAAAGAAATATCGAAAAGCTATTTTAAGAATGGTGGTAACGGCTCAACGCCTCGCAGTACGATAAAAGACCAGATTAAGGAAGGCCAGGAAGTTCTGGTTCAAGTTGAACGTGAGGAGCGCGGCAATAAAGGTGCTGCACTAACCACCTTCATCAGCCTAGCCGGTAGATACCTCGTTCTCATGCCTAACAACCCACGAGCTGGCGGTGTTTCTCGTCGCATTGAGGGGGAAGATCGTCAAGGTGTGCGTGAAGCGCTAGACAGTGTTGATATTCCGCAGGGCATGGGTGTTATCGTGCGTACAGTCGGTGTTGGCCGTACCAGTGAAGAGCTTACCTGGGATTTAGAATACCTAACGAAGATTTGGGATGCGATTCAGGCCGCTTCAACGACCAAGAATGAGCCCTTCCTAATCTATCAAGAAAGCAACGCCATGATTCGCGCGCTGCGTGACCACTTCCGTAATGATATTACTGAAATCATCATCGATGATGAAAAAGTCTATCAAGATGCACAGAAGTTCTTACAACAGGTTATGCCGCAGAGTGAACGCAAGCTAAAGCAATACACTGATCATGTGCCACTGTTTAATCGCTATCAAATTGAAGGACAGATCGAATCAGCCTTCCAACGTGAAGTAACCCTGCCCTCTGGTGGCGCCATTGTTATCGATCATACCGAAGCACTGCTTTCAATTGATGTTAACTCTGCACGAGCAACCAAAGGTAGCGACATTGAACAGACAGCCTTAAACACCAACTTAGAAGCCGCAGAAGAAGTAGCACGCCAGCTTCGTCTACGTGACTTAGGTGGGCTAATTGTTATCGATTTTATCGATATGCTATCCAATAAGAATCAACGTGATGTTGAAAACCGCCTGAAAGATGCGGTGAAGCTCGATAGAGCACGTATCCAACTGGGTCGTATTTCTCGATTCGGTCTACTTGAAATGTCACGTCAACGCCTACGTCCATCGCTGGGTGAATCTAGCCAGATCGTCTGTCCACGCTGTGATGGCCACGGCACGGTTCGAACAAATGAATCACTAGCACTTGCAATTTTGCGACTGCTCGAAGAAGAAGCAATGAAAGACATGACCTCCAAGGTTGTTGCTCAAGTGCCAGTCGAAGTTGGCACCTTCTTACTGAATGAAAAACGCACCTCACTTCAAGAAATTGAGGCGCGGCACAAACTCGATTTGATTATCGTGCCACAGGCTAATTTTGAGTCGCCACGTTTCGTCGTTCAACGACTACGTAGTGATGATGCTGAAGTCGAAGGTAAAACGAGTTTCGATATGGCCATGGTTGAAGAAGAAACCAGTATTGAGACAATGACGACCAGCAGTCGAACAGTAGAGAAAGCGGCCGTATCTGCTGTCAGTATTGCACCTTCGACACCGGCTCCAGCCGCCGTCAAGAAAGAAGAAGTTAAAGAGAAGAAGCCCGGTTTATTAAAACGCTTGTTCAGTAAGTTGGCTAACTATAAAACTGAAGATAAAGCAGAAACAGAAGAAACAAAACCAAGTGAACGCCCTAATCGCAACAATGGTAATCGCTCACGCAATGATAACCGTCGTGGTGGCCGTGGCCGTGGTCGTAGTCGTAATGACAATCGTTCACGCACGAACAATGATAATAATCGTCAAGAAGGTCGTCGTAGTGAAAGCGAGCGCAAAGAAGGTGAAGAGAAGCCACGCAATGAAAACAATGGTAACCGTCGACAAGATGATCGCAACTCTGGACGAAATCGCAACCGTAATCGTTCAGCACAGCCTAATGAGGCTAGTAGTGGCAGTCAGACAGAAAAGCCGGTAGCTGCTGTTGAAGCGCCAGAGCAACAAAGCGTTAACACCGAACCTCGCGCGGTAGAAAATAACAGCCCTGAAGCACGAGAAGGCAGTGGCCGATCACGTGGACGTCGTGGTGGTCGTGGTCGTGGTGGTCGTGGTCGCAATACAGAGCGCAACAATCAGAATAGCGATGACAACAACACAGAAAACCAAGCCGTAGCAGCGAGTGACTCAAAGCCAACTGAAAGCTCGTCAACTAGTGCTGGCACTTCTAGTGACAGTGCAAGCACGGCAAGACGATCAAACTCAGCCAACAACAGCAGTAGTAACAGGCGTTTCCCAAGCACACCTACAGCGACTAAGCCTGCTGCAGCAACTAGACCAGCTGAAGACAAGCAGACAGTCGCTTCTAAGCCGGTTGAAAGTAAGCCAGTAACTGCTAAGCCAGTTGAGAGCAAGCCGGTTGAAAGTAAGCCGGTTGAAAGTAAGCCGGTTGAAAATAAGCCAGTCGAACGTCAGCAGCCTGCAGCAGCCAAAAAGCCTAGACTAAATCAGGTGGAAACTAAGTCTGAGTTTAAAGAAATAACCAAAGAAGCAGCAAAGTCACCTCAGGTTGTCAATAAAATCTCTGCAGCAAAGCCTGTAGCGACAGCCACAGCGGCACCTAAGGTAAAACTGCAACAGGTCGAAACTAAGAAAGTAGACACTAAGAAAGTAGACACTAACGACTAATCATCAAGATTACTGAAGTGGTCACTGTCTAGTCGTAGCTAAAAAGCGACACGATAAAAAAGGGGGTAGCCATTGGCGACCCCCTTTTTTTATCGCTAGAAATCACTCTACTTGAGCGGCTCTACGGCTTATGTATCACAGCAGTATTCAGCGCCCAAAGCATGGCCTTGCCTCCCCATAACCCGAGATTATAGGTAAACACCTTCTTCCAAATATCCATCTTCTCGCCATTGAGATTCGCATCAATGACTGTCATTACTTCTTCTTTGGGTACACCGCCAACATAGATTTGAAATGCTGGAATGAGGACGAACGAAATCAAGCAGGCGATGACAAAAAAGATCACCACCCGTCGAATAATAATCAACATAATTGAATCCCTAAATAGCTTAAGCTCTAAACTCGAGACGACGTCCCAGTGTTAGTGCATCAGTCAGCTCACCATTTTCATAGACGACTTCACCATTAACAATAGTCGTGTCTATTGATGAGCGGAAAGTGAATCCATCAAAGGGAGACCAATCACACTTATAAAGAACTGTTTCAGGGGTATCCGTAATGCCTTTATCCATATCAACGATAGTGATATCAGCCCAATAGCCTTCACGTAAGTAGCCACGATCAACAACTCGAAAGCGATCAGCAACATTATGACTGGTTACCTGAACCACTTTTTCTAGGCTCAACTGCTTATCTTGTACCTTCTCTAAGATACTAGGTAAGGCATATTGCACCAGCGGCAAGCCCGCGGCAGTCTTGAAATAAGTTCCTGTCTTCTCAGCCAGGGTATGCGGTGCATGGTCGGTTGCGATGATATCAATGCGCCCTTCCGCGACCGCATTAATTAACGCCGCTCGATCACTGGCTTTCTTAATTGCTGGATTACATTTTATAAAGGCGCCACGTTGATCATAATCCTCGTCTGAGAAGAACAAGTGATGCGCACATACTTCGAGTGTTATTTGCTTATCATTAACGTCACCTGGAGCAAAAAATGCCAACTCTTTTTCACTGGTTAGATGCAAGACATGTAAGCGTGTACCGTGCTTTTTAGCAAGACCCACCGCCTTCTCAGTCGAGGCATAGCAGGCATCTTCTGAGCGAATTTCATGGTGGTACTTATAGGGAATGTCATCACCAAAACGCTGACGATAAATTTCTTCGTTACGTTTGATCATGGGTGTGTCTTCACAGTGTGTGATAACAATAGTCTCAACATCAGCAAAGATGTTTTCTAAGACTACCGGGTTATCCACCAGCATATTGCCAGTAGAAGCCCCCATAAAGATCTTGATACCACAGGTTACGCCATTTTTTAAACCACGTAATTCATCTAGGTTATCGTTGGTTGCGCCCATATAGAAAGCGTAGTTGGCAGCACATTTACCCACTGCTAAGGCAAATTTATCATCTAACGCCTGTAAGGTAACTGTTGGCGGCTTCACATTTGGCATATCCATAAAACTGGTAATACCACCGGCGACCGCTGCTCGTGACTCCGTTTGTAAGCCACCTTTATGGGTTAGGCCGGGCTCTCGAAAATGCACCTGATCATCGATCATGCCAGGTAAAATATATTTACCAGTCGCATCGATGACTTTATCAGCCTCAGTAGACTGCAGGTCTTTCCCTATCTTCTCAATTCGACCGTTGACGATTAAGAGGTCAGCTTGCTGCATCTGCCCCTCATTAACTAAAGTTCCATTTACGATAAGTGTAATCATAAGCATTATCTTATGCGTACTTATGCGCTCTGAAAAGCCCTATTAGCGCAAAATTTCAAATTTCAGCACTAATAATCGCTTATGACTTCGCGTATCGACCTGAGTAAGACCACTATGAAACGTTAACTATTTCTCAGTTAAGGCGCCACCAAAGGCTCTGGTGATCGGCTTACTCAAATACGTAATGATTGACCTGCGATCAGTCATGATATTGATGTCAGCAGTCATACCGGGCTTTAGGTCCAGCCCCTTAAACTTAGGATTAAGTTGACGATACTCATCAGCAATAGTGATATGTGCTCGATAATAGGTTTCATCCCTACCATCTGGGCCTTTCTCGGTCAGCGTATCTGAGCTCATATAGGTGAGTTCACCATCAATACTACCGTAAATCGTATAATCAAAGGCTCCGAGGCTGACTGTTGTTGGTAGTCCCAAGCTGAGCTGACCAATATCTGCTGGGCTTAAATGAACCTCAACTACTAAGATACTTTCTGTGGGTGAAATCTGCATCAATTCATCACCAGAACGAAGAACACCACCCACCGTATTCATTTTAAGATGTTTCACTATGCCAGTCTGTGGTGCAAAAATGTCAGTATGTTGCAAAAAGTCACTCTTCTCATCGAGCTTATAACGTGTGCTGCTAAGCTCAGCTTTTAACTTACTTACTTCAAGACGAGCATCCTCCATATATTTATTATTAACCGCTAAAACTTCACCTTCCAACTCACTCAGTTGCTTTTCAGCACGCATAACTTCTAGACGACTTGAGTCACCGGTACTAAATAAGTCTTCATACATTGAGAGTTCTTGTTGCGCCAGATCACGAGATTTATCCAGTGACATCAGACGATCTGTTAAGGTTTTTTTACGTTGCGTGTATAATTGTGTCTGCGCTAAGACAAACTCATTGTATTCTTCAAACTCAGGACCAAATATAGGCACTTTTTTTTGTGACTCAGCAACGGCTCTAGTGAGGGCAATATTAATTGCTGCGGCATCAGCTCGTACGCCTTCGAAAGATGCATTTGCTCGAATCTTCTCTAGAACAGCGAGGCGTTCTCCCTCTTGTACAAACTGACCTTCTTCTACCAATAACTCTGCTAATACACCACCATCAGCGACCTGCACTATTTGCGTACGTGCCGTTGGAATCACCTTGCCACTCGCCTTTACAGCGGCATCAATCTCAAAAAAATTGGCCCAGACTATAAATATGGCAACCGCTAAGAACATCACCATAATCATAGAAAACTTAGCCTCTGACTCATGCATAGTCTGACTATTTTTAGTATGCAGATTCAATGAATTAGGCGACGGCTCATGCATTACCAACTCATTCGATTCAGCCTTATCTTTTATTGGCGTGATGTCTTCTGCTTCTATGACTTCATCATTGAAAGGATCAACTTTCTTCATGATGCTTTTTCCTTTGTTGCTTCATTTGCTTTTTGCAAGCGCTCGATAATCTCATTACGAGGGCCATCCATAACCACCTCATTATTAACAATAACAATAATCCTCTTGACTAGACTCAATAGCTCAGTTTTATGAGTAACAACAATAAAGGTATCTTTTGCTTTCAAAGTATCACTGAAGTTTTTAATGATCCGCCGCTCTAAATTACGATCCATTGATGCTGTAGGCTCATCTAATAACCAAATATTAGGCTCACGTAAGAAAGCACGTGTTAAGTTGATTAACTGACGTTGCCCCCCTGATAGACTGTTTCCACCTTCTGCTATTTCTAACAGCAGGCCTTTTGGATTAGCTGCAATAACAGCATCCAGTAGCCCGGTCATCCTCGCTTTTTCTAAGATGACATCATCACCAGGATCCAATAATCCCAAGATAAGATTCTCACGTAAGGTGCCAGCAAAAAGACGCCCTTCTTGCTGCACATAGCCATAGTGCTCAGCTAAAATAGGCTTTGAGATACTGGCAAGGTCAACATCATCAAGCACCACTCGTCCAGACTGTGGCTTATACATACCAGACAGGAGACGTAGGAATGTCGTCTTCCCTGCGCCGACAGGCCCTAAAACTGCAATTTTTTCACCCTGACTGATACGCAGATCAGGTATTTTCAGCGCCGCCTTTTCACCATATTGGGCGAGCACCTCTTCAAATTGATAATTCCCCTTAATGTGATCAAGGACAATGGGCTGCTCTTGACCATGATGATCATCTTCTAAGGCCCATATTTGATCCAAGGCGACTAATGAGGCCTTAGTATTTGCCCAACCTACGAGTTGTCCTGGAATAGTTGTCACAGGCCCCATAACCCGTCCCGAAAGAATAGAACAGGCGATAAGCCCACCCATAGTAAGCTCACCCTGACTCACCATTAATGCACCACTAGCCACAATTGAAATATAAGAAAGTTGTTGTAGGCTGGCTGCAGAGAATTGGGCGAAGTCACTGGATTCTTTCATTTCAAGCTCATAACTTCGCGCTTCATCAGTGGTGTTCATCCAACGCGATAACATGCGCCACCCCCCTTGGCCTGATTTTATCGTTTCAGCACCCTCAACAGACTCAACTAATAGTCCTGTTTTAAAATTGCTTGCTGCATTAGCTTGGCTGGCTAAAAGATTAATTTTATTATGATAGTAGTATCCGACGAGCATACAAATAATGGTGAATGTCAGTGGGATGAAGGCTAGGTTTCCTGCAATCATGAAGATGATGGCAACAAAAATTAAGGCAAAAGGTAGATCAATTAATACCGTACTGGTAATACCTGTGATAAAGCCTCTTACTGTTTCATAACCCCGCATTTGTGCTGCCAAACTTCCAACACTTTTAGGTAGCTGATCCAAGCGAATATTTAAGAAACGGAGATAAACCGTGCGTGACAGTCGCTGGTCTACTCTTTCGACTAATCTTTCATAAACATGAGCGCGCAATCGTTTAGCTGCATGTTCAAAGAGAATGGTAACAAGAACTCCCAGAGACAGAACCAGTAAGGTATGTGTAGCCCTAGTTGGAATTACCCGGTCATAAACTTGCATCGTATAAAACGAGGTGGCCAGAGCAACTACATTGATGAGGATACC
>JAQWYM010000082.1 GCA_029253965.1 Gammaproteobacteria bacterium
GGATCAAGATTTAGAAGCTATTGTTGCGGTGATAGAAACATTACAGGCTAATTTTTATCAAGAAGTACGAGATGAACAAGGGCAACTGATTCAAGAATCCAGCGGTACCCTCATTGTCAAAAAGCCGGGACGCTTTATTTGGAGTTATCGGACACCCGAAGCGCAAGAGATTATTTCAGACGGTAAGAACCTATGGTTGATCGACCTTGAATTAGAGCAGGTTAGTGTGCAACCACTGACTAAAGCTTTGGGTAGTTCGCCGATACTACTGCTGACTAATTACCGTGCTATGCATAAGGATTTTGAGATACGTAAACTGGGTGAAGCCTTTGGGCTGCATTGGCGAGCGCTGGTACCGAGGGTTCAAGACACTGAGTTTTATCGTATTGAGATAGGGCTCAAAGGCAATCAAGTGCGTGAGATGAAGTTACTCGACCACTTTGATCAAACGACAGTGATTCGATTTTCAAAAGTGCGAGTGAATCACCGTATTAATGATGAGGTTTTTCAATATTCAGTATCTGATGATCTTGATGTCATTGGTACAGCAATAAAATAGATGGATGCTATGGACGACCTTTTTGCTGATAATGAGGCTTATAGACCACTGGCTGATAGAATGCGACCGCAGAGTTGTGAAGAGTTTATTGGTCAACAGCATCTCTTCGGAGAACAGTCAGCGTTACGCAAGGCGATAGATTCAGGCAGACCTCACTCAATGATCCTATGGGGGCCACCTGGCACTGGTAAAACAACCATAGCGCAAATCATCTCTAAACAATGTCAGGTACCTTTTGTTGCTATTTCAGCTGTGCTTGGTGGTATTAAAGAAATACGTGCGGCCGTAGAACAAGCACAACAGCATCAAGTGGCAGGGCAGGCTACGACCATTTTATTTGTTGATGAGGTGCACCGGTTTAACAAATCTCAACAAGATGCTTTCCTACCGCATATAGAAAATGGCACCATCTGTTTTATTGGTGCAACCACTGAAAACCCATCCTTTGAGCTCAATAATGCCTTACTCTCTCGAGCGAGGACTTATGTTTTAAAATCATTACGAGTGAAAGACCTCTTAAGCTGTTTACAGCATGCAGTACAGGACCAAATACGTGGTTTAGGTGCGCATAATATTGCAGTCACTGATGACACGCTAAATTTATTAGCTGCTGCCGCGGACGGTGATGCTAGGCGTGCCCTGTCCATGTTAGAGGTTGCATATGACCTTGCTGAGGAAGATACGCAGGGGCAGCGTGTTATTGATCGCGCACTGATTGCGCAGGTAACACAAACCAGCCTGCGACGATTCGACAATAAGGGTGAATATTTTTATGATTTGACCTCTGCACTGCATAAATCAGTACGAGGTACCGATCCGGATGCCGCCTTATATTGGTACTGCCGTTTACTTGATGGCGGTTGCGATCCAAACTATATTGCACGTCGTGTTATGCGTATTGCCACAGAAGATATCGGTAACGCTGATCCACGTGCTTTACAGATATCAATACAAGCATGGGACAGCTATAACCGACTGGGAAGCCCAGAAGGTGAGCTTGCGATTGCTCAAGCGATTGTATTTCTTGCCTGTGCGCCAAAGAGTAATGCTGTTTATATGGCTTATAATGCCGCGATGCGTGATGTTAAAGAAAAAGGTAGTCTGGATGTGCCGATGCACCTACGTAACGCACCTACTAAACTGATGGCAGAGTTAGATTATGGTAAAGATTATCGGTACGCGCATAATGAAGAAGGTGGCTATGCTGCCGGTGAAAACTATTTTCCTGATGAACTTTCAGGTACAAAATACTATGATCCAGTCGATCGTGGTTTAGAAATTAAAATCAAGGAGATGTTGCAGCGTCTGCGCAGCTCCAAAGCAACCTAAGGAAAGATCTATGTCTGATGAGTTACAATTATCTAAAAGCCTGATTGATGATGTCATGAAGGTTGTCGTTGCGGCCGATGAGCGCGCAAAAGATCCGTTTATTGGTAGTCAATACTTAAGTGCTATTGTCGGCTTTGTAATTGGTACTTCAGAGGCGCCAGCAAAGGATAAAAAAGAAATACTAGAGGAGCTAGCTGCCTTTATGCAGCACGTATTAGAAGACGTTTCAGGCCCTTCTGAAGCGGCGCCAGCTGCTGCAGCGCCGATAGCACCACCAGGATCAGCGTTTGGTATCTGGAAACCAAGTTAATCAACAAGGTTCTAGACTATAGCGATTGAACTTGGGTATGGCCTGAGTATAAAATAGAAAAATTAAAGTCACATAGAAACTGAGGAGTAAGACCATGGATGAAGAAGGTATCAAGACCACAATTACCGTTGTTATTATGATGATCCCAATTGTTTATCTTGGATTCACCGTAGCAGATCTCTACCTGTTTTAAACAATAGATTTCAGCACATAAAAAAGGCCGCTTCTTAGCGGCTTTTTTTATGTGCTTATGATCAACTTCCAAATAGATCGAGCTTTGATAGCAATTAGTTAGAGATAGATCAAAAGACTGATTCACTATCAAAGTGATGAAACTAGCAGATTACTAACGACACTTCGTAACGACTAATTCTCCCAGTGTGTAACAGCCTAATACTTTAGTCACTAGATAAGGCTGTAATCTAATTCTAGGAAGTCGTTATTCATAAAATTCTTGTCAGTATGTAGGATTTAACGAAGAGTATTGATAAAGCAAAACACCATAATTTTGAATGAAATCATTTCATTCTTGGCGATGATTTCTCCCGTGGTATTGAAGTAAACCGTTTATTTTTCAAAGATACTCAATTCTTAAGTAAGAGTTTCTGCTTTATGACTAAATGGTTTATCAAGTAAATTACTATTAGTTACTGAATGATGAGTGGCTTTAATTGAA
>JAQWYM010000083.1 GCA_029253965.1 Gammaproteobacteria bacterium
GCCATCACGGCAGTGGATCGCTCTCGGACGGTGAAAGTGCAATTTGTGACGGTGAACCCTGCGGAAATGCCTTGGGAGTTTAAGCCGACCGAGCGCACCATGCGGGTGTTTCCGGGTGAAGATAAGGTGACTGCGTTTTACGCGAAAAATCCAACGCCTGAGTGGATGGTTGCGCAAGCAGTTCCCTCAGTGACGCCCTCTGAAGCAGCTCAATACCTCCATAAAGTGAACTGCTTTTGTTTTGACAGGCAGCCACTGGATGCGGGTGCCGATACAGAGATGCCATTGGTGTTTGTGGTAGATCCCGAACTTCCTAAGCACATCACAACCATTACATTGTCATACGCCTTGTATGACCTAACAGAGACAGATAATCAACAAGTGACACTGAGGTCACAGGATAATGACAAAGGACGAGCATCGTTATGAGTGGTTCTACCTATTACGTTCCAGAGCAAAGTAAATGGCCGATATTGGCTTCGATTGCGCTGGGTCTTCTCGCTTACGGCGCGGCAATGACACTGACGTCAATGGCTGCAGATCGAGATTCAGTTGGCCCTTGGATTCTCGGGGCCGGTTTCCTGGTACTGTTTTACGTGATTTTCGGCTGGTTCAAAGACCAGATCCGAGAAGAGGCGCAAGGGCTTCACAGCGATCAGTTGGACCGCTCGTATCGACAAGGGATGCTTTGGTTCATCTTCTCTGAAGTGATGTTCTTTGCTGCCTTCTTTGGTGCGCTGTTCTATGCGCGTAATTACTCTCTGCCTTGGCTCAGTGGTGATGGCAGTGGCGCAATGACTAATATGTTCCTCTATGAAGGTTTCGAAGCGTCATGGCCGAGTGCTGCAAATGGTCCAGGTAATGTTGGTGGTGAATACAGGCCGATGGGTGCTTGGGGATTACCAGCGATTAATACCGCGCTGTTGTTGACCAGTGGCGTGACCTTAACGTGGGCACATCATGCTTTAAAAGCCGGCCATCGTGC
Source organism: Gammaproteobacteria bacterium (assembly GCA_029253965.1). Lineage (GTDB taxonomy): Bacteria > Pseudomonadota > Gammaproteobacteria > UBA4575 > UBA4575 > UBA4575. The sequence goes on from JAQWYM010000083.1 coordinate 986, forward strand.
GCAGTTGATTATTGGTTTGTTCTTGACGGTTGCACTGGGTGCGATCTTCATGGCTTGCCAAGTATTAGAATACAAAGAAGCCTATGAGCATTATGGTTTAACAATGGGCAGTGGTATCTACGGAACGACATTCTTTATGTTGACTGGTTTCCACGGCTTCCATGTAACCATTGGTGCCATTATTCTAGCGGTGATTTTAGTCCGCTGTATGTCAGGGCACTTTAGTTCAGATGATCATTTTGGTTTTGAAGCAGCCGCTTGGTATTGGCACTTTGTCGATGTGGTCTGGTTGGGTCTGTTTGTATTTGTATACCTGATATAGATTTGTAAAGATAAATGGGGCTGGCTAGAATCAAATTCAGCTGGCCTCATACCATCTTTAATGTCTGCGGGTGCAACACCCGATAGATCGCGCGTCAGTCCTCACTTAGGACTAAACCTTGAAAGACTAATTCCGGCTTTAGCCACCCAAGCCATGTGGTTGTATCCAGCCCATCTGTGCGCAGATCAGCAGGAAGACAAAAGCAAATACGGATAAAGCGATGCGAGCTGTGAGAGCACGTACTGTGCCACGACCATCACCTTTATTGCTTACTAAATGTAAGAGTGCAGAAACAAGACTGGCAACAATCAACAAGAATAAAATAATGACGATGGTTTTAATGAGCATAATGAAGAATTCCGTTTTTTTAAGAAAGTAACACGTAATAGATCGATCGACTAAGGATTTTGCAGAATGGCATCAACGAATGTGGTACAGCTAAGACGTGGTCTAGTCACGATGGCCACTTTACTCTGTCTCGGTCTATTTCTTTCCCTGGGTAATTGGCAGCTGCAACGGGGTTACGAGAAGGCAGCGATAGAACGTAGCGTAGCGCAAAATCGAGAACAGCTGCAGCAACTACCGCAGCTACCCTTGGCTGATAGCAGTGCATGGCGAAATAAACGCGTCAGCCTAAGCGGTCATTACGATAGCTCAAAACAGTTCTTGTTAGACAATCAAATTCGCGGTGGCCGCGTTGGCTATAACGTGCTCACACCCTTTTATCTAGAGATCTCGCAGGCATGGGTTTTAGTTGATCGAGGCTGGCTGCCCCAGGGAGTGAGTCGAGAGCAGTTGCCAACAGTCGCTGTGGATACTGATGAGCAGACGATTATTGGAGCCATCTATGTGCCCTATGCCAAAGCGTATAGCCTAGGTGAGATAGCTGAAGGTGAAGATTATGATTGGCCACGCCGTGTACAGTTTATCGACTTCATTGAACTGGGCAAAAGATTGGAAATTGAGCTTCAGCCCTTTACTCTACGTCTGTCAGCAGAAGTTAAAGATGGTTTTAGGCGAGATTGGCAAAGTAGTCAGATGCCGGCAATGAAACATTATGGTTACGCGTTCCAATGGTTTGCGATGGCTGCGGCAGTCGTAATCCTCTGGTACTTATATTCCTTCCGAAAAAAGAAGACAACATGACTGAAATGACAAAAAAAAGTAAAACCCCATATTTCTTATTTGGTGTATTCATACTGCCGTTACTGATTGCCGTAGCGATGTACTCCTTACGTGACCACCTGACATTTTCAAGTCCGACGGCACATGGTGAGCTGGTGCATCCGGCACAGCCAATTACGAGCATGCAGCTGCTTGCTGATGAGCAGGTGTTTGACCTTGAGTCGATGCAGGGCAAGTGGAACTATTTGATCTATGTCGATAAAAACTGCGACCTGATCTGTGAAACCGCCTTATTTAAGATTCGCCAAGCCGCCTTAGCGACTGGTCGCGAAATAAGTCGCGTGCAGTATTTTCTAGTAGTAGCGGATGGTGCTTCAGTCGATCAAGAGCTCACTCGCAGGCACCCTAAACTTCAGCAGGGGCAGCTGCAAACATTGAATCTTGAAAACCCGGAAATGAAAGGCGAATTGTTGCAGGCTGGTGATGTCTTACTGGTCGATCCGAATGGCAATATTATGATGCGCTACGATGATCAAGCAACCTCTAAAGGCATGTTAAAAGATGTCAAAAAATTACTTAAGTTATCGAATATAGGTTAGATCATGAATAAATCTTTCAATCGTGTTGTTAGCATTAGTGGCGTCTTAGCATTTTGCGTGATCGTCCTCGGCGCATTTGTTCGACTGTCCGATGCTGGACTGGGTTGTCCAGACTGGCCCGGTTGTTATGGCATTCTGGTGGGTGTGCCTGACACCGCACCTGCGATTGAGATGGCCAATCAAAACTATGATCGAGCCGTAGAGATTGGTAAGGCATGGAAAGAGATGATCCATCGCTACCTAGCTGGCATCCTTGGGCTCTTGGTGTTCTTTATTGCGGCGTGGTTAATCCGTGGTGATAAAGCAGGGAATCGTCAGGTTGGCTATGGGGTGGTACTCGCCTTAGCGCTGAGTTTTCAGGCGGTCTTGGGCATGTGGACGGTAACCTGGGAGTTGAAGCCTCTGGTGGTGATGTCGCATCTCTTAGGGGGGTTTACCTTATTTAATTTACTCGGCTGGCAATGGTTACGGAGTTTGTCGAATCAGCACCAGTTCGTGCATCGAATACCGCCTGCTTTGGCTAATTTCTCCATTATTGTACTGTTTGCATTGGTTATACAGATTGCACTCGGTGGTTGGGTTAGCTCAAATTATGCGGCCTTAGCCTGTACTGAATTCCCCCACTGCCAAGGATCGCTGTGGCCGCAGGATATGGACTTTAAAAATGGCTTTATCATGTGGCGTGGGCTTGGCGTTGATTATGAGTTTGGTGTACTAGATCATCCGGCGCGTCTAGCCATTCATATGGTACATCGGGCAGGCGCCTTGGTGGTTAGTAGCCTGATTCTGATTTATGCCTGGCGATTATTTCGTGCAGCCAAGGATGTTGTGCCATTACGCAGGGTGAGTTTAGTCATTGTTGGGCTCTTAATCCTGCAAATTACACTGGGTATCGCCAATGTGATTGGTCATTTGCCACTACCTGTGGCGGTAGCTCATAACGGTGTCGCTCTATTACTTCTGTTTAGCACTCTCAGTAGCACCTATATGTTAAAATCTGGCCGCTATCTTTAAGCAAGGTCAATAATGTCTGTGCAAACAACTTCGGGGAAGAACCCGGCTGAAAAAACGGGTTTAATCGCGCAATGGCGCGATTATGTTGAGTTATGTAAGCCAAAAGTCATCGCGTTGATGCTATTCACCGTGATTGTTGGCATGTTGATGGCGGCACCCGGTGCCGTTACGCTAGCGCAAATGCTCTATGCCTTAGTCGGTATCGGTCTGGTTGCGAGCTCAGCTGCGGCTATTAATCATGTCGCTGACAGTCGCATCGATGCCGCGATGGACAGGACTAAACTGCGTCCCCTTCCCAGTGGTTCCCTCGACAAGACTCAAGTGTTGCTGTTTGCGCTAGTGATTGGCGCGCTTGGCATGATATTGCTGATTCTTAAGATTAATCTACTCACAGCTGTGCTCACCTTTGCCTCATTGGTTGGTTATGCTGTGATCTATACGATGTATCTGAAGCGAGCGACACCACAGAATATTGTTATTGGCGGCGCTGCAGGTGCAACTCCACCATTACTCGGCTGGACTGCAGTGACAGGACAGGTTGAGGCTGACGGCTTACTGCTGTTTTTGATTATCTTCACATGGACACCACCGCATTTTTGGGCGCTAGCGATTTATCGAAAAGAGGAATATGCAAAGGTTGATATTCCGATGTTACCGGTGACACATGGTGAAGATTACACGCGCTTACACATAACGCTATACACCCTGTTGATGTCTTTGATCACTATTTTCCCTTACTTCACGGGAATGTCAGGGCTGGTTTATCTGAGTGGTGCGATATTATTGAATGCAGGCTTTTTATACTATGCCATCAGCCTACAGCTGACTAAAAGTCGAAAGAGGGCAATGGATACTTTTGTCTATTCAATCGTTTACTTGATGGCTTTATTCGCAGTGCTATTATTTGACCGCTATTTACCGATGATTCTGGAACTGAGCTAGTAGAGTAGTCTTGCAGGATTTTGTCTGTTCAAGCCATTTGCTTTGCTGGCTGTTTAGCTAGCAAAGCAATGCTGTAATTTCTTTATCGCGTTATTTTCCAACTGGCGTACCCGTTCAGCAGAAATACCAAACTCGGCAGCCAGCTGATGCAGCGTACTTTTAGTTTCAGTAAGCCAGCGTGATTGAATAATCGTTTTGCTACGATCATCTAGGGCGGTCATTGCGGCCTTGAGTTTTTGCAGTTGATAGCTAGAAAAGTCTGCTGCTTCGAGGCTCGCTGATGGGTCTAAGCCATCATGTTCTAAATAATAAGCAGGCGAGCTTGAGTCATCATCCTTATCGCTATTATCAAAACCCATGTCGTGGCCACTGAGGCGTGATTCCATCTCTAAGACATCTTTGCTGGTGACGCCGAGATCTTTGGCTACCGCTTCAACTTCAGCATGATTGAGCCAACCTAAGCGCTTTTTCTTGCTGCGTAGATTGAAGAATAATTTGCGCTGAGCCTTGGTTGTCGCCACTTTCACAATGCGCCAGTTACGTAAGATGAATTCATGCATCTCAGCTCGTATCCAATGCACAGCAAATGACACGAGGCGAACATTGGCCTCAGGGTTAAAGCGTTTTACCGCCTTCATCAGTCCGATATTGCCTTCTTGAATAAGGTCAGCAAGCTGCAGACCATAGCCGTTATAGCCACGTGCAATCTTTACAACAAAACGTAGATGATGAGTAATAAGCAGACGTGCGGCTTCGAGGTCGCCATGATCGTGTAGACGAACGGCAAGCGCATTTTCTTCTTCGGCCGAAAGGATGGGTAGCTGGTAGGCGGCATGGATATAAGCATCTAGGCTGCCGGTGCTGACCACTAAATCCTGAGGGCTGTTTAGACGTAGCTCAGTATTCATATGTATTTAAGGAAATAGATTAAACAGAACTAATATTAGCACTCTGAAAAAGAGAGTGCTAATAGTGTTAGAGGTAAAGTGTATG
>JAQWYM010000004.1 GCA_029253965.1 Gammaproteobacteria bacterium
GATTCCGAATCGCGACCGTTACGGGTACTACCACCTGCTTTCTTATGTGCCATTGTATTGCTCTACTTGCTAATGTTCTTAATCAATAATTCAGTATAGGACTGACGGTGTCCCATCTGCTTGCGATGGTGCTTACGGCGTTTAAACTTGATGATTTCGATCTTTTTGCCGCGACCATGAGCGCGAATCTCTGCGCTGACTGTTCTGCCATCAATGTAGGGTGCGCCTACAGCGAGGTCTTCGTCAGAAGCGACTAATAGGACTTTATCGAAGTCGATAGTGCTGCCTTCGTCCGCGTCTAGCTTCTCAACACGAAGGACTTCACCCTCGCGAACTTTATATTGTTTACCGCCGGTGGCGATTACTGCGTACATCTGCATAAACCTTTAAAAATGAGCGCCAGATTCTATCTAGATAAACCCGCTAGGTCAAACATCTTGCCTCGCGCTACGTGAACATTCATTATGTGCTCACTTACCGATTTGATACAACTATGAACCTGAATGCAATTTTGGCCCTGGTTGCCGATGATATGGCTGGCGTTGATAAGCATATTCGTGAAAATATGCGCTCAGAAGTCGGTCTGATCGAGCAGATGGGCGAGTATATTATCGCTGGTGGCGGTAAAAGATTACGTCCTGTTGTTGCTATTTTAGCCGCAAAAGCAGCGGGTTACTCCGAAGATAGACACCAAGTCGCCGCATCGATTATAGAAATTTTACACACAGCGACACTCTTACATGATGATGTCGTGGATGCCTCAGATCTGCGTCGAGGCCAAGAAACCGCTAATTCGATCTGGGGCAATGAGTCGGCAGTTCTAGTGGGTGATTTTTTATTCTCGCGCGCCTTTGAGATGGCGATTGCGATGAATGATGTCCGTATCATGCAAATTTTAGCTTCAACCATTAATCGGATTACTGAAGGTGAGGTCATGCAGCTGCTCTATTGTAATGAGCCTGACACCACTGAACAGCAATATATGACAGTGATTGAGTGTAAAACTGCCAAGTTATTTGAGGCGGCGGCTGAAATTGGCGCAGTGTTAGCGCAAAAAGACGCTCAGATGGCATCTAGTTTTGCAGCCTATGGCATTCATTTAGGCACTGCCTTTCAGGTTGCTGATGATCTTTTGGATTATCGTGCAGACAGTGAAACCTTAGGCAAGAATGTTGGTGATGACCTCGCTGAGGGCAAGCCAACACTACCGATCATCTACGCAATGCAACACGGTTCGGCAACGCAGGTCGCGTTGTTACGTGAGGTGATTGAAAATGGTGATAGAGAAAAGCTGGCGCAGGTCGTAGAGATTATTGAAGACACCAAGGCATTAGATTACACCCAAAAAATTATGTTAGAAGAGTCAGAAAAAGCGAGGGCAACGCTTGTCACTATTCCAGACAGTGAATATAAAGCCGCATTATTGGGGCTGATCGAATTTTCGGTTGCTCGCCTGTATTAACTCCTCGATCGATAATAGATCGACTATTAGAAGCCACACCATGTCTATTTATCTGCACAACACACTCAAAAAACAGAAACAAAAGTTCATACCGCAAGATTCAAAGCGGGTGAGCATGTATGTCTGTGGGCCTACCGTGTATAGCTATGCACATATCGGTAACGCCCGTCCGGCGGTGGTCTTTGACGTGCTCGTTAGACTCCTTAGAAAACATTTTGAAGAGGTCGTCTATGTCCGCAACCTAACCGATGTCGATGACAAGATTAATGCGGCAGCAGCGAAGGAAGGGGTGGCGATTAATGTCATCACTGAGCGTTACACCGAGATCTATCATCAGGATATGGCTGCCTTGAATGTTGCCTTACCTGATATTGAACCAAAGGCCACTGAGCATATGGCTGAGATCATCATCATGATTGAAAGCTTGATTGCCAAAGGTTTTGCCTATGAAGCCGAAGGCCATGTTTTATTCGATGTTGCGAAGTTTAGCGACTATGGCGAGCTATCCGGCCGGAAGATAGAAGATATGTTGGCTGGTGCACGCGTAGAAGTGGCAGCGTTTAAGCGCGAGGCTGCAGACTTTGTGCTATGGAAGCCATCGACACCGGAACAACCAGCCTGGCCTAGCCCCTGGGGTGAGGGTCGCCCGGGTTGGCATATAGAATGTTCAGCAATGATTGAACGTCATCTGGGGCAATCGATCGATATTCATGGCGGTGGTCAGGATCTTATCTTCCCACACCATGAAAACGAGATTGCACAGAGTATCTGCGCGCATGATGGTGCCCCTTATTGTAATTACTGGCTACATAATGGCTTCGTAAACGTCAATCATGAAAAGATGTCGAAATCTATTGGTAACGTATTGCTGCTGAAAGAGTTGTTAGAGTCAGCACCCGGTGAGGCTGTGCGTTATGCCTTACTCAGTACACATTATCGTAGTCCATTAGATTGGACAGACGAATTGTTATCGTCCTCGAAAAAAAGTTTGGACCGACTCTATCGCGCACTCGATGAATTAGATGATGTTGAAACTGTCGAGGGTAAGGCCGTGAATGCTGAGCTTGTTGCGAAGTTTGAACAGGCACTCTGTGATGATATAAATACGCCGCTGGCTATGAGTGAATTACACGTACTCGCTAAGCAATCAAATATTGAAACCGATGCAGAACGTCGTGCCGAATTAAAGACCGCCTTAATCGAATGCAGTGAGCAACTGGGTTTGTTGCAAGTGAAACCAGCAGTATGGTTTGGTGCAAGTATTGATGATGCCGCTATGATTGATGACCTGTTGCTGCAAAGACAGCAGGCACGACTTGATAAAAACTATGCGCGTGCTGATGAAATTCGCAACCAACTGCTTGCGATGAATATAGAGATCATTGATAAGGCTGAGGGTACGAGTTGGCGCAAGCGTTAATTGCTTGGCTGACTTATTATTCAGTATTAAGTCTTTTGTTTTTATAGCGTGGCTATTTTTATAAAAGGCTTAAGTCTGTTACTGCAAAATATGAGCTTAGCACTGAAAAAAAACGGCAGCCTATGATCTAGCGGTCAATAGTTTTTGAAGGCTAGAGTGGCCAATGACAGTTGCTGTCTTAAGTGCCCAGCTCTAGTTATGCGTCACAAAAAACTTTACTATCAAATACACGGCTGACTTTATCATCAGTAGGCCACCATCTCTCCATTCCAAGTTATCCATGCAAGCGGACTAAGTCCATAATTTGCCCAAGCCTCTTAAAAAAATCTATCACTGATCTCGCTCATACAAAATGTCTTTATTAGATAATACTTTTACTAAGGCTACTTTTTTGCTTGAGATAAAAATATTATTTTTTTAATACATCTGTAATATTTGGTCGATAACATCCCTCTCGAGTTGTAATAAATCCAGGTGTAGTTCACTTAAGAAACTGACATCTCGATCCACACCTACTTTTTATGAGAGAGATAATAATGAAGATTAAAGTTCTACGTTCAGCGCTTGCTGGTGTACTAATTAGTGGCCTTACGGCATTTTCTAGTCAGTCATTTGCAGCAAACGACGCAATGCTTCAGTTGATTGATGTGTTGCATGCCAACGGCACCATCGATGCAGATGCATACAGTGTTCTCAAGAACTATGTGGCTGCTGACAAGGAAAGAATGCTAGCACATATTGATAAGGTGGCTTCAGAAAAGGTCTCTGATGTTAAGGAAGTAACCGATAAAATGGCATGGGCTTCACGGATAAAACTTCAAGGGGATCTTCGCCTTCGCCGTCAATGGCAGAATGTAGATGATTCAGCAGACCCATCACGCACTCGCTATCGTTACCGTGCTCGTTTTGGTGCAGAAGGACAGGTTGTAGAGGATGTCAGCGTCGCCATTGGTTTTGCTTCAGGTGGTGTTGATCCACGTTCAACAAATGAAACCATGGATGATAATTTTGAATCTAAAGGGCTGGTCATGGATTACGCCTACGCTAAATGGGAGGCTAATGATTTTGCCATTCTGTATGGCGGTAAGATGAAACGTAAGCCAATCCTTTGGGCACCTACTGACCTACTATGGGACGGTGACATTAACCCTGAAGGTTTTGCAGCACACCTGCAGACTAAAAATGGCATCGGTAAGATCTATGCAAACATCGGTCATTTTTTCCTAGAAGAAGAGAAGGCTGACGGCGATGATCAAAATTTAACTTTTTTGCAAATAGGTCAAAAGTTCAAATCGGCTGATGTCTTCGGTAACCTCGCTGCAACTTACTATGCATTCGATAATCAAGAGGGTGCAGGCTATGAGTCTGGCGTATCTGCCGGCACTAACTCGTTAACTGATGGTAAAGCAACTTATGAATATGATTCCTATAGTTTAGCGGCTGAGTTAGGTATGAAGCTATCTGCTACAAAGATGGCGGTGGTGTTTGCTGAATACATTCAAGCCGATGATCCGAGTGATGACGAAACAGGTTATGCGCTAGGCTTCAAGTTTGGTGATAGCAAAGTTAAGAAGTTGGGTCAGTGGCAAGTGAAGTACATTCATGCCGATTTAGAGCGCGATGCATGGGCTGATATCTTCCCAGATTCAGATCGCTGTGATGGTGGTACCGGTTTCAAATCTGATGAAGTCAGCTTTAAGCTGGGTCTAGCAAAGAACATTAATTTTGGCCTAGATTATTATGATTCAGAATGTGAAAACTACAGCGGTGGTGCAAACGAAGACTCGAAGATCTTGCAGGCTGATCTGCAGTTTAAATTCAAATAGATCATCTGTACTTCAAGCAGTCATCGGTGGGGCAGTTTTAACTGCCCCATTTTTTTGCTTCAATTTTCTTCAAGATGAGCATGATTGACTGATTTTTTTGGTATTTTTATATTATAAATTAGGAGCTTAGGAGTGATGAATCTTAATCTCGCGAACAGCACAAATAAGGGTTATCCTGCGCCTATGGCTAAACATACAATTCTTTTAGTAGAAGATGAAAAGCCAATCCGAGAGATGGTTTTTTTTGCTCTTGATGGCGATGAATATAAAGTAGTCGATGCCGTTAATGGGCGGCAAGCCTCGGAGTATTTAAATACCCACACGCCTGATCTGATTTTGATGGACTGGATGTTGCCAGATGTCTCAGGCTTAGAGATGGTAAGACGCATAAAACGTGATGAAGTATTATCGAGTATTCCTGTGATTATGTTGACAGCTAAAACAGAGGAGCAGAATAAGGTCGAAGGCCTAGATGCTGGTGCGGATGACTACATAACTAAACCGTTTTCGGTGAAAGAGTTATCAGCACGTATCCGTGCAGCGATTAGGCGTTCGGGGAGCAATGACAAAAACCGTTTATCCAATGGTGTGCTGATATTAGATTTGGACAAACATACTATTCTTATTAACGATAATGAATTAGATGCTGGCCCCACTGAGTTTAAGTTACTTGAGTTTTTCATGAGCCATCCAGAAAAAGTATACAGTCGAGCGCAACTACTTGATTTTGTTTGGGGCCGAAGTAAATTTGTTGAGGAACGGACGGTTGACGTGCATATCCTACGACTGCGTAAACTCTTAAAGCCACATGGCTGTGACAAGATGATTCAGACTGTACGTGGTTATGGCTACCTGTTCTTGGTGGCATAAAGAGTGAGACTTTCACTGAGCTGGGCTGATATTCAATATGCCGTGCTAGCGTTGCTAGCTGGCTTACTGCTGGGCCTGATTTCCGGTTATTGGGCGCTCTCTATTGGCGCGGTTCTATTTTTTCATATCTTACGACTTCTCTCTAAGTTGGCGCGTATTCGTGAATGGCTAGTAGAGGGTGTCATCGCTGAGGCAACGCCTAATATTCCTGGTTCTGCAGGTGATATTGTGAAGGCAGTTGTTGCCGTCAAGCGAGCCAGTGATCGCCAGCGGAAAAGACTGGAAGAGCTGCTCAATCGCTTTGATGCTGCAACTGATGCCATGCCTGATGCGATGTTGATCATTGATAGGCAGCACCGTGTGGAATGGTCAAACCCTGCGGCAAAACTACTCCTAGGAATCGACCCCCTGCAAGACGTCGGTCAGCCGGTTGGTAATATCGTTCGTGATCCATTGATTGCACACTACCTGCAGGCGGCTGATTACACAGAACCTTTAGAGTTTTCTTCGCCGGGCAGTGTTGAGCGTGACCTCATGCTCAAAATCATCCCCTATTCTCAGCAAAGGCATTTATTTTACGTCCAAGATCATAAGGATATACTCCGACTGGAGCGCGTACGTAAAGCATTTGTAACCAATGCTTCGCACGAGATGCGAACGCCGTTAACGGTAATTATTGGCTATCTAGAGTCACTTACAAGTGAAGACAGTATGCCGGCACGAGTTCGGCATGGTGTTGATGGTGCACTTGATCAATCACTACGCTTGAAGAATTTACTTGAAGATTTATTAGCACTGTCAAAATTAGAGAGTACCTTGAGTTCACAGAGCGTAGTCGAGGCAGTGGATATGGTGGTCTTGTTAGAGGAAACCAAAGCGCTGGTTGAGGCCTCTCCACATTACTGCGGGCAACCACTGACGCTCCGCTGTGAAACTGAAGTGAAGCTGGTAGGTAATATCACTGAACTACAAAGTGTGATCCGCAATGTCGTTGATAATGCGGTTAAATATACTGAATCTGAGACAGCGATCAATATTGTCTGGAAACAATTATCAGATGGTAGTACCAAGCTCAGCGTGCAAGACCATGGCGAGGGTATTGCCGCCAGACATCTGCCACATATTACAGAACGCTTTTATCGTGTCGATAAAGGCCGTTCTCGAGATACCGGTGGTACCGGTTTGGGATTATCCATTGTTAAACATGTCATAGAGCGGCACTCAGGAAAGCTACAGATCAGTAGTGAAATTGGTGTTGGCACCTATGTCGAGATGATCTTCCCACAAGAACAATGTGAGTAAATTAGAAGATATTTAGCGATTGTAATATTGCTGTAAGAATTGAGTACTAGTATGGATCGTAGCTGAGGCATTAGTGACTGCTTCACAGTATTGTAATATGACCTAAGCAATTGATTTATATGGAGATATCATGAATTTTAAGTGTCTTATTCGAGTAATGGCGGTATTACTAGCCTCTAGCAGCACTGCAATCGCGGAACCTAAAATAGATGAGGCTATTGCTGACTATGCGGTGGCGAGTGGCGTATCGGGTAATTTATCGTCTGTAGGCTCTGATACCTTGGCCAACTTGATGACTCTTTGGGCAGAAGAGTACAAGCGTTTCTATCCTAATGTGAACATTCAAATCCAAGCTGCAGGTTCTTCAACGGCACCGCCGGCGCTAACCGAAGCAACGTCAAACCTGGGCCCAATGAGCCGCAAGATGAAGAGCAAAGAAATTGCTGCTTTTGAGTCAAAATATGGCTACAAGCCAACAGCCATTCCAGTAGCTATCGATGCATTGGCTGTCTTCATTAATAAAGATAACCCAATTAAGGGCCTCTCTATTGATCAGGTTGATGCCATATTCTCGAGTACACGTAAATGTGGCGCGAAAACTAACGTCGTTAACTGGGGTGATTTGGGTCTCAGTGGTGAGTGGGCTCGAAAAGACGTGCAGTTGTTTGGCCGTAACTCAGTTTCAGGTACTTATGGTTACTTTAAAAAGAAAGCACTGTGTAAGGGTGACTTCAAATCAGGTGTGAATGAGCAGCCGGGCTCAGCTTCTGTTGTGCAGTCGGTTACTGCGTCATTAAATGGGATTGGTTATTCAGGTATCGGTTATCGCACAACCGGTGTGCGTGCATTGCCTTTAGCTAAGTCGGGTAAGACTAAATTTGTTGCACCGACCACCGAGTCAGCGGTAGCAGGAACTTATCCACTAGCGCGTTTCCTCTATGTTTACGTTAATAAGCACCCAAACAAGGCGTTATCTCCTCTAGAAGCGGAGTTCGTTAAACTCGTGTTATCACGTGTTGGCCAGAAAGTAGTGGTAAAAGATGGTTACATTCCTCTGCCGGCTAGCGTAATTAAAAAATCCCTGTCGGGCTTGGGTCTGTAAATAGTCCTCGATTCAATTTATGCTAGATAAAGAGAGGCTCAGGTACTATCCTGAGCCTCTCTTTTTTTATGCGCTTGTGGCTTATAACTTAGGTTCACAAAAGTACTTAATTAATTCTGGTTTGGCTAATGGATAAAGCGACTTCAACGATCGAAACACAGGCGAAGGTCAACTGGCGCTGGCGTAAAATCAAAGATGAAATGATGATGCGAGTGGTGCAGGTGGGTGGTGCCGCTGTGATCGGTGCGATTGCGCTAATCTTCATTTTTCTATTGAGCGTGGTTTACCCCTTGTTTGAGGAGCCAGAAGTCCATGAAAGTGCGCGCTATGAATTGCCGAGCGTTACTCTGGGGCCGTCATTAATACTCGGAGTTGAAGAGCAGGCAGAGATTGCATTCCGTGTCACTAAAGATGGCAGTGTGCTGTTTTTTGATGTCACTAACGGCCAATCGGTCATAAATTATAAACTCCCTATAAGTGACGATGATGCAGTGCTCAGTGTGCGCAATGTCAGTGAAGCCAGTCGTTTATTAGCCGCTAACCTGAAGTCCGGTGGCCTGCTGTTTTTCACGCATGAATATGATCTCGAATTCACCGAGACAGAGCGTATTATCCACCCGAAAGTGGTTTACCCCTTTGGTCAGGAAGTCATCGCTTTAAGTGAGTCTGCCCTCACCCAGTTTGCGGTTGGTGAGAATGAAGAGAGTCTGACAGTTTTCTTTCAAAACCAAGAGGGGCAACTAGGCCTCACAGGATTTGAAAAAGTGAGCTCCTTCATTAATGATGATGTTGTCCTTGAGGAAATCGATAACAGCTTCCTTAATAGTAGCCATGAGCCGGTTGCCTTATTAGTAGATCCTGAGCAGCAGTGGGCCTATGTACTTGATGATAGGGGCACTCTTGCGCTCTATGATATTCGAGATGTTGCTAGTCCAGATCTTCAAGAAGTGATCGACGTTACCAATAAAAGTAGTAAGCCAACCAGCATAGAGTGGTTGATTGGTGGTATCTCAGTATTAGTCGGTGATGACAGTGGTGTGGTCAGTCAGTGGTTTAAAGTTAGAGCTGTTGGTGATGTTCCTTATACCCTGAAAAAGATTCGTGAATTTAAAGTTGATTCCAGCGCGGTCAATAAAATGGCTAGTGAGCAACTGCGCAAAGGTGTGGTTGCAGCAGCTAAATCAGGCAAGGTTAACTTTTTCTACACCACCAGCGAACGTGATCTGATGACGATCAGCGCAACCGAGGGTGAGGTGCAACACATCGCTATTGCACCACGTTCAGATATCTTATTAATCGAGGATTCACTAGGCCAGATAAGCAGCTGGGGTCTCGATAACCATCATCCAGAATCTTCGGCATCTGGTCTTTGGGGTAAGGTCTGGTACGAGGATTATCAAAAGCCAGATTATATTTGGCAGTCGTCATCAGCAAGCAGCGACTTTGAGCCTAAGTACAGTCTAATTCCGTTGACCTTTGGTACCATCAAAGCCGCCTTTTATGCGATGTTATTTGCAATGCCATTGGCCATTTGTGGTGCAATCTTTACGGCATATTTCATGCGTCCAAAGATGCGTACCTTGGTCAAGCCATCGATTGAAATCATGGAGGCCTTGCCTACCGTGATTCTCGGTTTCCTAGCGGGTTTATGGCTAGCCCCTTATATTGAGCAGCACCTGCCGGGTGTTGTTTTTGTCCTCATCTTTGTGCCACTAGGCATTATCTTAGCGGCATTGATTTGGTGGCGCCTACCCTTTGAGATCAAGAGTAAGATTCCAGAAGGATGGGAAGCCGCTATTTTAGCCTTGCCTATCATTAGCATTGTGATGTTATGCATGAGTGCCTCCACTGCGGTTGAAGCTGCCTTGTTTGAAGGTAACATCCGGATATGGATGAGTGAGAGTCTGGGGATAGGGTTTGATCAACGTAATGCATTAATTATCGGTATTGCGATGGGTTTTGCTGTTATCCCAACGATTTTCTCAATCGCAGAAGATGCCATCTTTAGTGTGCCAAAACATCTAACCTCAGGATCACTGGCGCTGGGTGCAACACCATGGCAGACCTTGGTTCGAGTTGTTCTGCCATCAGCCAGTCCGGGTATCTTTTCAGCCGTTATGATTGGTTTTGGCCGTGCAGTTGGTGAAACCATGATTGTCTTAATGGCGACAGGTAATACACCGGTAATGGACTTCGGTATTTTTGAAGGCATGCGCACGCTGTCAGCAAATGTTGCTGTAGAGCTGCCGGAGTCAGAAGTGGATAGCACGCATTACCGCATCTTATTCTTAGCCGCTTTCGTCTTGTTTATGTTTACCTTCTTCTTTAACACCATTGCTGAGATTGTTCGCCAACGCTTGCGCAGGAAATACGCGACCTTATAGGTTTACTAGTTATGACAGATAATAAAAAAATTGGATTTTTCCAAAGCGGAACACCCTGGGTTTGGTTGAATGCGGGTGCCGTGTCCATCAGTATGATTATGGTGATCGGCTTACTGGTATTGATTGCAGTTCGTGGCTTAGGTCACTTCTGGCCAAAAGCCATTTGGCAGATTGAATATGCGGAGAATGGTGGCATAACAAAGCTGATTGGTGAGCGCGCAAAAACAGAGAGTGTCTCGGCAAGGCAGCTGCGTGAAGCGGGTGTTAAGCATAACTTTGAAGAAGAATTTGTAGAGCGTACATTACTCAAGATTGGTAATCGTGATGTCTATGGTTTTGATTTTCGTCTGACTCTTTCACCCTTAGAAAACAGTGCTAGTCTGCCGCAAGATTTGATCGTGCTCGAGCGTACAGAATGGGGAAACTTTTATGGTGAACTCGTTGCGATAGAAGAGAATGGCGTCAGCGTACAAACAAGTATGGAAGATCTTTGGGATGAACTAAGCCCACGAGTAAAACGCGTAGACGAATTACGCGATCGCATTAGTAAAATCGAAAAAAGTGAAATTGGTGCAATCAATTTCAAGATGGAAAAACTACGACTGCAAACTCGCGCGATGGAACTAGCAGGGCGTGATGAGGCTGACGAAAAAGCTGGGATGGCAACAAAGAAAGCAGCGCTAGATGAAGATTATGAGGCCTTGAAATCGCGCTTAGATGTTCTCTATGCTGAGATTCGACGTGATGCCGTAACGCTGCATGTAATGACTGGTGAAGAAGTCAGCATTAATCTTTCTAAGGTCGTCAAGGCGACTCGTCCTAATGCCATGTCCACTTTGACCAAGGTGGGACACTACTTTGGTAATCTGATTGATTTTGTTAGTGATGATCCAAGAGAGGCCAATACGGAAGGCGGTATTTTCCCAGCAATTTTTGGTACTGTAATGATGGTCTTATTGATGTCCATTATTGTCACACCTTTCGGTGTTATTGCTGCAATCTATTTGCGTGAGTACGCAAAGCAAGGGTTTGTTACTCGTCTAGTTCGCATCTCTGTTAATAATCTTGCAGGTGTGCCATCTATTGTCTACGGCGTATTTGGTCTAGGCTTTTTTGTCTATGTACTTGGTGGGAATATAGATCAGTTATTCTACCCAGAGGCTTTGCCATCACCCACTTTTGGTTCGGGTGGTTTGATGTGGGCCTCGCTTACTCTAGCGTTATTAACAGTGCCGGTGGTGATTGTTGCTACTGAAGAAGGCTTGGCACGAATTCCAAGGTCAGTTAGAGAAGGCTCCTTAGCCTTGGGTGCTACCAAAGCAGAAACACTCTGGCGTATTGTTATTCCGATGGCCAGTCCAGCAATGATGACAGGATTAATTTTAGCTGTGGCTCGAGCTGCGGGTGAGGTTGCACCGCTAATGTTAGTTGGAGCGGTGAAGTTAGCGCCCTCTTTACCACTGGATATGAACGCACCATTCCTCCATCTAGAGCGAAAGTTCATGCATCTTGGTTTTCATATTTATGATGTTGGCTTTCAGAGTCCTAATGTCGAGGCAGCAAGACCCTTGGTTTATGCGACAGCATTAATACTGGTAGCGGTGATTATTTTACTGAATCTAACCGCAATTTATATTCGCAATCATCTCCGCGAAAAATATCGCACACTAGAACAATAGAAAGGTCACGTTATGGCAACACCCAACATTTCATCAGACTTGTTTCAGAATCAACCGTCTCGATCCATTGATCAGGAAGATATCTGTATAACCTGCGAAGATTTTTCATTGAGCTATGGTACGAAACAAGCACTCTTTGATATTAATTTAAAGATTCCAACTAATCGTGCAACTGCTTTTATTGGTCCCAGTGGTTGCGGTAAGTCGACTCTGTTGCGTTGTATGAACCGCATGAATGATCTGATCGATGGTATTAACATCAGTGGTCAAATGAAACTACATGGTCAAGACATTAATACACGAGACGTTAATGTTACTGAATTACGTCAACAGGTAGGCATGGTTTTTCAGAAGCCTAATCCATTCCCAAAAACAATCTTTGAGAATGTGGCTTATGGTTTGCGCTTACAAGGCATTACCAATCGAACTGAAATTGAAGATCGGGTTGAGTGGTCCTTAGTGAACTCTGCCTTATGGGGTGAGGTCGGTGACCGTCTACAAGACAATGCCTTTAGTTTGTCAGGTGGTCAGCAACAGCGTCTAGTCATTGCTAGAGCAATTGCAGTGCGGCCACAGGTGCTCTTGTTAGATGAGCCAGCCTCGGCATTAGACCCAATCTCGACATTAAAAATTGAAGAGTTGATTGCTGAATTGAAGTCTCAATATACAGTGGTCATTGTTACGCACAATATGCAGCAAGCAGCACGAGTATCCGATTACACCGCATTTTTATATCTGGGTAAGTTGATTGAGTTCGGCCCTACTAATGTGCTTTTCACAGCACCGGGGGAACGTCAAACTGAAGACTATATTACCGGTCGTTACGGTTAACTAGGTTCTTAAGTTATCGATTCAATGTGTTTTATAGAGTAGGTGTAGAATAGTTAATAGTAGAATTTAACGGAGGAAGTTTCATGGGTGAACGTATAGCAGGCGACCATATTTCCCATCTTTTTGATAAGGATCTTGAAGCCATTAAGCATCAAGTACTGAAGATGGGTGGATTGGTTGAAATGCAGGTAGAAAATAGTCTACTGGCATTACTGAATGCCGATAGTGTCCTCGCGCAACAGGTGGCTGGCAATGACCATCAGATTAATGCCATTGAAGTGGCCATCGATGAAGAATGTAATCGTATTATTGCCCTACGTCAGCCAGCTGCCAATGATCTACGCCTAGTGCTTTCTATGATGAAAACCATTACTGATCTTGAACGGATCGGAGATGAGGCGGAAAAGATTGGCCGCTATGCGATTAAGTTAGCTACCTGCGCACCAAAGAAAAATCATCTTAATGCACTGCAACTACTAGGCGAGCAAGTGCGCTTTATGTTGCGTAGTGCTCTTGATGCTCTAGCTCGCATGGATAGCCTTGCTGCTTATAAAACAGCAGTTCTAGATAAGCAGGTAAATAACGATTACGACACGTTGGTGCAATCTCTAAGTGAATCTTTAGGTCGTGACCCTGAGCTAGTCGAGCCAACACTAGGTATATTATGGTGTGCGAGATCGATAGAAAGAATTGGTGATCATACAAAAAATCTCTGCGAGCATATTGTCTTTGCTGAAGAGGGGCGTGATGTACGCCACGGCTTACTTGCCAAGGTATTAGAAGATAACGAAGAAGATTAGCATTAGAAGCTTATTGCGTTTAAGAGATGAACGGATTGGGTAAGTCAGGGCCTCTTATGGAAAGCAGGCTTAGGGATTTGAAAAGTCTGAAAAGGTAACTGCATAGAAGGCACTACGGATTGTAGTGCTTTCTGCACAGGAATATCTTTATGGAAAAACGAAAGCCATCACCAAGGCAGCGGCGATAACCACGATTCCAACGAGTAATGCGGAAATATCGTACTTCATCTGGACTCCAGCAATATATAGTTATGGTAACCGGTTTTTAAAATCGGCATTATTATAGGCAATGAAGTATAGAGTCTCAGCGCCATGCAGACAATAATTAATATCTAGCTAACCCAAAGTCTTTATTAGTCATTATTTGAAAACCTCTAGTGTTACTACTTAGAGTGGCCACTGGCAGCGATAGTAGATGGGCAAAAAGTAATGCTGAAAATCCCTCAAGAGCCTGATCAATGAAAAATGGAACCCTTTTTATACTCTCTGCCCCTTCTGGTGGTGGCAAGAGTAGTTTACTCAAAGCAGCGCGTGAAAAGATGCCTCATTTGGCCGCTGCGGTATCACATACTAGTCGTCTTCCTCGGCCTGGCGAACTGGATGGCCAGCACTATTATTTTGTGGATGAAGTCGACTTTATGCGAATGGTCGAAAATGATGAGTTTATTGAGTATGCACGTGTTTTTGATCATGCTTACGGAACCTCGAAAAAAGCGCTTAGTGAGCTAGTGAACGCTGGTTTTGATGCGGTTTTGGATATTGATTGGCAGGGTGCACGGCAGATTCGTCAATATGAGGCTAATTGTGTGACGATCTTCATTCTACCACCGAGTCTAAGTATACTAGAAGAGCGTCTGCGGGCTCGCGGGCAAGACAGTGAAGAGGTTATTGCAGGGCGTATGCAGCAGGCTGTAGCCGAAATGAGCCATTACAATGAGTTTGATCATGTTTTGATCAATGATGATTTTGAGGGGAGTTTACAGAGTCTAATGGGCCTATTTTCAGCTTCAGATTCAGTAAAAGAGCCGACTATTGAGCAAATTGAGCAAATTATAAGCTCATAAACGATGTATTTAGCGCAGGAAAACTAGAGCCGGAGGCGGAAATCGTCTACTATTCACTGCCTTCGCGTGAAGAAATCTAATTGGAGTATGACGTGGCCCGAGTTACGGTAGAAGATTGTTTAGAAAAGCTAGATAACCGATTTAAGCTGATCCTAGTTGCAAGCAAGCGTGCACGTGAGATCGCAATGGGTTCAGAGCCTCTAGTTGAGTGGGAAAATGACAAGCCAACAGTGGTTGCTTTACGTGAAATAGCTGAAGAGTTAATCACCGTAGAATACCTAGAAGAAAAGGTAAGACCGGATGCAGAAGAATTATTCCTCCAAGAAGCTGAAGAATTAGATGCTGCAACAGCCTTATTACGTGCCGAAATTGGTGTGGAGCTAAGTCAATTAGAAGATGACCCCGAAGCAGAAGCAAGCATAACCCCAGTTACGGTTACCGCGGTTGCTACTGATCCGGCGGCAGAAGAATAACGTTTAGGATATTCAGAGAACGAAATGGTAAGTGCGGCATCTGACCAACCTGGCGCCGCGCTCAACCGAAGCAGTCCCTCGCGCTTTCTTGTCAGCGAGTTATTAGAATTACTAGAATCCTATCTAGAATCCGCTCAAGTAAAAGAAATCTATAGAGCCTATCTGTTCAGCGCCGAGGCGCATGATGGACAGAAACGTCTTTCCGGCGAACCCTACATTTATCATCCTTTAGCAGTCGCCAAAATTATGGCCGAGATGCGCATGGATGGACAAAGTATTACTGCCGCGATTTTGCATGATGTAATCGAAGATACGCCGACTGCAAAAGAACAGATCCTTGAGATGTTTGGTAAAGACGTCGCCCATCTTGTGGATGGTGTTAGTAAGCTGACGCACCTCAAATTTCCAACGCGAGTTGAAGCGCAGGCCGAAAATTTTAGAAAGATGATGTTGGCCATGGTGCATGATATTCGCATCATCGTAATTAAGCTGGCTGATCGAACACATAACCTTCGCACCATCGGTGTGATGCCAGCAGACAAGCGCAGGCGCATTGCGAAAGAGACAATCGATATATACATCCCAATCGCACAGCGTCTGGGCATGCATAAGCTACGTTTAGAGCTAGAACGCTTGGCCTTCGAAGCGATGCATCCCATGCGATACCAAGTATTGAGTGATGTTGTAAGAAAGAATCGCGGTAATCGTAAAGAAGTGATGCGCGGTGTCGAAGCGTCTATCTGTGCGCAACTAGAAAATGCAGATATAGAATCACGCATATTTGGCCGTGAGAAAAACATCTACAGTATCTACAAAAAGATGAAGGCAAAGCATATCTCCTTCTCTGAAGTCTATGACGTCTACGCAACCCGGCTTTTAGTCAAGGATTTAGATACCTGCTATCGCGCTTTAGGGATGATGCATAACTTATATAAACCAGTGCCCGGTCGCTTTAAGGATTATATCGCGATTCCTAAAAAGAATGGCTATCAATCCCTACACACAACCTTGTTTGGACCGCATGGGATTCTTATTGAGGTGCAGATCCGTACAGAAGATATGGACGTCATTGCAGAGTCAGGCATAGCGGCACATTTCATGTATAAGTCGAAGCAGGGTGGAAAAAACATCAAAGACTCGAATACCTATACGAGTTCATGGCTAAAGGAAATCATAGATATTCAACAGAGCACAGGTAACTCGATTGAATTTCTAGAGCATGTGAAAGTAGACCTCTTTCCTGAGGAGATCTACGCTTTCACACCTGCAGGTGACATTATCGTTTTACCAAAGGGAAGCTCAGCAGTCGACTTTGCGTATGCTGTTCATTCAGATTTAGGTAACACCTGTATCTCGGTAACACTGGAGCGTAAATTACTTCCGTTGAGCGTTAAGTTAGAAAGTGGACAAACGGTCAGAGTGCACACCTCGCCGCAAGCAAGACCAAAGCCAGCATGGTTGAATTTTGTTGTTACTAATAAAGCACGTAATAATATTCGTCACTATCTAAAGAACCTACACACTGGGGAAGCCGTATTACTCGGTAAACGTTTATTAGACTCAGCACTTGCACAACACTCCAGTTCATTAAAGGAAGTAGGTGACCTCGCGTTAAACACCTACTGCAAAGAATTAAAGATAGAAAACATAGATGTCCTGTTTGAACAGATTGGTCTTGGTGAAAGTGTTGCTGAGTTAATGGCCGGGTCGTTATTAAAAGGCAAGGCTGAAGCAAAGAAACAAAGCAGCAAGCAAAAGAAGATGTCATTGCCAATAGCGATTGATGGTACTGAAGGAGTTGTTGTTAACTATGCGAAATGCTGCCACCCCATACCCGGTGATGCCATTATTGGTGTTATTAGTAGTGGTAAGGGATTAGTCATACATAGAGAAACATGCCACAACATCAATCATAAGAAAGCGGCAATACATAACGTAATTGCGCTGACATGGTCATCAGCATCACAACAGGCATTTGTTGTTGAGGTTAGAGTGCTGACGGTAAATGAACGTGGCGTACTGGCAACACTTGCAGCCAGGATTGCCAGTGCAGACTCAAACATTGAAAATATTGTTTTTGAAGAAAAAGACGGGGCAAGTTCTACCATAACTATTTCATTCGATGTGCGTAATCGTAAACACTTGGCAGATATTATTCGTACACTGCGCAGTGTGCCTAGTGTCTATAAGGTCACACGCACACGTGGTTAAGTAAAAACTCTAGCACCTATATTAAAACCTCTACACGAATCGGAGTTATTCATGTCAAGAACCATCATCACTA
Source organism: Gammaproteobacteria bacterium (assembly GCA_029253965.1). Classification (GTDB taxonomy): domain Bacteria; phylum Pseudomonadota; class Gammaproteobacteria; order UBA4575; family UBA4575; genus UBA4575. The sequence continues at coordinate 17,498 of JAQWYM010000004.1, forward strand.
CTGATAAAGCACCACAAGCCATAGGCACTTATTCACAGGCAGTTAAAGTGAATCAAACAGTTTATATGTCAGGCCAAATACCCCTGGTGCCAGAAACTATGGAGTTAGTGGAAGGCGATATGTCAGTACAGATTCGCAGGGTCTTTGATAACCTTTCAGCGGTTGCTGGTGCTGCTGGTGGCAGTTTGCAAGACATTGCAAAGTTGAATATATTTCTTACTGACCTAAGCCACTTCCCAACTGTTAATGAAATCATGGCTGAATACTTTCAACAGCCTTATCCCGCACGTGCAGCAATTGGTGTGGCATCATTACCGAAAAATGCCGGCGTTGAAATGGACGCTATCTTAGAGTTATAAGTATTTCGTGATAGCGTTATCTGATCTGCCTAGAGTTACTGATAAAGGCTTGGAACTGCTGGCGAAGCTGAATATTAATACAGTCTTTGACTTGTTATTTCACCTGCCACTGCGCTATCAAGATAGAACTAAGATCGATCAGATTAATCAGATACAAGCGCCCTGTGACGCACAGATTATTGCACAGGTCGTTTCTGCCAGAGTTGTCTTTGGCCGGCGTCGAATGTTAACTGTCTCGCTGCGTGATGATAGCGGTGAGTTGCAGCTGCGTTTTTTCTACTTCAATAAAAGTCAGGTACAGGCATTTACAGAAGGACAAAGAGTTCTCTGCTCAGGTGAGGCTAGGCTTGTCGCGCGTAAGCTTGAAATGGTTCACCCAAAATATAGGTTGTTAGCTGATGCCGAAGAAGTCATCTTGCAACAACATCTTGAACCGGTCTATCAACTAACCAAAGGTCTACAACAACGTAGACTGCAATCAATGATTCAAGCGGCCTTATCTTGGGCACAAAAAAATTCTGAGCACTTTGATGATCTGCTAAAAGAATATTCGACTGATCATAGTCCTACCTTAGTGGCTGACTTGATCAGCCTACATCAGCCTAGTAACAGTCATGAATCTGAGCTGTTGTTGAATCAAAAACATCCGGCTCAGCAACGATTAGTTTTTGATGAATTAGTTACTCATCATCTAGCCTTTCTACAATTACGGGAAACTGCACATCAGCGTAAAGCAAGGCCAATACAGACTGATGGTCAACTAGCGCAGGTGTTTGAACGCGATCTTGAATATCAGTTAACTACTGCGCAACAGCGAGTATTAGCAGAGATACGAGATGACCTGAAAGCGGGCACGCCGATGATGAGACTGCTGCAAGGCGATGTCGGTAGTGGCAAGACAGTGGTTGCCTTATTGAGTAGCTTAGAGGCCGCTGAAAAAGGCTTACAAACTGCCTTAATGGCGCCCACTGAATTACTTGCTGAGCAACACTACCGCTATTTTAGTGAGGAATTATTAGCCTTAGGTATAAATGTCGTTTGGTTAACATCAAGCCTCAAACGCAAACAACGTAATGAGACCCTAGCGTTGATTGCCTCTGGCACTGCACAGATTATTGTTGGCACACATGCCTTATTTCAAGATGAGGTGGAATTCAAAAATCTTGCTTTATGCATCACTGATGAACAACATCGATTTGGTGTGCATCAACGGATGACACTGAGTGACAAGGGCTTGCAAGAGCAATGCCACCCTCATCAACTAATCATGACAGCAACACCTATCCCAAGAACCTTAGCCATGAGTATGTATGCACACCTTGATCATTCAATCATCGATGAGATGCCACCGGGTCGTCAACCGATTAAGACAGTAGCAATAGCAGATACTCGCAGAGCTGAAGTCATAGACCGTATTCGGCAAGCTTGTGCTGAAGGTGCACAGGTTTATTGGGTTTGTAGTCTGATTGAAGAGTCTGAAACATTACTTTGCCAAACAGCGATAGAGACCTATGACAATCTTTGCCAACAACTCCATGGTGTTACGGTTGGCCTAGTCCATGGGAAACTAGCATCACCTGAAAAGAATCAAACTATGCAGGATTTTGCACAGCAAAAGGTACAGGTGTTGGTAGCAACCACGGTGATTGAAGTGGGTGTTAACGTACCCAATGCAACATTGATGGTGATTGAGAATGCCGAACGCTTTGGCTTGGCGCAGCTACATCAATTACGTGGTCGAGTTGGGCGAGGACGACAACAGAGTAGTTGCGTATTAATGTATAGCAGTCCCTTAGGCGACTATGCAAGAAAGCGTATTGATGCCTTAAGAAAATCCACAGATGGTTTTAAGTTGGCAGCCATTGATTTGGAATTACGTGGTCCCGGCGAAGTCTTGGGAACCAAGCAGTCTGGTGATGTCAGATTACGCATGGCTGACTTAGTCAGAGATGCCGCTTTATTGCCAGAGGTACAACGTTGTGCACAATGGCTGATGCGTGAACACCCACAGCGTATCCCTTTATTGGCTCAGCGCTGGCTCGGTAAGGCGGCAGACTATGCACGAGCCTGATGTATTCGCCTAAAATTAAATGCAGAAGTGTGCTTAATTTCTTTTAGGTACCTAATGCTGCAATCAGCATGATACTAAATAGAATTGAAATTAGACCAAAGCCTAATAATAAGTTTGCCTTTGCTAGCAGTGAGTCTCTTGACTGCATGATATTAAAGATGGCTAGCAAGGTACCTGGTAGAGCAAATCCAATAGCACTCCAATAGAGAGTTTCTCGACAAGCTGTCTGACAACTCATTTCGCTGTTAAAGTTGCCAGCAAATAAGTTGTTAGCAAGATATAGGGTCAGTGCCCATGCGCTTAATATTAAAACACTAGAAATAACGTTTTTCATTTAGTCTCATCTTTACTTGGTTGATTCCCTGCGAGCCCAATATGAGGCTAGCAAAGATCCGCTTAGATTATGAATGATGGAAAACAATACCGCAGGTACCGCAACCATTCCACCAAAGAATTTTACTGCCAGTACAACCGCCAGTCCAGAATTTTGCATGCCTGTTTCAAAAGCTAAGGTACGTGCTATGCGATGATCTTTAGTCAGTAATAGACCGAGTATAAAGCCTAGGCTTAATCCAAGTAGATTGTGGCATAGTACAAGCGCAAGCAGTAAGCCACTTAACTGCCCAAGTCGATCATGATTAAGCGCCACGATAATGGCAACGATGATCGCAATCAAGACTGTTGAAAGTGCTGCTGAGATACGCTGAAATGGCTCCAGAAAGCGCCCTGTCAGCTGGTTTAGCAGCAAGCCGATAAATACCGGTATTATCACGATTTGAAGGATGTTAGTTGCCAGTGCCAGCGCGGGCACGTAAATGATTTGATCCAGATAATTGGCCGCAAGCAGCGGTGTTAAGAGCACGGATAAAAGGGTTGAAATCGCTGTCAGACTTATCGATAAAGCAACGTCACCCCGTGCTAAAAAGCACATCAGGTTAGAGGCAGTTCCTCCAGCAACACAGCCAACAAGAATCAATCCAGTAGAAAAGTCCAAACCAAGTTCAAAGTAAACAGCCAATTGCCAAGCAATTAGCGGCATGCAGCCAAATTGCAAAATCATAGCAAGCAATAAGACGCGAACTCTTTTCAATGCGCGACTGAAATCAGCAAAGCGTAAACTACTGCCCATCGCGAACATGATGGCTGCCAAGAGCCCACTAATATAGCTCTGATAGGGCGTTAAGTGCTGTGGTTGCCAGAGACCGATGGCGCTCGCTAGAAGTAATAGAGGGGGTAATAAAAATGGATTAGAAAGCATTATGGTTAAACAGCCTATAAGAGACGAATGAATAGATCATCGCCGGCAGCTTCTAGGCTCACAGCCTCAAGTTTTTCACCAAGACAGGGCCCATAAACACAATGACCCTCAGTTAAGGTGAACAGGGCGCCATGATTCACACATTGTAAATACTCTTCACTATGATCAAGAAATTGATGCTCATTCCAATTCAAAGGCATCTGATTATGTGGGCATTGATTCTCATAGGCATAGATCTGGCCAGCATGAAAAAGGGCGAAGATATGGCGCTCACCAGACTCTGTTTGAATGAAATATTCCAGAGTTTTTGCTTTGCGCAGCTCCGCTAAGGAGCCAATTCGTTGATTTGACATAATCTGTCCGCTATTTCATGGTGCTAGAGTGCACCATACGCAATTCATAGCACCTTTCAATCCCTAGCTGAATAAGCGATAACTCTAAGCTAGTATAGGGAGTGATTGCGGTCCATAAGAATGATCGCAATAAACATCTTAAGTTAGATTGGCTTAAACATTGGCAACACAATGAGGCCTTAATTATGGAGAGTAGAATGCAACAAGAACTAAAGTTATTAAAAGTAGCATTGGTATTAATTGGCGTCACCTTTATTGCCGGTGTGCCTTTATTAATGAACTTCTTTTGGGTATCAGGTTGGAGTTGGACACCCTCGCAACATGAATACGAGCAAATGATTATGGGTATCTATGCGACGCTGGGTTTGTTCTTAATCTTGGCGGCGAAAGACCCTATGCAACATGCCAGCCTAATCTGGTTTACTGTTTGGTCTAGTGTCGTGCACGGAGGGATTATGCTTGTGCAGGCCTTGGTTGATGAGACCGAACACGCTCACTTAATGGGTGATGTGCCAGCCCTGTTTATTGTTGCCTTGGTGCTCGCTTACTTGATGCCAAAAAAAGCATAGGCAAATAAACTTTATAGTCTATAAAAAAACGGGGCGCATATAGCGCCCCGTTTTCGTTCTAGGTACAAATAATCTAGCTAGTTAAACTGCCAGCCACCTTTTCAGAGATTAAGCCTAAAACTGCGCCTACGACCATAGACAATACCATAGGTAGCAGCAGACCATTACCTGTAAGTGTGAAGACAGCTGGGTCAGCTTGAGTCATTAAACCAAACGCAGCGCCTGCAGCATAACCGTAAACACCCGCAGGAATTGATGAGAGCATGCCAATATTTGCGCCAAGGATTAAGATCAGTACAGTCACACCGACAACAACTGGTACACCGACCATAGCTCCAACTCCAGTGCCAGCTACGGTTAAGGCAACCATTGCCATAATTAATCCCCAGATGTTTCCAGCAAGGCCAGTTTTCAAGCCGTCCATACCGCCACCGCAATGGTAGAAGCAGGCCCAGGCAATAAAGATTGCCCATATCTGAAGGTTAAGAGTTCCTGTTGTGCTTTGGGCAACCCATGTTGCTATGCCACCCATAATACCGATTACAACTGCAAGGCTATTTACCAAGTTCATAAGCGTATCTCCAACTGTAGATTAATTTTTTTATAATTAAATTATAGATCAATAAATGTATTTACTAATCACAAAATTAGTTTAACGCATGATGAGGGGTGGAGGGGAAAAACTTTATAGATCTTGTTAGTAACAAACGTTATAAGAACGATATATTAAATGCAGATTCGGACTAAGGTGCACGGGGAATACACCTCAGGCCTAAGCTATCGAGAATGGTTAATCAGTCATGCAGAACAGAAAATATGGCTATAGGTAGTAAAAAACCAAGGTAAACGTAAGCAAGAGAGAGACAATTAAGACCATGCTACTGACGGTAATGCCACGTGCTAGCTGACTGCGTGGACCATTACTATGATAAGCCAGATCGACCAACTTGGATGCTGTGACGTTACGCAGTTTTTGCCAGCTATTGATGCTGCTATTAAACGCCTTAAGACTGATGCTAGCGAGCTTATATAAGGGTTTTCGATAGAGCCAATCACTATCCAGATTGATCGCACGTAGTTCTGCTGGATACCAGCCATTAACATAAAGCAAGACAAAGCCTAAGCCAGCAAAGAATAGGAGTTGTAGCTGGGTGATGGTGTGATCCCAGGTGTAGGGATGAAACTCCATGCTATTTGGTAGTAATGCATAAAGTAAGTCTGGTGCCGCGCCAATAGTAATACAAGCTGCTGCGGTAATCGCCATAGCGAGTAGCATATTTTTGGGTGCTTCTTTACAACGTAGGCCTTGATCATGAGCAAAGAAACTAAAGAATGGCACCTTAATCCCAGAATGATCCAAGACACCGGCAGAGGCAAATAGCAGAACCAACCAGAGTAGCCAGTAACCCTCTTCAGCAACGGCGAATAAAATAATGCCTTTTGATACAAAACCACTGAATAAAGGCACGGCAGATATAGAGGCAGCTCCAATCAAACAAAACGCAGCCGTCCATGGCATCGACTTAGCTAAACCACCCAACTCGCTCGCTTTAGTGGTACCGATGCGATGCAGTACGGCACCCATGCTCATAAAGAGTAAGGCCTTATAAAGAATATGACAGAAGGCATGAGCTGCTGTGCCATTCAGCGCCAGTGGTGTACCAATACCAATGCCAACCACCATGAAACCCAGTTGGTTATTCAGGCTGTATGAGAGCACACGCCTGAGGTCATTTTCAATGACTGCAAAAAATATAGGGAAGGCGGTCATTACAGCACCAATCCAGAGCAGATACTCAGTACCAGCGAAGGCACGTGCTAAGCAATACACTGCCAACTTTGTGGTGAAAGCAGAGAGTGCCACAGTGCCACTGGCACTGGCGTGAGGATAGGCATCCTGTAACCAGTTATGCAGTAACGGGAAGGCACATTTGATGCCAAAGGCAAAAAATATCAGCCAATGCGCGAGACTATCAAGAGCGAAGGCGGTGAATAATAGCGATTGTGTTTCTTGGTAATGTAATAAGGTGCCGAGTAATAGTAATAAGCCAGATAGCACCTGAATAAATAGGTAACGCATACCAGCACTGCGAGAATAACGTGAGCGATTAGCCCAGATAATCAGTGTTGAGGATAAGGCACTAATCTCCCAGCAAATGAACAGGGTTAATAAGTCCCCCGCCATCACGGCTGCAATGGCTGAACCAGCATAGAGAGGAATACTTATCTGTTCTAGGCGATTGTTACCATGCCATGAGTAAATCGCAACCAAGACAGCTGCAATAAGAAAAATCAGACTAAAGATCCAGCTCAGGCCATCAATAAATAGGGGCCGTAACTCATAGGCAAATAATGAATAGTTGAGGCTCAGTTCACGTGGCAGCTGTAAAAATACAAGCAATGCAACCAAGGGCAAAAGTACCGCAGCTGAGGCACGCAGCCTATCGGATAATAGTCCTAAAAAGGGGGCGCCTAATACAAGGATAAGTCCGGGATGTTGAAGGATCTCAATCATAATAATCTTCAGAGCGTTTTAGCCATTTACGCAACTGAGTTGCACTTAAGACAATAAATAAATAAGCCAATAAACCAAAGCCGGCATAAAAGCCAAACCAAAGCTCAAAATCAAAATGGCCGTGGCGATGATAAAAGAATTCGACCAGCAATAAAGCGGCACAAATAATATAGAGACTAATAATAATCATCTTTACTGATTTAGATTTCACTGGCATGAGTCAGTCTCTCCCACTAACTAAATAGGGGCTGTAGAAAGTGATGAAGTTCTTGCAGTAAAAAGAACAACACAAAACACGATATTGCGGTGATACTCAATGGCAGTAAGCACATCCATGGGGCTTCCTGTATACCAGAAAGGTTATCCTTAGCCGGTGCAAAAAAGCCACGTGCTACCACTGGAAGTAAGTAGGCCATATTCAATAGAGTACTAATAATGAAAGCGATGGCCACCCAAAAATATTCGGCCTGTAATGCACCATCAAGCAAAAACCATTTACTCCAAGACCCCGCCATAGGCGGCAGGCCAATAATGCTTAAGGCGGCGACGGTGTAGGCGATGAAGGTGATTGGCATCACTTTAGCAAGGCCATCAAGTTCACTGACCTTGGTCTTTTTTGCTGCAGTATAAATAGCACCTGCGCAAAAGAATAAAGTAATCTTACCAACCGCATGGGTTGCCATATGCATGCTTGCACCAGCAACACTGCTGGCAGTTGCTAGGGCTGCACCAACAACAATATAAGAGAGCTGACTGACTGTTGAGTAGGCTAAACGGGCCTTTAAATTATCTTGGCTTAACGCAACTAAAGAGGCTAGAAGCATGGTCGCTGTTGCTACCCAAATAATGAGGTTGCTTGCAGAGCCCTCACTGAGTAGATCGAGCCCAAAGACATAGACAGTGATTTTGAGTACACAGAAAACCCCTGCCTTAACGACGGCAACAGCATGCAATAAGGCGCTGACTGGAGTGGGGGCCACCATGGCAGACGGCAGCCAGCGATGAAAAGGCATCAATCCAGCCTTGCCAACACCAAATGCAAATAGAGTATAGAGGATGATTAAAGCCTCTTTTGGCATCTGCTCTTGTAAGAAACCATTTCGAACAAAATCTAGTTCACCGGTGCTCGACCAGACCCATAGGATGGCAATCAAAAAGAAACCAATAGACGTGCTTAAGAGCAAGCCTAAATAAACTCTACCGCCATTACGGGCTGCTTCATTACCCTTATGCGTAACCAAGGGGTAGGTGCTAAAGCTCAAGATTTCATAAAAGATGAACAGAGTGAGTAAGTTAGCTGCAAAGGCAATGCCCATGACGGCAAAGATTGCGATACAAAAACAAAAATAAAAGCGCGCCAAATGTTTTTCATTATTGGCATTCATATAGCCAATCGCATACAACGTTGTTACTAAAAATAAACTGGAGGCGATAGCAGAAAAAAGTAAGCCTAAGGGTTCTAGATGGAAGGCTAATGGAATTGAATCAATCAGGGAGAACGGGCTGACATTAATAAAATAGGCTGCTTCACCAAGATCAAATAAATGCAGCGTGTTCCAGAGTAGAACAGCAGCCGTGCCGATAAAGACTAATTCAACTGTGCGTCGCCGCTGATGCAATAAAGCGATCAGGCAGGCACCAATGACAGGTATAGCGAAATTTAGATAGAGGCTGTTAGCTAAGATCATATCGACTTACTGTAAGGCTTTGGCTGCAGCTTTGGCCGCTTGCACAGGGAAATCTGAGTTAATGCCAAAATAGAGCGTACTGAGTAAGACCACCCAAGTGAAGGGCAATAGTGCGCCAATCGGTTGTTTGTTAGCAACCAATGCAGCGCTGGCCTCTCGAAAGAAGAGATGTTCTACCACACGCCAAACATAGATCAAAGCGAGTAGTGAACTGAAGACAATAATAGCAACCAGCCACCAATGACCCTGTTCGATTACAGCAGATACCAATAACCACTTACTGATAAAACCAGAGGTTAAAGGGACACCAATCAAGCCCAGTCCACCAACGACAAAGGCAAAGCCAACCCAAGGCATGGCACGACCAGCACCATTAAGGTCGTCTAAACGAAGTGAGGGTGTTCTAAACAAGAAACAAGCTAGGGTCATAAATAAGGCGCCTTTAATAAAGGCATGGTTAAACAGATGTAGGATGCTGGCGACGAGTCCAGCATCACTAAATAAGGCAATGCCTAAAGTCATATAACCAATTTGGCCGAGACTGGAGTAAGCCAGCATCTTTCTGACGTCTTGCTGAAAAATAGCATTCAACGAACTGATGACAATTGCCAAAATCGATAATGGCATGAGGATGTAATGTAGCTGTAACACCTCGAATGAAAACTCAGAACCGAAAATGGTATAGAACACACGATAGAGCAAATACAGTGCAACTTTGGTTGCGGTTGCGGCAAGAAACGTACTGACTGCAGATGGGGCGTAGGCATAGGCACCCGGTAACCAATGATGTAAAGGAAACAAGGCAAGCTTTAGGAAGATGCCGATAGTGAAAAAGGCAAAGGCAGCATGCACACTATGAAGATGGCTTATTGCAGGGATGCGAGTTTGTAAGTCGACAATATTTAAGGTGCCTGTTTGCATATATAGCAAACCAATGCCGATCAATATAAAAGTGGCGCCAATGGTGCCCATGATCAGGTATTCAAAGGAAGCAGTCAGCGCTCTACGATCTTCGCCTAACGCAATTAAAGCATAAGCAGAGAGTGAGCTAATCTCCAAGAAAACAAAAATATTAAAGGCATCACCGGTGGCAACAATGCCGAGCAGACCAGTTAAGCAGAGTAAAAAAGCGGTATAGAAAAGTCCTTGCTTATGTTTTGGTATCTCAATTGTTATGCGCCGCTGAAAGGCACTGAGTGTTATTGCAGCCATCGCACTGACTAACAACAAAACAAAAGCAGCTAAGGCATCGATATGATATTCGATACCCCAAGGTGGTTGCCAGCCACCAATCTCATAACGAATACTGCCGCCTGTCTGCACCTCGATAAATAAAGACAATGAGATAGCAAACACCAGCCAGCTTATAGTCGTGGCAAAAAGCCAACAGGCTTTAGCCTGATTAATAAGGCTGCAGAGTGGTGCTGCGATCAGTGGCAATACAACCTGTAGTATGGCGAGATGATTAGTCATTACTCTTGCTCTAGCTCTTGCTGTTCAATTTCATGTTCATCTAAGGTTTTATAGCGACGGTTGATGCTGACAATAAGCGCTAATCCCACTGCCGTGGTCGCAACACTGACAACAATCGCAGTTAGAATAAGAACGTGTGGCAATGGATTAGAGTAGGCCGTATAGGCCTCACTTAAGATGGGTGCCGTGCCACCATCAACTTTCCCCATCGAAATAAACAGAATGAAAACCGAGGTCTGAAATATATTGAGACCAATCATTTTTGTAAACAGGTTGCTATGTGCAATGACGATATAGAAGCCAATCGCCATGAGTAAGATTGCAATCCAATAATTATATAAACCGCTGAGCATACTTAAGCGCTACTTAAAGTTAGTAAAGGCATAAAAGATAGAGAGCATAACTGAGGTGACGGTAAGGCCAACACCTAGTTCGACCCAAAAGATACCCCAATGCTGACCCTGTAGGGGGTCATCGGCGAGGACGTTATAGTCAAGAAAGTTTGCGCCTAAGAACATGCTGGCAACACCGATGCCGGCATATAATAATAAACCAGAGGCAGAGAGTATGCGTGCCAAGCGCATTGAGAAAACTTGTTCCGCCTTGGCCTGTCCCTCGATTAAGGCATATAAGATGAGGCCGCTGGCAAAGATGACACCGGCTTGAAAGCCACCACCGGGGCTATAGTCTCCATGGAACTGCACATAGAGACCAAATAATAGGATAACTGGGATTAAGAGAAAGCTAGTTTGCTTGATGACCGGATTATTTTTCACGATCAAGCTCCTCTTCTTCTCGTCTTAGTAGTAGCAGTAATACAGCGATCATAGCGGTAAATACCACGGCCACTTCACCTAAGGTATCGAAGCCTCGATAGCTAGCGAGTACTGCGGTAACCATATTAGGGATGCCGACCTCACTGCCACTCTGCTCTATGTAGCGTGCTGCAACATGTGTTTGAACTGGGGCATTAGGATCACCGACATAAGGCATATCTGAAGTCGCATAAATCAAGGCTGCAGCGGTAAGGCTGACAGTAACAAAGGCAATCAATTTATTTTTTTGTTTAAGTACCTGACGCTTACCGGTGACGGCAAATGCACTGAGGAATAACACACTGGAAATTCCAGCACCGACAGCAGCCTCAGTGAAGGCGACATCAACAGCATCGAGTACCACAAATATGACGGCAGATAAAAGACTATAGATTGACCCCAGCATAATCACCGAGAGCATATTGCGCATAAAAATGATCGCAATGGCCGTGATCGCAAGCAGACTGAGTAGGAAAATAATGATGATATCTTCCATTATTTATTAGTCTCAGAGATTTCTTTTGGATCTTCAGTAATGACAGTGTTGACTAGTGCGTGAATTGCAGTCGGCCCTGTTAGTAATAAGAAGGCCAAAATGAACAGTAGTTTAATCGTGATTAAACTGAGACCCGCTTCTAGAATTAATCCAGACAAAATTAGGATGGTGCCTAATGAATCAATCAAACTAGCAGCATGTGTGCGTGTAACAAAGCTTGGCATACGTAATAAGCCAAGAGCTCCAATAAGACAAAATCCAGAACCTAAACCAATTAATACCATGCTGAGCATACCTATTAGCATCTCACTCATGATTCATCCCCATCATGCCCAAGGTCATCAAAGCGATGTAACTTTAATAAGGCAACTGTACCGATAAAATTAATCATGGCGTAGACAATAGCAATATCTAAAAACTCTGGGCGTTGATTGAAAAATCCATAGAGTGAAATCATCAAGACAGTGGCTGTGCTAAAGGTATTGATGGCTAGAATCCGGTCAAATAATGTTGGGCCGATACAGGTGCGTATCAGAGCAATTAACATCACAATCATTATTGCAATAAGAGCGGCGGCAATCATGACTTCCCCTCTAACTTGCAGACCTGTTTATCAATACTTCCTGACTTTACACCTGCAGCAGTGGTATCACTGATAGCATGCACTAAGATTTCGTTGTTATTAATATCAACACTGATAGTGCCTGGCGTCAGGGTAATGCTATTCGCATGAACAGCTAATCCACTATCTGTTTTTTGATGTGCTTGATAACGTAAAGTTTGTGGTTGAATAGGTAGCTTGGGGTGCAGTATCAAAGCGGCTACATGTAAATTAGACTGCCAGATCTCTTTGAACAAGAAGGGCAGGTAGCGCGGCAGGCGCAGATTTATCTGCAAACGCTGGCCGTTTTGGCTAAATAAGCCGAGTTTGACTGCTAATAAGCTGACTAAGCCACTCGATAAGAGGCCTAGGACTATAAGATTGGTCTTCAAAAATCCAGATAACAATAGCCAAACTAGAAACAATAGGCTGGTGCTTAGGCAGAACTTTATAAACATAATGAGTGTGGGATAAGACAAGGTAAAAGTATTTCTCCAGAGTACCCAAGCGTTGACTTGGGTTCAAGCCGGAGGCTCAATTTTTAAGCTGAAGTTGGTTAAAACAGTGATCTAAACCAGCTTGTAAATCGGGATAACACAGCTTTGGTTGTAACAGCTGCTGCATCTTGCTGATATCTAGTCGCCGTGCCTCATTGATAAATGACAACATAGCCGAGGAAAGTTCTGCCTTGGCAGCTTCTAAAGAGACGGACTGTGGTCGTTCTAGCTTGGCACGGTCTGCTATAGAAAAATAAAAGTCTGTCATGCTGCTAGGGCTGCCGTCAGCAACGTTAAATATTTCATTGCAAACATTAGCTGACATCGCTGCGTGGCAGACGCGGGCTAAATCATCGACATGGATGCGATTGCTATAAGGGGCTTGCTGTGGATGAATCACTTTAATAGCAGATAAGCGATGTAGTGGTAAGCGCTCGGCACCATAAATTCCGCCGACACGTAGGATCTGGTATTCGCAGTTATTTTTTTTAGAAAAGGCTAATAGACTGTTTTCAGCTGATACACGACGCTTTGCTCTTGACGTTAATGGTTTGAGCTCAGCATCCTCATTTACCCAGTCACCGTTACAGTCACCATACACACCCGAGGTACTAATATAGACAATGCGGCGGGGAACGGCTGATTCGCAGTGCAGTAAAAAGTTAAGCATGCGTTGATCATGGTCGTCAGTTTTAGGTGGCGGCGCAAAATAATAGATATCTTTAGCCTGAGTATCAAGCGCCTCAAATTCATTGGCCTGATCAAAATCAAGTCGTTGAGTTGGCATGTTTAAAGCCAGTACTAAGTCTTCACTCCGTTTGCTTTGCATCAGGCAGAGTGCATCTTCTTGTTGCGAAATTAATAGTGGAATCAAGGCGCGCCCTAGAAAGCCACAGCCAGCAATAATAGTATTCGACATAATTTTTAATGTAACTCTTGGTTGGCTAATCTCAGGCCGAGTTTGGCGTACTCACGTGACTGCACCGGTTGCTCTAAAAGGTCATGTGCAGTAACAAGGTCAGCATAGCTAGCAATGCTAGGTTTTATCTCTAAACTATTTTTCAAGGTTTGAATGGCAGTTTTTGCATCACCTTGGGCAAGCTGCAAATGACCAATCAGTTGTAATAGGAATTCATTATGAGGGTGTTGGCGAAGCCATTGCTCTAGTTGTTGAATACGCTGCCGATGATTGTCTAGATTTAAGCGAGCATAGCTGTGGAATAATCCATCATTCCACTGAGTATCCAACATCTGACTAATTATTTGTTCTGCCTGTAGATCATTACCAACGTCTATCAAAGAATTACAATAAATTTGGAATAAAGATTGATTAGATCTGATAGCACTGGAATATTTTTTCCAAAGTGTTGCTAGTTTTTCTTTATCATTATTACGCACAAAATCAGCCAGCAGCCAAGTGAGTGAAGCAATTAAGCAGTGCTCGACCTGATCATGGTTTTTAGCCTGTTGCTGTAGTTTCAGCAGCAATGATTGCAGGGCAACACTGTCATGATTCTGCATAAACCCCTGTGCCTTAGTAATTAAAATGTTTGGTGAGTCTGGGTTGCTATCTTCTAACAGATTGAGTGCTTTTGCAGGTTGTTGTTGGACAACGAGCTGTGCTTCTAATGCATTTGCAATTGAACGACCATTATCGGTGTTGCGTAAGAGGTCTAAATGTTTTTCAGCGGCCTGAGTGTTACCGGCTAGCTGTGCATAATGCCAAGCGAGAACATGTTGTAAGCGTTGCACAGGACTAGTGGCACTGTGCTTGGTAACAATGCGAAGGGCTGACTTCCATTGTTTTTGTTCTGCTGCCAGTTGTGCATTTTCCAGGGACTGCAAGATCTCAAAAAGCCGTTTGGTTTTTATCCGTGCTTGTAATCTCGCTGGCAACTGCGTGAGAGTGGTGATGATGCGCAACATGACATGCAAGACTGAAAATAAAGCGATACTAGCAAAATAGAAATAAACCAGTTCAATCTCAAGAGACCAAGCACCATGACTGATGACTGCACTACCAGCTTCACCCATGATGAAAAGGCCACCTGCAGCAATGACTAAGCTCAGCAGTAGAAGTATGATAAAAAATAGTCTCATAAGGCACCTCCAGCGCTCATAGCCTTTTCATTGGGTGGTGTACTGTTAGGCATGGATAGTTTTTCTAACATCTTATAGGGCGCTGAAATATCAGGTAAGGAGGGTTCCAGATTAATGGCAAGTAGTTTTTTTATGGCTTCAACCAGCTTTGGGTTTGAAGCTAATTGTGACTCATTGGTTAACCAGGCGATAGCACTTTCAAGTTGTTGTTTATATGCGGCATCCTTGCGACGACTGACAGCTCGTTTTGCAGCTGCCAACTTGCCTTGAATAACCTGCAAAGAAAAAAGTAGTTCCTGTTCAGCTAAGGCGTTTGTGCTTAGCTCTGCCTGCTGGTGAAGTGTTACATTTTCATTCAGCATGTGTTTTGCACGAGTCAGAGTTTTTTCAAGGAAACTATGTTTTGGATCTTTACTGCCTTCGGCTTTGTTTGTTTTATTTTCTGTCTCTTCGGCTAATAAGATTTTCTTTGGAAGATGACGGGCTTGAATTCTATAAGCATTTTGAAAATCAATAATGAGCTGGTCTAGTTTTAATTGTAGGCCAACATAGTCAGGTGTTGGGTAACTCGCTAGTTTTTCTAGTTGCAAGGCAATGACTTTTCGTAAGGGTAAAAAGTCAATCTGATTAATTTCACCTAGGCGTTTATCGCTGGCTTCAAGTGCTGCTCTAGCACTCTCAATATCACGGTCTAATATTAATCGTTGCTGTGCAATACGCAGAATGTATTGTAGTTCTTTCAGTTGCCAACTGCGTTGGTCTTGATGTAAGGCATGGCTATTACTGTGTATCTGCTTTTCTAAGATGGCATTGTATTTTTCGAGTGCGACTAGCTTGATGTTGAGTGCTTTATTTTGCTCATCGCTTCGTCTTAACTGGCTCTGTATCTGTTCTTTAAGAGCAGCGAGTAATTCACCTTGTGAGCTAGCAAATGATTCTTGCTCCTGCTTAGCCTTGAGCTCGATGGAGTCATTACCAAGCCATATATCCTGCCAAAAGAGATAGCTGACGATTAAGGCGCTTAAGCTAATTAGCCCTGTGAGTATTAAGCCAAATCTAACAAGGCTGGTTTTCTGACGAGTCTCTTTAATGGCGTGCTGTTCTTTTTTCTTTGAGGGATCGATGGCGATATTATTTTCTTCTGGTTTATTAGAGTCAGTCATTTGCGTTCACCCAGTTGAGTAAGGTGTTTAGCATGCTGTCATCCCGTGGGTTGGCTGCTACTAACGGCGTTTTACTAAAGCCAAGAGTTTTTATATGAGTTGCAATATGTTCATGACCAACGATGGTTTGCATCTGTAGTAATTTTTGCTTTTCTTCAGCGCTGGTCAGCTGTAATAAGTTGTCAGCAACTTCATTGCTGGTAATGAAAATAATATCGCCTTCGGCAGGGTATTGGCATTCAGGCAGACTGCGACGATAGACTTCTAAGTAATGCACTATGGCACCGCGCGACTGTAATGTATCAAACAATAACTCACGACCTCCTTGGCCGCGTACAATGACGATCTGTTTGCCAGCCACAGATTGTAAATCGGCTAATTGTAAAAGTCCTTCACTACTGAAGTTTTGTTCCGGGAAAAGCACTGAGGTGACCCCTTGCTGATGCAGGGCTTTAGCGGTTGCACTGCCGACACAAAAAAACTGCTGGGGTGTAGTCAGTGTGCGTAATCGTGTGTAACCAAAACGCACCGCATTCGCACTAATAAATATAGCCGCATCACAGCGCTGCAAGTCTAGGCTGGCTTTACTCTGATCATTGTAGGCCTGCAATGCAATGCAGGGGTGTTTAATGACGCTCGCGCCATGGGCAATCAAGGCCTCACTAAGATCCTGATTTTGACCATCTGGACGTGTTACCACGACCTTTAATTTTGCGAGCGACTTAGTATTTTGCATGCGTTAACAGGCGTGGAAAAATGCAGCGTTAACGTAAGCGTGCGAGCAAAGACTCGCCGCCATTTTCAAGCAGTTGAGTGACTACCTGTTGACAGCTGTCTTGCCAGTCAGCTGCTGCTGACTGCTGTTGCGCAGAAATTAATTGACCCGTTTCAGGGTCGCCAATTAAGGCGCGTAAGGTCATCTGCTCCTGAGCTATTGTTGCATGTGCGGCGATAGGCAAATGGCAGCTTGCTTCTAAGGCGGTACTGATCATGCGTTCAGCATTCACACACAGCGCCGTCTCTGGGTGATGTAGGCTGGCGAGATAGTCGCGGGTTGTCTGGTCCTGATTACGACATTCAATACCAATTGCACCTTGACCAATCGCTGGTAGACTCTGCTCAATTGATAAAAATTCACGAATGCGTTCAGCAAAACCCAAGCGTTTGAGACCTGCGCTAGCAAGAATGATGGCGGCATACTGTCCGTCATCTAATTTCTTTAGGCGTGTGTTTACATTGCCTCGCAGAGGGATGATTTTCAGGTCATTACGGATGGCTCGAAGTTGGCATTCGCGACGGGCACTAGAGGTGCCGACGACCGCACCAAGGGGTAGCTCATCTAAGCTGGCGAAGTCATTTGAGACAAAGGCATCACGTGGGTCTTCTCGTTCTAAAATGGCGTGTATACCTAAGTGCTCAGGCAGCTTATAAGGCACATCTTTCATTGAGTGAACGGCGATATCAGTTTTATTTGCCAATAGACTGGTTTCTAGCTCCTTAACAAAAAGACCCTTGCCGCCTTCAGTGGCAAGTGAGGCATTTAGGAAACGGTCACCTTCAGTGGTCATTCCAACCAAGCCGACGTTGAGTTGACTGTGATTTTCACGAAGTAAGCGTGACACTTCATTGGCCTGCCATAAGGCAAGCTGGCTTTCGCGGGTAGCTATTTGGATTTTAGGCATCAGATTTTGTAAGGTCTTAGTCAGGTTTTGTATTCTTAGATAAAGCATAGTTTAACTGATAGAAGGCAAAACCTAGAAGGTTTTAAGCTGATTACTAAGGATTGCTACGTGCTGAATGCTGCCACTTGGCTGCGGATATTGGTTACACTCTAATAGCGCGCCCTGATTGAGCCGTGTCGAGCCTATATAATGAGTGCAAGGCCAGTCGGCGTTAAAGAGAGATGCTGAGAGGCTATGCTGCAACACATGCTCGCCTTAAACTTTTATCCAGCCCCACTTTGTTCTCGGCTGGGTGCTATAATTTGCCCAAATTAATAGAGGAACTCCGATGTCCGAAAAAGCCAGCAAGCCCTGGGGCGGCCGTTTTCAAGAATCCACCGATGCCTTTGTAGAGGCTTTTACCGCTTCGGTGCAGTTCGATCAGCGCATGTATGCGCAGGATATCGAGGGTTCGCAAGCGCACGCGCATATGCTGCAGAGTATTGGTGTGCTTAGCGAAGATGAGTGTCAGCAGATTATTGCGGGCTTGGATGAGATTCGAGCAGAGATTGAAGCCGGTCAATTTGATTGGCGAGTCGATCTTGAAGATGTTCACATGAACATTGAGGCCGCCTTGGTTGCAAAGATTGGTGAGCCCGGTAAGAAGTTACATACTGGGCGTTCTAGGAATGATCAAGTAGCGACTGATATCCGTCTCTATTTACGTGCTCAAGCCATCCAAATCGATGCCGAGTTGAAGCGTTTGCAGGAAGGTATCTTGCAGCTGGCTGAGGTCGAATACGCCACTTTAATGCCGGGATTCACGCATTTACAGGTGGCTCAGGTGATTACCGTAGGGCACCATCTGATGGCCTGGTTTGAAATGCTGCGACGCGATCGACAGCGTCTAGATGATTGCGTGCAGCGCATGAATAGCCTGCCATTGGGTTCAGCGGCCTTGGCGGGTACACCATTCCCGCTGGATCGTGAGATGGTTGCAGATGCCTTAGGTTTTACTGCGATCAGCCGCAACTCACTGGATGCAGTGAGTGATCGTGACTTTGCCATCGAATTTTGTTCTTTTGCCTCAATCCTATTGATGCATCTCTCGCGGTTTTCTGAAGAGTTGGTGTTGTGGGCTTCGCAACAGTTTGAATTTATTGAGTTACCAGATCGATTCTGTACCGGCTCATCGATCATGCCACAAAAGAAAAACCCTGATGTGCCAGAGCTGGTGCGCGGTAAGAGTGGCCGTGTCTTTGGTAATTTGATGTCGTTGTTGACGCTGATGAAATCTCAGGTTTTGGCTTATAACAAAGACAATCAGGAAGATAAAGAGCCGTTGTTCGATACCATTGATACGGTTTTGGGCTGTCTGCGTGCCTATGCGGACATGCTGCCTAATATTCAATTTCAACGCGAGAACTTAGCTGCTGCCTTGAGTCGGGGCTATGCAACAGCCACTGATCTGGCGGATTACTTGGTGGCTAAGGGCGTCGCTTTCCGTGATGCGCATGAAATTGTTGGCCGCGCGGTGCGTATTGCGATTGATGCTGATATTGATCTCTCTGAGTTAACTTTAGCCCAATTCAATGAGATTTCACCGATTATAGCCGATGATGTCTACAAAGTTTTACAGGCTGAGGGCTCGGTGGCCTCTAAGAACGTCTTTGGTGGCAGCAGTCCTGCCCAGGTTATGGCGCAGATTAAGCGCGCCCGTGAAGAATTAGGCGAGTAGCTCTAAACCTTAGCCTTGTCTGCCGGCAGAGATTTAAGATCACTGCCAGCAGGTTTTAATCAAACATAGCTGTGAACATGGCTTAAACACCCATACGTTTAAGTATCCAGCTTCGAATATCTGCTAACTCCTGTGCACAGAGATTGTGTGCAATCGGATAGTTACGCCACTCAATCTGAGCGCCGAGAGCAGCCAATTCATCACGCAGTATCTCCCCAGCCTGTGGTTTCAATACGTCGTCTAAATCACCATGGCCAACAAAGATATGTTGCTCACTTAAATCAGGCTTTGGCCCCGCCTGTAGCTGTTTACGCAGGGGTAGATAGGTCGATAAGGCAATCACACCGGCATAGTGATGTTGGCTATGTAGCAGGGTATGAACGGCCAAGGCGCCACCTTGAGAAAATCCAGCGAGGAGGATGCGGTTGCGCGGCAGTAATGGAAATTTACGTGCAATTAAAGCCTCTATCGTCTGCATGCCTGCCTCAATACCGGCCTTATCTTCCTTCGCATCGAGGCTTAAGTCATAGATGTCATACCAGGCTGGCATCGCAAAACCTTGATTGATGGTGACCTTCTGTGTCGCCGCATGAGGAAAGCAGAAGTGGGCTCGCAAGCCCTCTGGCAGATTTAAATGTTCAGGGATGTTTTGAAAGTCATGCCCATTAGCACCTAGGCCATGTAGCCAGACCACGGCCATATTGGGGTCATCCGCCATAATGCGGTCTAGGCTTTCGAGTTCTTGCATTGATTACTGTCCTACTGGAAGGTTCTAAGGCTATATTATCTACTAGCGCAGATCGTTATAATCGAAATAATTATCACATTATAAAGAAAAAGGATGCCGATCTTGAAGCTGAATTTATGCGCCGTACTGATTTGTTTGTGCACACTGCTTGCAGGATGTGGGCAGATGGGTGAACTTTATCTGCCAAGTGAAGAGCCTGTTGAGGCCGAAGCGGAGTAAGACCGCTATATGTGAGACCTCATTTAATAAGATGAGGTCTGATAAACCCAGACTATTAAACCCAGCTACACCTAGGACAAACCGTGTCTCAGTTTCCTGAATTTGAATATCGACAGCAGCAGCTGATGATCGAAGACTCTGCCATTAAAGATCTGGCAGATGAATTTGGTACGCCGCTATATATCTACTCAAAAAAAGCGTTACAGCAACGCTGGCAAGAGCTGCAAAATGCCTTTTCTGCGACATCATTTTTGCCATGCTTTGCGGTCAAGGCAAACTCAAACCTTGCCATCTTACAATTGCTCGCATCATGGGGAGCAGGCTTTGATATTGTCTCAATTGGTGAACTTGAGCGCGTGCTGAAAGCCGGGGGTGATGCCTCGAAAGTAATGTTTTCTGGTGTCGCAAAACGCGAGGACGAAATTCGTCGAGCAATACTTGCTGGCATAGGCTGCATCAATGTCGAGTCGGCTTATGAGCTGCAACAAATCAGAACGATTGCTGCAGAATTACAGATGCAGGCACGGGTTTCATTGCGCATTAATCCTGATGTTGATCCCAACACCCATCCTTATATTTCGACGGGTCTAAAAGAAAGTAAATTCGGTATAGCGGTTGATCGAGCCTTACCACTGTACTTGGAGCTGCGTGATGATGCGTGGGTGCAAGCGGTAGGTGTTGATTGTCATATCGGTTCACAGATCATTGAGAAAGAGCCATTCTTGGATGCAGCCTCGCATGTCTTTGCCTTGGTTGCGGAATTAGAAAAGGCTGGCATAAGGTTGAAACATATTGATCTGGGGGGTGGCTTTGGGATTTGCTACGACGATGAGCAGGCGCCACCTTTCAGTGATTACGCTGAAGCGATACAACCCTTCTTTGACGGCACCGACTATCAGTTGGTGTTAGAGCCAGGCCGATCAATCGTGGCTAATGCTGGTGCATTAATCACTCAGGTTGAACATATCAAGCCGACTGAGTCGACAACCTTTGCTTTGATTGATGCCGCAATGAACGATTTGATTCGTCCGGCCTTATATAAGGGTTGGCATAAATTGTTAGCAGTGACCGAGCAGCCGCAGCGTGCGCATAAAACCTATGATGTGGTTGGGCCGGTCTGTGAGAGTGGCGACTTTTTTGCTAAAGGACGTGAAATGTCAGAACTGATGCCGGGTGATTTATTGGCGGTTATGTCTGCGGGTGCTTATGCTATGAGCATGGCGAGTAACTACAACTCACGCCAACGCCCCTGTGAATTATTGGTCGATGGTGATCAGGTGCATATGATTCGTAAGCGAGATAGCCTTGAGCAGTTGTGGGAAAACGAGATTAAGTTAGACCTCTAGCAGTTTAAACTTGGCCTCTGACAGTTGGTGATGGCAGGTAAAGCAGATCAGGTGGGTATTCAAGTGATCATCGTAAGATGCGTCTTGAAGAAAATTCAGTCATTGATCGCATAGTTTTGCGAGGAGCACCATGAAGATCGATTTTGTAAAGATGCATGGCCTTGGCAATGACTTTGTCATGCTGGATGCGACACGCAATAAATTTAATCTCAGTAAGAAACAGATTATTGCTTTAGCACATCGCCATACAGGTGTTGGTTTTGACCAGCTACTCATTGTTGAGCCTGCAGCTAATGCTGAAGTAGATTTTTCCTATCGCATTTTTAATAGTGATGGTAATGAGGTTGAGCAATGTGGGAATGGTGCTCGTTGTTTTGCGCAGTTTGTTCGTAAGATAGGACTAACAGATAAGCGTGAAATTAAAGTGCAAACACTGGCGGCGATCATGCACTTAAAAGTATTGAATGAGACTGATGTCGAAGTTGATATGGGTAAGGCCGTATTTACGCCTGCGGAAATCCCTTTTCTCACAAAAGAAACTAAAGCGCCCTATCATCTCAAGTTGAACCGTACTGATGTCGAGTTTGAAGTGGTGAATATCGGCAATCCGCATGCCGTAATATTTGTAGATGATGTCGACGCAGTCGATATTCAATCGATTGGTGCAGAGTTAGAAATTCATCCTGCATTTCCGAAACGTTGTAATGTGCAATTTGTGCAGGTTATGGCGCGTGATCAGATTAAGCAGCGTATCTTTGAACGCGGTGCAGGTGAGACAATGGCCAGCGGTTCTGGTGCCTGTGCAGGTGCTGCCGCTGCCATGCACACTGGGCAGGTTGCTAATCAGTTGCGCGTGAGTATGCCTGGTGGTGAGTTGAGTCTGAGTTTTGATTTACAGACAGAGCATATTTTACTGACAGGGCCGACTGCCTTTAGCTTCTATGGGAGTGTAGAGTTATGACAAAAGATATTGATGCTGATGAAGTTGTGCTGGCTGAAGAAAACACGCAGCAAAAAAACCCAGTAATACTGGATGCAAAAGCCGTTGTAGACTATCTGCAACAGACACCTGATTTCTTTGAGCAACACGCGGCCTTATTGAGTGATATGAAACTCCAGCACAGCGCAGGGGGTGCGATTTCATTGATTGAGCGGCAGGTTGCTGTGCTCAGAGAAAAAAACCAAGCGCTGGAAAGTAATATTTTACAACTAGTGCAAATTGCACAAGATAATGAGATCTTGCAAGAGCAGCTACATCGTATCGCACAGCGAATGATTGAGGCAGAGAATAATAATAATATTTTTGCCGTGGTCGCAGATTTATTAAGTAATGAGTTTCCAGTTTTAGAAGTAGGCCTGCGTCTAACCGCGATTGATGAGCAGTGGGCATTACCAGCAGAGCAATTGGTGACTGAGGCAGAACTAGAGCAAGCGGTATTGCGTAGAATATTTGTCGATAATGAGCGTGAGTGTCAGTTCCTTATGAATGACGATTTGAATACCTTCTTTCCCCAACATTTAAATGTACGCTCGGGTGTTGCAATACCTCTGCGAGCCAATCAAAATTTCGGTGTGCTTTTATTAGCGAGCACCAATGATGAACGTTTTCGTGAGGGCATGGGCACTTTATTCTTAGATAACTTGGCTGATTTACTTGGGCGTAAGTTTAAAAAAATGCTAAAAGACTAACGGCATATAAATGATGGACGCTGCTGTGACATTGCGCGAATATTTAGCTTATTTGTATGCTATTAAGCACTACTCTAAGGCAACCTTGGATGCCTATAATCGTGATATTGCTAGCTTTGTCAGCTTTCTAGAAACGGCAAGAGCACATGATTATTTGGCTGTGGATGCCGATGATGTGCGTGCTTTTGTGAGTCTACGAAGACGTCAGGGTTTAGCCAGTAGCAGTAGTCAACGATTACTCTCTTCGCTACGTGGATTCTACCGATACCTACTCAAAGATAAACTTATTGAAGTTAATCCAGTCACCGATATTCGTGCGCCAAAAAAAGAAAAAAAATTGCCACAGATGCTGGATGTCGATCAACTCGATCAATTGTTGGCGGATGAAGGTCAGCAGGCTTTAGAGATTCGTGATCATGCGATGCTTGAGTTGATGTATTCCTCAGGCCTCAGATTAGCGGAGCTGGTGGCCTTAAATAGCAATGATATTGATCGCCGTGCTGGACAGGTCATGGTTACTGGTAAGGGCAACAAAACACGCTATCTTCCGGTGGGTGCTGCCGCTCTTAAAGCGGTTGGGCGCTGGCTTAAGGAGCGTCAATTGTTACTATCGACTGACGAACTAGCGCTTTTCATCAGTCGACGGGGCACTCGCTTATCACACCGTGCAGTTCAATTGAGGCTGAAAAGTCGAGCACAGAGCGTGCTTTCTGGCGTCAAATTGCATCCACACATGCTGCGTCATTCCTTTGCCAGTCATTTACTGGAATCCAGTGGTGATTTACGTGCTGTACAAGAGCTACTAGGGCATTCGAATATCAGCACCACACAAATTTATACACAACTTAATTTTCAACACCTGTCTAAGGTTTATGATCAAGCTCATCCACGGGCGCGAAAGACAACTAAAGACTAGATTTACCGCCAGTCACAGACGCTTGGTGTACAATTGGCACCGCAGGTTAGCCAGCACTAACAGTGTTTGCGTGCAGGCTTTGCAGCTAATAAAGGAAGAGGCATCAAAATAACCTTATCCGGCCTATTTTTCGATGGATTACTAATTAAGCGCTTAACTGCGTTTAGACCCAATAGTTAACTTGAGTGTGACTCGATAGAGTTAGGAATAAACAAAAATGGAACAATTTATTGGTACTACCATTGTCTCTGTGCGAAGGGCTAATCAAGTTATTTTGGGTGGTGATGGTCAAGTAACGCTTGGCAATACGATCATGAAGGCCAATGCAAATAAAGTCAGACGATTATACCAGGATCGCGTTTTAGCAGGCTTTGCTGGGGGTACGGCAGATGCCTTCACTCTTTTTGAGCGCTTTGAAGGGAAGTTAGAGAAGCATGGTGGACATCTGACGCGCGCCGCTGTTGAATTGGCCAAAGATTGGCGCAGTGATCGTATGTTACGCCGCTTAGAGGCCTTATTAGTTGTGGCTGATGTGACCACGTCTCTAGTGATCTCGGGTAATGGTGATGTCATTGAACCAGAAGGAGACCTTATTTCGATAGGCTCTGGTGGTCCATTTGCTCAAGCAGCCGGACAAGCCTTACTTGAGCATACCGAACTGGATGCGCGATCGATTGTTGAAAACTCACTCAATATTGCTGCCTCTATCTGTATTTATACTAATCAGCACTTAACCATAGAAGCGCTAACTATCGCTGAGGAGGCTTGATTATGTCTGACATGACTCCACGTGAAATTGTAGAAGAATTAAATCGACATATTGTTGGTCAGGATGAGGCAAAACGCGCAGTTGCGATTGCGTTGAGAAATCGCTGGCGGCGTATGCAGCTAGAAGAGTCGCTTCAGGTGGAAGTGACGCCTAAGAATATTCTGATGATAGGGCCAACCGGTGTTGGTAAGACCGAGATTGCGCGACGTTTGGCGCGTCTTGCGCGCGCACCCTTCATTAAGATTGAGGCGACAAAATTTACAGAAGTGGGTTATGTCGGTAGAGATGTCGAGTCGATTATTCGTGATCTGATGGAAAGCGCGATTAAAATGGTGCGTGAGATAGAAATGGAAAAAGTTCAATACCGAGCAGAAGAGGCGGTAGAGGAACGTATCTTGGATTGCCTATTACCACCACCAAAAAGTGATGTTGTGAGTCCAGAGGATGGCTTTGCAAGCGAGACCCGGCAGAAATTCCGTAAGAAATTACGTGAAGGTGATTTAGATAATACAGAGATCGAGATTGATGTGCGTAGCGCACCGGTTGGTATCGAGATCATGACGCCACCGGGCATGGAAGAAATGGCCAGTCAGATGCAAGGCTTATTTCAAAACATGAATGATGAGCAGACACAAAAACGTAAGCTTGCGATTAAACAGGCACAGAAAGTCCTACATAATGAAGAAGCGCAGAAGCTGATTAATGAAGATGATGTGAAAGCTCTGGCGATTACTTTAGTAGAGCAAAATGGCATCGTCTTTTTAGATGAGATCGACAAGGTCGCCAAGCGTGGTGAATATGAAGGGGCTGATGTTTCACGTGAAGGTGTACAGCGTGATTTATTACCCCTCATAGAGGGCTGCACAGTATCGACCAAATACGGCATGATTAAGACAGATCACATACTGTTTATTGCATCGGGTGCCTTCCATTTAACCAAGCCAACCGATCTTATTCCTGAGTTACAGGGGCGTATGCCCATTCGTGTTGAATTAGATGCCTTATCAGCAGAAGACTTTACGCGAATTCTAACAGAACCCAAGGCCTGTTTAATTGAGCAATACGTTGCCTTATTAGCGACTGAAGGCGTCAGTTTAGAATTTAGTGATGAGGCAATAAAGTGTATTGCGCAAACAGCATTTGATGTTAATGAACGCACTGAGAATATTGGTGCGCGACGTTTACATACCATTATGGAGCGCCTCTTAGAGAAAATCTCTTTTGAAGCCCCTGATAAAGATGGGCAAACTTTTATGATCGACGAGACATATGTTGATCAACACGTTTCAGAACTTAGCAAAGATGAAGATCTGAGCCGTTACATACTCTAATAAGGAAAGACCATGGCAAAAATAAATCTAACTGAAATCCAGTTACATCAAAAATCACGAGTACTGGAAGTAGGCTTTGATAATGGCCAGCGCTTTCAGCTCTCCTGTGAGTTCCTGCGTGTACATTCACCTTCTGCTGAAGTAACCGGACATGGTCCAGGACAAGAAGTCCTTCAAGTAGGCAAGGAAGACGTTAACATCACCGCTATCGACCCAGTAGGAAATTATGCGGTTAGATTAGTGTTTGATGATAATCATGATTCAGGTTTCTACACCTTCGAATACCTATACGAGCTGGGCGCAGAACATGATAGGCGCTGGCAGGATTACCTCAATCGATTGGCCGCAGCAGGTCATAAGCGCAGCACTCACTAGAAATCAGCGATGAAAGATAACGAACAAACCGATTTTGGCTATAGCAAGGTTAGCGCCAGTGAGAAGACTGAGCGGGTGCGTGAAGTATTTGAATCAGTAGCCAGTAAATATGATGTTATGAATGACCTGATGTCATTTGGACTGCATCGGCTGTGGAAAAAATTCACCTTACAGCTTGCCGGCATAAGACCGGGTCAATGTGTTCTTGATCTTGCCGGTGGCACCGGTGATCTGGCCTATGCGATTCGTAATAAGATGGGCGCAGAAGGGCGTGTCATTTGCTCCGACATTAATGCTGAAATGCTTGCAGAAGGCCGCGCCAAGATTATTAATAAGGGCAGTATTGGTGAGATAGAGTATGTCTTGGCTGATGCAGAAGCCCTGCCGTTCCCAGACAATAGTTTTGATCTAATTACGATGGCATTTGGTTTACGTAATGTTACCGTTAAGGAACGTTGTCTTGCCTCTGCTTATGCCAAGCTCAAGCCCGGCGGAAAGTTTATTGTTCTAGAGTTTTCAAAGCCACATGCCTTTCTAAAGCCAGCCTATGATCTTTACTCATTTTCAATTCTTCCACGTATGGGGCAGCTGGTTGCTAATGACGCTGATAGTTACCGCTATCTGGCTGAATCAATTCGTATGCATCCGGATCAGGAAAGCTTACAAACGATGTTTAATGATGCAGGTTTTGATCGCTGTAAATTCATCAACATGACCGGTGGCATCGTCGCTGCGCATATCGGATACAAATACTAGGTGTCTGATGTCAGCAAATGAATTCTTAGTAACCGCCTTAAATCGCTACCTAGATTGTGATTCAGAGCGAGCACAAGCGATCGCCCAAATTGATGGTCGTATCATCGCCCTGCGCATTAAAGAATTAGAATTATTGCTACGTATGCAAGTTAAGGGTGAGCGAATACAGCAACCTTTAGACGACAGCGAGACTGATGTTGTCATTGAAGTCTCGATGACAGTATTACCTGATTTATTTTTTCGAGTAGACAGTAATCAATTGATGCAGTCTGGGGCTATCACAATTGAAGGCGATAGCCATGTTGCGAGTACATTTCAACATGCATTAAAACAGATAGAGATTGATTGGGAAGAGCTTTTAGCTGAGTACACAGGTGAAGCTATGGCGCATAGGGTGGGTCAGGGATTTATGGCTTTAAGTCGCTTTGTACGCAGACAGCATGAAAACTTTAAGCAAGATATACGAGACCACTTGCATGATAGCCTGCACATCTCAGCCACAGACTCTGAGGTGCAAGAGTTCACCGAAGAGGTGGATCAACTGCGAGCAGATGCCGACAGGCTGGAAGCACGCATTAAACGCCATGAACGCGATCGTTAACCGAGACACTATTTTACTATGCGCCTGCTAAGACAGTTCTATCGAATATTCCAAATTAATATCACCTTAGTCAAGCATGGCTTGGAAGAAGTGATATTTGCAGTGCACCTGTTCCGTCCGATTCGCTTTTTACTATTACTCATGCCATGGCATTGGTTTCGTCGTGTTGATATATCGCATGGCGTGCGTATACGGCGTGTGCTTGAAGACCTCGGGCCAATATTTGTTAAGTTTGGCCAAGCGCTGTCAACACGCAGAGATCTGCTTTCAGATGATGTCGCCAACGAATTAGCGAAGCTGCAAGATAAGGTGCCACCTTTTTCAGGCAAGGAAGCTAAAGAGATTATTGAAGAGGCCTATGGCAAGCCTGTAACAGAAATGTTTGCTAAGTTTGATGAGACACCCTTAGCGGCTGCATCGATTTCACAGGTCCATCCAGCGACGCTAAATGATGGCACTGAAGTCGTCGTCAAAGTATTGCGCCCTGGTGTGCATAAGATGGTTAAACGAGACCTAGAGGTGCTGCATCTGCTGGCTGATTTAGCGCACCGCTACTGGTCAGATGGCCGCCGTCTGCGGCCTCGTGAAATTGTCGATGATTACGAGCAGACGGTCATGGATGAGTTGGACCTAATTCGAGAAGCCGCAAATGCGAGTATGTTGCGACGAAATTTCGAAGACTCTTCTGACCTCTATGTGCCTGAGGTGTATTGGGATTACTGTCGCGTTAATGTGCTAGTTATAGAGCGTATATACGGTATCCCAGTGAGTGACATAAAGACCTTGAAAGAAAAAGGTATGGACATGAAGAAACTGTCAGACCGGGGTGTGCATATATTTTTCACTCAGGTTTTTAAGCATAATTTCTTCCATGCTGATATGCATCCAGGTAATATTTTTGTTTCCCATGAAACACCTGAAAACCCAAAATATTTAGGTGTCGACTTTGGCATAATGGGTACCCTGTCACCACGGGATCAGCGTTATCTGGCAGAAAACTTTTTAGCTTTCTTTAATCGTGATTATCGTCGAGTGGCGGAACTACATCTAGAGTCAGGTTGGGTGCCTTCGGAGACTCGAGTTGATCAGTTTGAATCAGCGATTCGAACAGTTTGCGAACCGATATTTCAGCGCCCAATCAGTCAAATATCCTTTGGTAATTTACTCCTCAGGTTATTTCAAACAGCGCGCCGCTTTAATATGGAAGTGCAGCCTCAGTTAGTCTTACTACAAAAAACCTTATTGAATATCGAGGGCTTAGGTCGCCAACTAGATCCTGATCTTGATCTCTGGAAGACAGCTAAACCATTTCTTGAACGCTGGATGAATGAGCAGGTTGGGCCCAGAGCGTTCATTAAAGGTTTGAAAGATAATTTACCGCAAACACTGGAACAACTCCCTGAGTTGCCTGGACTGATTCACCAATTTTTAAATCAGCAAACACAGCTGACGCCAGCAGTGATTGAGCAGCAAAAAACTGAAATCAAAGAGCTCAACAAAGAATTGAAAAAGCAACGACGTTTATCGTGGTTGGTCTTGCTATCTGGCACTGCTGCGGCGACAGCTGTCTGGTTCTACTCATAAGCAAACTGCTTCACAGGCTAAGATTATAAATAATGGATGTATCTCCAATCCTTGACGGATTAAATAAAGAACAACGCGATGCGGTCTCAGCAACACCCGGCCCAACACTCGTGCTTGCTGGTGCAGGTAGTGGTAAGACACGTGTATTAGTGCATCGTATTGCCTGGCTCTGTCAGGTTGAAAACTTATCACCCTATAGTTTGCTGGCAGTAACCTTCACCAATAAAGCAGCTGCAGAAATGCGTGCGCGAGTTGAAAGTTTATTGGGTAGCTCGCTGAGTGGCTTATGGGTGGGTACCTTTCATGGTCTGGCACATCGCATGCTGCGATCTCATTATGAGCTCGCTAAACTGCCACAATCATTTCAAATTCTAGACTCAGAAGATCAGAAGCGGCTGGTCAAGCGCTTGATGAAAGGTCTGGAGTTAGATGAAGCTCAGTGGCCGTCTAAGCAGATGCAGTGGTATATCAATGGACGCAAGGATGAAGGTTTGCGTGCCGCGGATATTCCAGATGATGGTGATATGACAACACGACAGATGGTGCGCGTATACGCGGCTTATGAAGCGGCTTGTAACCGAGCCGGCGTGGTTGATTTTGCCGAGCTGTTACTACGTTCATTAGAGTTGTTGAAGAATAACGCAGATCTGCGTTTACATTATCAACAGCGCTTTCGTCATATCTTAGTGGACGAGTTTCAAGACACCAACTCTATTCAATATGATTGGCTGAAGTTATTAGCTGGTGCAAATAATCCAATCTTTGCTGTCGGTGATGACGATCAGTCAATCTATGGTTGGCGCGGTGCTCGCATTGAAAATATTTTTTCATTCAGCAAGGAATACAGCGACACACAGACATTCAGACTAGAGCAAAACTATCGTTCAACCAGCACCATCCTGTCAGCAGCAAATGAGCTGATTAGTAATAACCAAGGACGTCTGGGTAAGAATTTATGGACTGATGGTAGCAAGGGTGAGTCGATTAAGTTGTACGCAGCGTATAACGAACAAGATGAAGCCCGCTATGTCATTGAGCGTGTCAAAGAATGGGCCGAGAGTGAAGGTCGCCGTTTTGATGAGGCGGCTATTTTATATCGTTCAAATGCGCAATCACGTGTCTTTGAGGAAAACTTGATTAATCATAGAGTGCCTTATCGTATCTATGGTGGTCTACGCTTCTTTGAGCGCGCTGAGATTAAAGATTGTTTATCGTATCTGCGTTTGATGACCAACCATAATGATGATCCCGCCTTTGAGCGTATTATTAATCATCCGCCACGAGGTATAGGTGAGCGCACCTTACAACTGGTTCGAGACAAGGCGCGCACTGAAAGCATACCGATGTGGGACGCTCTGAAGCAGATTGTCGCTGCCAACACACTGGCGGCTAGAGCGCAGGGTGCCTTGGTTCAATTTATTACCCTGCTTGACAGACTATCGGCTGAGAACCAGCAATTAGAACTCATAGAACAAGTAGAAAATGTTGTGATCAACTCTGGATTGATTAAACATTTTGAAAAAGACAGTAGTGAGAAAGGACAGTCACGCGTAGAAAACTTAACGGAATTAGTTGAGGCGGCTCGTAGTTATCGTGCATCACCAGAAGATGAAGAAACAATGACACCCTTAGAAGGCTTCCTTGCCAATGCGGCATTAGAGTCGGGTGAAGGGCAGGCCGCTAAATGGGAGGATTGTGTGCAGCTAATGACCTTGCATGCAGCAAAAGGTTTAGAGTTCCCTCTAGTTTTCTTGGTTGGCATGGAAGAAGGATTATTTCCAAGTAGTATGTCCAAGGATGAGCCGGGGCGTGTTGAGGAAGAGCGTCGCCTTTGTTATGTCGGCATCACTAGAGCGCGTGAACATTTAATGCTCAGTTATGCGGAAGCTCGCCGGCAATACGGTACTGAAAATTATAATCCGCCATCACGCTTTATTAACGAGGTGCCGGCTGAATTAATGACCGAGGTTCGCCCTCGTGCAATGGTCTCACGTGCAGTCACACCCCCCGATGCACGGCAGGCACGATCAACATCTAAATACCGTGCTGACTCCTCAGAGACCGGTTTGAAAATTGGACAGCGAGTCTCGCATAGCAAATTTGGTGAAGGTGTCATCCTCGATCAGGAAGGCAGTGGCAGTAGTGCACGAGTCAATGTTAAGTTTGCCAGCGCCGGTAGCAAGTGGTTAGTATTGGCCTACGCTAAGTTAACAAAACTATAACTGGGCAAAAAATCTGTCAGCAGTGCTGAGCATGAGTATGGCGCTTGCCACATTAAGATAATCGAATAGTTACAAGGAGAGTCTGCGCAAATGGAACGCCGTCATTTTTTACGTTATCTAGGTATTGGCGCTGCCGGTGCTGGTCTTAGTGCCTGTGGCCAAGAAAGCTCAACTGCTGCCAGCTGTGAAGAAACAAAGCAGACAGAATTTGAATGGAAGATGGTAACAACCTGGCCGAAGAATTTCCCAGGCTTAGGCACCGCTGCTGAATTTCTAGCACAGCAGATTAATGAGATGTCGAATGGACGCCTAACCATTAAAGTTTACGGCGCTGGTGAGATTGTCCCAGCCTTTGAAAGTTTTGATGCTGTGGTTGGTGGTACCGCTGAGATGGGACACGGCTCAGCCTATTATTGGAAAGGCAAGAATCCAGCCTTCCAGTTCTTCTCGACGGTGCCCTTTGGCATGACTGCAAATGAGATGAATGCTTGGCTCTATCATGGCGGTGGCATGGAATTATGGCAGCGAGCCTATGAGCCTTTTGGCGTCGAACCGATGCCAGCGGGTAATACCGGTGTGCAGATGGGGGGCTGGTTTAATAAAGAAATTAACTCACTAGATGACTTAAAAGGTCTGAAAATGCGCATCCCCGGTCTCGGCGGAGAAGTTTTGCGTATGGCCGGTGGAACGCCTGTCAATGTGCCGGGTGGAGATCTATTTATGTCACTGAAAAACGGTGTAATCGATGCCACCGAATGGGTTGGGCCGTATAACGACCTGGCCTTTGGTCTGCATGGTGCTGCGCAATACTATTACTCCCCCGGCTGGCATGAGCCTGGCACAACACTAGAATGCATCGTCAATAAAGAGGCCATGGCAGAGTTACCTGCCGACTTGCAGAGTATTGTGCGTAACGCGGCAAAGGTCACAAACGCCAATATGATGTTGGAATATGTGGCTAAAAATAACGATGCACTGGATGTTTTAATCAATAAACACGGTGTCGATGTGCGTAGTTTCCCTGATGACGTGATCGAAAGATTACGCGAGCTATCAGACAAAGTAGTCGCGGAAGTGGCTGAAAACGATGAGTTTTCTCGGGAGATTTACGATTCCTACCTAAGCTTCTCAAATAAATCAAAGGCTTGGTACCAGCTTTCTGAGCAAGCCTACCTTAATCTACGCTAGTCGATCTGAATCAGGGTATATTGGCTGAAGTATTCAATTTAATATCAAATCGCTGCCTGCTATACTGCGGCGATACTAATAAGACATAATGTCTAAACGAAGCACATGAGAGAGGATCAATGGACGACCTATATATAAAATGGAAAACAATGTGGGATGCCAAAGAGCCGACCACTCAAATGTTCTTTTTGATCAACGCGGTCATCGCGTTAATCATTAGTTCTAAAGCCTTTACAAAAAACACTGAAACAACAACAGCTAAGCGAGCTATCATCCTATTTATTGGTGTTGCTTATCTGGCCATTGTGATCACAGGCTATTTGCAGTTGGTACCGACGGTATCGCCTTACCAGTAGTCAGCGTTAAAAGATTAGTAAAAAAGACGCGTTTATCGCGTCTTTTTTTTGGCCTTCTTTTTAATCAGCGACTGAAGTCTAGAGCTGACTCGGTAGCCAAGTCACCAGCCCCGGCCATCGGCTTAAAACGAATAAGGTAAATACCTGAATCGCTACAAACGGAATCACACCACGATAGAGTTGCTGTGTTGTTAACTGTGTCGAAGCCACACCACGCAAATAAAATAGAGCAAAACCAAAGGGCGGGGTTAGGAAGGACGTTTGCAAGTTAATGGCAATCATAATGCCCAACCAAATTGGATCGATTCCCATCGCTAATAGAATGGGGCCAACAATGGGCACAACAACAAAAGTGATCTCGATAAAATCGAGCACAAAGCCAAGCACAAACATCACTAGCATGACCACAGCAACGGCAGTCAAAGGGCCGCCGGGCAGCTGTGTTAAAAATGCATGAACTGCATCATCACCACCGTAACCGCGGAACACCAAGGAAAAGAGTGAGGCGGCAATAAAGATTGCAAAGACCATGCAAGTAACTTGTACCGTGGTGCGACTGGTCTCTTGAATGCAACTCAAATCTAACTGATTGTTTCGCCAAGCCAAGAGTAAGGCACCTACTGCACCGACGGATGCCGCCTCGGTTGGTGTTGCTATTCCAGTGGTAATTGAACCCAACACAGCGATGATTAAAAGTAGTGGTGGCAGCAGCGCATCTAAGGCTTGCTTCCAATTTAACTTTATCGCATTAGTGTCTTTGCTTGCAGGCACCTCTTCTGGTCGCCACCAGCTGACGAATAATAAATATAAAATGTAAAGGCCGACCAGCA
This sequence comes from Gammaproteobacteria bacterium, assembly GCA_029253965.1. Lineage (GTDB taxonomy): Bacteria > Pseudomonadota > Gammaproteobacteria > UBA4575 > UBA4575 > UBA4575. The sequence continues at coordinate 51,785 of JAQWYM010000004.1, forward strand.
ATAAGCCTGGGATAATGGCGCCAGCAAATAGATCGCTGACGGATAGAGTCTCGGGTGAGAAAATGCCTTGGCTCAGCTGCGCTTGTTGATAAGCATTACTCAAGACATCAGCGAGCAACACCAAAATAATCGAGGGCGGAATAATCTGACCGAGTGTGCCTGAGGCGCAAATAATACCGGCTGATAAACTCGGTGAATAACCGCGCTTGATCATCGTTGGTAACGACAGCAAGCCCATAGTCACCACTGTGGCGCCAACGATCCCAGTGCTTGCGGCAAGTAACATGCCGACAATAATAACGGATAAACCTAAGCCGCCGCGCAACGAACCAAAAAGTCCAGCCATGGCATCCAAGAGTCTTTCTGCAATCTTGGCACGTTCTAAAACGACACCCATAAAAACAAACAAGGGCACCGCCATCAAGATCTGATTAGTCATGATGCCGTAGACCCGACTTGGTAAGGCATGCATCAGGCTGCTGTCAAAACCACCGACGAGTGTGCCAATGGCAGCAAATAATAAAGCGACACCGGCGAGGCTCAAGGCGACGGGAAAGCCGCTGAGTAAAACTGCAATGACAGCAAAGAACATGACAAAGGCTAACCATTCCATATTAATTACTAGCCTGTTTAGTGGTTAGTAAGTGATGTAACTGATCAATCATGTTGGCGATAACTTGTAAGCCGAGTAGCGCAGGCATCACCGGGATGAGTGTTTTTAGAATGAAAACCAAGGGCAGCCCGCCGGCTTCTTGTGAGCCCTCAAGTAAGCGCCAGGCATTAGCGCTGTAATCCCAGCTGATATAAATTAAAAAACCACAAAAGGGCAGTGATAGAAAAGTATGGCCAAGGAGATTAACCCAAGCTTTTTTTCGTGCACTAAAATATTGGTAAAAGACATCCACGCGAACATGCTTCTCATGTTTTAGAGTGTAGCCAATGGCCAACATAAACATGAAGCTATGCAAGTAGACGACGCTTTCTTGCATGGCAATAGAGCCTGAATTAAAGCCATAACGTAATACCACAATAGCAAAGGTTGTTAACACCATAGCCAACACCAGCCAGGCCACAGTGCGACCGATGTATTCATTAATGTTGTTTAAAAATTGACTGACATTGTTCAGCATGTGATGGCCTAGCTTTAAATTTAAGTGGGGGATAAAGGCTGTTTTTTAGAGATCAAGCAGTCTAGATTTTTCTTCGCTTGATGGTTCGAAGTTGCGACCTTCATAGAAATCAAAAATAGCAGCGACAATCTCAGCGGGCTCATCAATAATCTGGATCAGATCTAAGTCTTCTTTGGAGATGGTGTTTTCCAGCAAGAGTGACTGCTTAAACCAATCGATTAAGCCAGCCCAGAAACTACTCTGCACAAGAATAATGGGAATGCGCCTTGATTTCCCCGTCTGTATCAGCGTGAGAATCTCAGCAAGCTCATCCAGTGTGCCAAAGCCACCGGGGAGAACAACGTAAGCCGATGCATATTTTACAAACATCACCTTGCGTGAAAAGAAATGCCTGAAGGTGAGACTGATATCCTGATAAGGATTGCCCGCCTGCTCAAAGGGTAAAGAAATATTTAAGCCAACACTGGGTGACTTGCCAGCAAACGCGCCTTTGTTAGCCGCCTCCATAATACCCGGGCCACCCCCACTGACGACAGTGAAGCCAGCATCGGACAATTCACGTGCAATGGTTTTAGTCAGGGTGTAATAGGGATGATCCTTAGCAATCCTTGCGGAACCAAAAATACTGACCGAGGGCGCAATCTTAGAGAGTCGCTCAAAGCCCTCTACAAACTCAGCAATAATCTGGAAAATCTTCCAGCTTTCGCTGCTTAAGCTGGGGCTGCTCTGGTCGCCCGTGTTAAAACGAGGGTCTTGGCTTTTATCCGGCATAAATACGTTTTCCTTTGCAATTGCCATCATGATAACGTTGCCGGAGAGTAGTAAACAACATTAAATGAAGCCGTATGCCTAAGTCAGAAAAGCCATTACTTGTCCTCGTTGACGGGTCTTCCTATTTATACCGTGCATTCCACGGCCTACCGCCGTTGGTCAATCGTGAAGGTATGCCGACAGGCGCCGTTTATGGTGTCTTACGGATGCTGCGTAAATTGATTGAAGAGTCCTGCCCCGATCGTGTCGGCGTTATCTTCGATGCCAAAGGTAAAACTTTTCGACACGATATGTATGCCGAATACAAAGCGAATCGACCGCCGATGCCGGACGATCTTCGCGTACAGATCGAACCCTTATATGATGCCATCCGCGCGCTGGGTATGCCGATGCATGCAATCCCAGGGGTTGAGGCTGATGATGTCATTGGCACCCTGGCTAAAGAAGGGGTTGAGGCCGGCTTTCAAGTACTGATCTCCACCGGTGATAAGGACATGGCGCAGTTAGTTAATGCCGATGTGCGTCTCATCAACACCATGAACAACAGCGTGCTGAAGCCAGATAGTGTGCATGAGAAATTTGGTGTCTATGCTGAACAGATCATCGATTATCTCGCGTTAATGGGTGACAAGGTCGATAACATTCCGGGTGTCCCCGGGGTCGGGCCAAAAACTGCTGCGAAGTGGTTAACGCAGTATAAAACCATGCAGGGCGTGATTGAGAATGCCGATCAGATCAGCGGTAAAATCGGTGAGAAACTGCGTGCAGCATTGCCTCAGTTACCGCTCTCATATGAGTTGGCAACGATTGATTGCGCAGTCCCCCTTGAATTTGTTGCTGATGAGCTACAGATGATGACCGAGGATAAGGAGCAGCTGCTTTCACTGTATGAGACGTTGGGCTTTAACTCGTGGCTACAGGAACTTCAAGGAGGGCAGGCAAAAACAGCCACTGGCGCATCTGCTGCAGCGACTGCGAGCAAGAGCGAGCAGGCCATAGCGGGTGAATATGAATTAATTCTCACTCTAGAACAGTTGCAGCAATGGGCCTTAAAGCTGGCAACTGCTGAATTGATCGCCTTTGATACCGAGACCGATAGTCTCGATTACATGCAGGCTAATTTAGTCGGTATGTCGTTTGCTGTAGAGGCGGGTAAGGCGGCTTACTTACCGCTGGCGCATGATTATATTGGCGCTCCGCAACAGATCAGCTTAGAACAAGCGCTGCAAGTGCTGCAGCCGATCTTAGAGGATCCGACACGACCTAAGCTAGGGCACAACCTAAAGTATGATAAATCGGTCCTAGCACGTCATGGCGTGCGTCTGTTGGGTATCCAGCACGACACCATGCTGCAATCTTATATTAATAACTCAACGGCTAGCCGCCATGATCTAGATAGCCTCTGTCAGCTGCACTTAAATCACGAGAATATTAAGTTCACTGATGTTGCCGGTAAGGGGGCTAAGCAAGTCACCTTTAATCAGGTGGATTTGGCGGTAGCGCTTGATTATGCCGCTGAAGATGCTGATATGTGCCTGCGCCTACATAACAAACTATGGCCACGCTTAAGCGCCAATCATCGTGCAGAAAAGCTCTATTGTGAGCTGGAAGTCCCAGTGTTATCTATTTTGTCTGCTGTTGAGCGCAACGGTGTCTTCATTGATAAAGCGCTGCTGCAAGAGCAGAGTGGAGAGTTAGCGGTTAAGCTTGAAGCCTTACAAAGCGAAGCCTTTAGCGCAGCAAAGACAGAATTTAATCTTGATTCACCGAAGCAGCTGCAAAGCATTCTTTTCGAAGAGCTCGGCTTGCCGGTTATCCGTAAAACCCCTAAGGGTCAGCCCTCAACGGCTGAAGATGTCTTGCAGGAGCTAGCGCAAGACTATGATTTACCTAGAATTATCATTGAATACCGCTCATTAAAGAAGCTCAAGTCGACGTACACCGATAAGTTACCACAGCAGATTGATGCGGATAGTCAGCGTATCCACACCTCTTACCATCAGGCGGTTGCTGCCACCGGACGGTTGTCGTCCAGTGATCCTAATTTACAAAATATTCCTATTCGCAGTGAAGAAGGCCGGCGCATTCGACAAGCCTTTATTGCGATACCGGGACATACCCTGTTGGCCGCTGACTATTCTCAGATTGAGCTGCGTATTATGGCGCACCTATCAAAGGATGAACGCCTCTGTGCTGCCTTTGCTGCCGGTGAAGACATCCATAACGCTACTGCAGCTGAGGTGTTCTCAGTCTCTACGGAACAGGTCACGAAAGAGCAACGGCGGGCTGCCAAGGCGATTAACTTCGGTCTAATCTACGGTATGTCAGCCTTTGGCTTGGCAAAACAACTGGGGATCAGTCGATCTGAGGCTGCAGAGTACGTTAATCTTTATTTTGAGCGCTATCCGGGGGTGAAGGCCTATATGGAGAGCACGCGTCTGCGAGCCCACGAGCTTGGCTACGTTGAAACCCTCTTTGGTCGACGCTTATATCTGCCAGAAATTGAGTCACGTAATGCACAGCGTAGACAATATGCTGAACGTACCGCGATTAATGCCCCCATGCAGGGCACCGCGGCCGATATTATTAAGCGCGCCATGCTCAGTGTTAACCAGTGGCTAGAGGCTTCCAGTTACGATGTACGCATCATCATGCAGGTGCATGATGAATTAGTGTTTGAACTGCCGATAGCGCAGCTCGACGAGGTTAAGCCAGAGATCATCCGTTTGATGTGTGCTGCTGCTGATTTGAGCGTGCCACTAGAAGTGGATGCAAACAGTGGTGATAACTGGGATCAGGCGCACTAGAGCGAATAATAAAATGACTTCATTTATTTTAGAGGTGTTAGTGAACTAATCTCAATTCAGCGGCTCTATCTATCGTAAGTTCTATGTGTTGATGGCCGCGCTTCCTCTAGCGGTAAGATAAGGCCTACTTTGTAGGTCTTGGCATAATCTCCCCAAGCATCGCCCTGATTCTTGGGGTTTTTTATGCCTGTTTTTTCAAAACCCTATCTATTCTGCCGCTTGTTTTGGGTGCAAATCCAACCAACCACAGATTTTCTCAGAGGCCTCATCTATACCGACCTTGGTCAGTGCTGAGAATAATTGTACGCTGACACCGATCTCGGCAACCTCACTTAACTCTTTACGCACAGCAAAAAGCTTTTGATTGGCTTGGCTTTTGCCGAGCTTGTCACATTTATTCAGGAGGATATGAATATCGCATTTATTGTAGACACACCATTCCAGCATGGAATAGTCAGCGTCACGTAAGGGGCGACGAATATCCATCACTAAGACGGTGCCACTCAAGGCCTTTCGAGTCGAATAATAGTGTTCCAGCAGTTTGATCCACTTCTGTTGTTGCTTAAGCGGTGCCTTAGCGAAGCCATAGCCGGGCAAATCAACCAAACAAGCCTCCTCATTAACCCGAAAAAAGTTGATCAATTGGGTACGTCCAGGTGTTTTAGAGGTACGTGCCAGCGCTTTTTTTGTACATAAAACGTTCAATGCACTAGATTTACCCGCGTTAGAGCGCCCTGCCATGGCAACTTCAAGGCCTACGTCATCTGGGAGGTTACTTGCAGCACTAGAGCTTAGGTAGAATTCGGTCTGGGATAATAGTTGTGGATAAGACATAGGGCTTTCAGTTGGTTTGTTTTGCGGCGTATCGAGCTTTCGTGGTATATAAGAGCGCGTCGAAAAAAGATTGATGATAGCGCAGTTTAAACCGCTCACGCATATTGGGAAGAGTACATGAAAAAATTAATTCAGTTGGCTTTAGTTGGTTCAGTTTTGATCGGACAGGGCCTTATGGCACAGGGTGATGTTGAAGCCGGTAAGGCGAAGGCTGCGGCCTGTGCGGCGTGCCACGGCGCGGATGGTAACAGTATGAATCCAGCGTGGCCGAAATTGGCTGGGCAGGGCGCCAAATATATTGCAACACAGCTTAAGCACTTCAAATCAGGTGCACGTAAAAACGCCTTGATGCAAGGCCAAGCCATGGCGCTATCACCGCAGGATATGCAAGATCTAGGTGCCTATTACGCCAGTCTAACGACGTCACCGAATGCCGCTAACCCAGATACACTGGAGTTAGGTCAGGCGATCTATCGCGGTGGCATCATGAAGAAGAACGTCGCTGCTTGTATGGCCTGTCATTCACCTGATGGTGTTGGCAACCCAAGTGCTGCCTTCCCTAAGCTTGCCGGTCAACACGCCGACTACACCGAAGCGCAGTTAAAGTCGTATCGTGCTAATGAGCGTGATTATGACAGTGCTAAAATCATGAGTGGTGTTACGGAACGTATGACAGACGAAGAAATACGAGCGGTTGCTGAATATATTGCTGGACTACATTAGTAGTTGAGAGTGAACTTAATGATAAAGGTTCACTCTGAGTATTACTTTTTGTACCAATAACTAGAGGTCGTCAAACATGTTGCAACTGATTCGAACTGGATTCTTCACGCTACTGACTAGTGTGCTCATTATGACTGCAGTGCAGGCCGATGGGCATGGACGCTATCGTGAAGGGCAACATTACCTGCGTTTAGCAACACCATTGCCGGCCTTAGAGCCTGCTGCTGCAAAGCACGAAGTGGTTGAACTGTTTTGGTATGGCTGTTCGCATTGTAATGATTTTGACCCCTACCTAGAAGTCTGGAAAGTTAAAACTAAGGCCGATGTTAACTTGGTACGCGTACCGGCCATCTTCAATCCGCGATGGGAGCAGCATGCTCGCGCCTATTACGCACTAGAGTTGATGGGAGAGCTGGATAACGTGCATACACTGATTTTTGAAGCGATCCATGATCAAGGCAGATCGTTGCATAACGTTGGCTCAATGGCGCGATTCCTAGCGTCACATGGTGTCGATAAAGATCAATTTCGTGAAGCCTTCGACTCATTTGCTGTTGAGACTAAGATTAATCGCGCGAAGCAGTTGATTAGAGATTATCAAGTGACCGGTGTACCGGCTATTATTGTTGATGGTACTTACAAGGTCAGCGGCTCTACAGCCGGTGGATATCAGCAGTTAATCGGTGTCATTGAGCAATTAACCAGCGATTAAACCGTAATTAGATTAGCGCCTAGAACATTTGGGCAGTCGCGCAACTAACGGCAATCGCCTATACTTGCGCGCACAATTTATATATCAGATTTAGAACGAGGAGTTACCTTGGAAGACAAGCAGTTTACTACGTACTTTTTATCCGTACTCGGCGCCTTGGCGGTCTTTACTATTAGTATTTTAATCCTAGCTAATAGCTTAACTAGTGAGCCGGATGAAATGGATCGAGGCATGGCGTCAGCGGTTGCTGAACGCACCAAGCCAATGGCTAATGTCTACGTAGGGTCTGTACCTGTAGCAGCCACGCAAGCCCCAGCAGCGATGAAAGTTGCCGTTGAACTCAGTGGTGAAGAAGTCTATCAGCAGGTTTGTGCTGCCTGTCATAACGCCGGCGTTATGAATGCCCCTAAGCCGGGTGATAAGGCCGCTTGGGATCAGCGTCTAGCGAAAGGTATCGATGTGGTTTACGCCAATGCGATCGGCGGTATCGGTGGCATGCCTGCTAAAGGTGGCCGAGCTGACCTATCAGATGCTGCGGTTAAGGCTGCAGTAGATTACCTCACCAAGTAAACGTTCTTACTCTCTGCTGTCCGAGCGGACAGCATTATGACGCTTGAAGAGCTGTCGATAGCTGGATGCCTCGAGTAGGTGTTGTGCAGAGACAGCCTTGACGTCGGCCATATCCGCAATAGTCCGTGCGACCCGCAGCAGGCGGTGAAAGCCGCGGCCACTGAGGCGATGCAGTTCACTGATATCTGTAGCACACTGTGCTGACTCTGTATTCATCTCGCAGAGAGCCTCTATGACCTGTCCACTGACCCGCGCATTACTCTCACCTTGACGTTGCAGTTGTCGCTGCCGTGCCTGACAAATTCTTTGATAACGTGCATCACCGTCATCCAAGGTCGCGCTTAGCGGTGTTTTGCTGAGATTAACTCTAGGCACACTCACGACTAAATCGATTCGATCTAATAACGGGGCAGAGAGCTTACCCTGATATCTTTGAATCTGTTGTTGGCTACACTGACATTGCCCATAACGATTAATATCACAGCCATTAGGACAGGGATTCATCGCCGCAATTAATTGAAACCTAGCGGGGAACTCAAGCTGCGCTGCCGCCCTAGAAATAGTGATGCGACCACTCTCCAACGGTTCACGCATAACCTCTAAACAGCTGCGATCAAACTCAGTGAGCTCATCTAAAAACAAGACGCCATGATGCGCGAGAGAAATCTCACCGGGCTTGGGTTGCGAGCCACCACCAGCTAAACCATTGGCAGAAACAGAATGATGCGGATTACGAAATGGACGTTTCATTAATTCAGTTGGTAAGGCCGTTGATGACTGCGCCATAGAATAAATACTCAAAACCTCAATCGCCTGCTCTGTCGTCATTGCAGGTAATAAGGCCGGCAAGTGATTAGCCAGTAATGTTTTTCCAGAGCCCGGTGAACCAATCATCAACAGGTGATGCTCGCCAGCAGCAGCCAAGGTTAAGGCACGCTTCGCCTGCTCCTGTCCACGAACAGCAGCAAGGCTATGTGACTGCTTACTGTCATCATGAAAAACTTTAGCCTGCACCGGAGAAAGCAGTTGCTGCCCGATCAAGTGGCTACAGATTTGAATTAAATGATCGGCACAAAAAGTTTCTTGGCCTTTGAGTAATTCCAATTCAGCCCGATTATCGCTAGCAGTAATCAGCGTGCGCTTATCTTTTAAACAAGCCAAGGCACTGGGTAAGACGCCACGTGTTTTACGTAGCTCACCGCCAAGGCCAAGCTCAGCAATAAATTCATACTGTTGTAAATGCGCGCAGTGAATTTGTTCGGAAGCAAAGAGAATGCCTAGAGCTATCGGTAAATCAAAGCGGCCACCTTCCTTGGGTAACTCTGCCGGTGCCAAGTTAACGGTGATACGACGATTAGGAAATTCAAACTGGCTGTTTTTAATCGCCGCTCGAACACGCTCCTTACTTTCACGTACAGCCGCCTCAGGTAAGCCAACAATAGAAAAGCAGGGTAGACCATTGGCGAGATCCACCTCGACTAAAACGGCAGTGGCCTGCATACCGGTTTGCGCGCGACTGTGAATGCGAGCAAGCGCCATCAGTGATGTAAAAATTCTAACATGCTCGGCGACTCCTAATCTGAGAGTGAGCCTGACAGACTAACAGTTGCGGTTTACTTTAGTTGATCGAGACGTTGTTCTAGTTGTTCTAAACGCTCACGTGTGCGTAAAAGCACCTGCTTTTGCGTATCAAATTCTTCTCGTGTGACAACATCAAGATCTTGCAACAACGATTGCAGGGCAAGTTTCATTTTGTCTTCACCAAAGCTGCGTATGTCTGCAGCATCCTTGGGTAGTAAGGCGCGGAATTTGCTAATCGCATCTTCCATCGCATGGGTATCAAATTTCATCGCATCGGTTCCGTTGTGGTTGTGCCCATCTTAGCCTACTCATCGGTTGCCTACGAGCGAACTAAAGTGGTGCGCCTGTTTCATGACGGTGCAGTCAGTTCTCATGGGGCTGAGTCAAAATGTTGCTAAATATTCATAAGTCTCTGTTAAATAACAATTTATAAAAGTTGGCACGTCATATGCACTATCTCTGATGTAAATTAATATTGATTGCCAAGAAGGCAACAAAGTAAAACGGAGACTTACTTAAATGAGCAATAAAATTATTGGTGCGGTTGCTAGCACTGTATTAGGAACAACTCTTTTAACTGCTTCATTCAGCGCAACAGCTGATGATCATCAACTCGCTATCAGTGGTAATGCCGGAATTATGTCGGATTATATCTTCCGTGGCATCGTCCAAGACGACGCTGTGGGCAATGGTGGTATCGATCTAGAGTTTGGTGGTGCCTATGCAGGTGTTTGGGCTGCTGATGTCGGTGATGGTATTGAGTATGACATCTACGGCGGTTACATCCATGAATTTGAAAGTGCCTACGTCGGCGCAGGGTACACCGCATACCGTTACACAGAAGCTAGCTTTGATTCTGATTATGATGAAATCAATCTCTATGCCGGTGCGAGCATGGGTGCAGTGTCTGTAGATCTTGAATACACCATGGGTGAGTACGACGGTGACTATTCAAATGGTGATGACGAATACACCTTTATGGCGCTAACAGGTAACTACGGTGGCGCTTATGTCACTTACGGTGACTGGGGTAAAGATGCCGGTGATGACATGGGAAGCTTCTTCGAAGTGGGTTACACCATGGAGCTAGGGGGTATTGAGTTAACAGGCGCGATTGTTGATACAACCGATGCTGATGCGATTGCAGAGCCAGATGAGACTCAAGCATACGTATCAATACATTGGGGCTTCGACATCCTCTAAGAGCCATCGCGTAGTGGAAGGTGAAGTCTATTAGCACCTCATCTTTCACTGCATCAAAGATTTTCGATTTAGTGTGGTTATTAGTCTGTGTATAAAAGGCGGTAACCAGTTAAGAGAGAAAAGTGACTCCTTAACTTTGATTAGATTGAATTAATCAAAAACTGATCAATCAATTTGGAGAACAATATGAAATTGGTTACAGCAATAATTAAACCATTCAAGTTAGATGATGTGCGTGAAGCCTTATCAGAAATCGGAGTGTCGGGAATAACGGCCACTGAAGTGAAAGGTTTTGGACGTCAGAAAGGACACACAGAATTATATCGTGGTGCTGAATATGTCGTTGATTTTCTGCCGAAGATTAAACTTGAAATTGCTATTGATGACAGTCTAGTTGAAACATTATTAGACTCAATAACAAAAGCAGCCAACACTGGGAAAATCGGTGATGGCAAAATCTTTGTCTCTGACCTGTCTCAGGTCATTCGTATTCGCACCGGTGAAACCGGCGCTACGGCTCTATAAAAGAACTAGGAGAGAATCGTGGAAAATCAAGTAATCGAACTTGCATATGCGTTAGATACCTTTTACTTCTTAGTAATGGGTGCATTTGTAATGTGGATGGCAGCTGGCTTCGCAATGTTAGAAGCGGGTTTGGTTCGTTCAAAAAGTACCGTTGAAATTTTAACAAAGAATATAGCGCTTTATTCAATCGCTTCTGTGATGTACATGTTATGTGGTTACAACATTATGTACAGTGGCACAGAAAGCACATGGATGCCGTTAGCATTTGACATGCTGACATCAGCTGACAATTCAGCAGCAGACGTAATAGCCAGTGGTGGTGATACCTACTACTCCGGTTTATCAGATTTCTTTTTCCAAGTGGTATTCGTAGCTACAGCAATGTCTATTGTTTCTGGAGCAGTGGCTGAGCGTATGAAGCTCTGGTCTTTTTTATTATTCGCAGTGGTTATGTGTGGATTCATTTACCCAGTTCAAGGTTTCTGGAAATGGGGCGGTGGCTTCTTAGATGCTGCAGGCTTTGCAGATTTTGCAGGTTCAGGTGTTGTTCATCTCTGTGGTGCAACAGCAGCACTAGCCGGTGTAATTTTACTGGGAGCACGTAAAGGCCGTTATACCGCGTCAGGTAAAGCGGTAGCGATGCCAGGTGCAAATATGCCACTAGCGACCTTGGGTACCTTTATCCTTTGGTTAGGTTGGTTTGGCTTTAATGGTGGTTCTGAGCTGGTGGTATCTAATGTTGCTGAAGCCAATGCGGTAGCGATGGTTTTTGTTAATACCAATGCCGCAGCAGCGGGTGGTGTTATCGCCGCCTTGTTAACAGCTAAAATACTATTTGGTAAAGCAGATCTATCAATGACATTGAACGGCGCACTTGCCGGCCTTGTTGCGATTACTGCTGAACCATTAGCTCCTACGCCAGGCTTGGCAACAATCATCGGTGCTATCGGTGGTATTCTAGTTGTCTTCAGTATCATTACCTTCGACAAGTTGAAGTTAGATGATCCAGTCGGTGCAATGTCAGTACACGGTGTCGTCGGTTTATGGGGCTTGATAGCAGTTGTTCTTTCGAACACTGATGCGAGCTTAAGTAGCCAGTTATTTGGCGCAGTGGTTATCTTTGGCTGGACTTTTGTAACCTCAATCATCGCATGGAGCATTATTAAGATGGTGATCGGTATCAGAGTCAGCGAAGAAGATGAAATGAATGGTGTTGATATTGCAGAATGCGGTATGGAAGCCTACCCAGAGTTTGTTCGTAAGTAGTTGTTCTCCTCAGCTTAAGTAGTACTCTATTAACGCCCCATGTAAATGGGGCGTTTTTTTTGCCTAAAACATTAAGATTGCTTAAGGATGAAATTGGGTAATGCCGATGCCGCAAGATGGATGCCGTAGTTGTAATAATCAGTATCAAACTCAGCAGCCTTTGATTGACGATCACGTACCAGTTGCAAATCATTGCGTGAGGCCAATGTCGTAGACCACCAGCCTGTGGGGTAGACTGGCTGTGGGAAGAATAAGGTTTGTTGTTTTTCAAGCCCAGCTATCGCCATCGCTGAGCGCATCTTTTGGGTAATACTTTGCCAATGCACCAAAGGCGATTCACTCTGTTGTACCAATATGCCATCTGCAGCTAAAACACGTGCACAATCGCTATAGAATGCTTCTTGGAAAAGTCCTTCAGCGGGGCCGATAGGATCGGTGCTATCAACAATGATGACATCAATGCTGGCATCTGCCGCCTGCTGCATCCATTTAATCGCGTCAGTAAACTGAAAGCTTACGCGCGCATCATTATTGGCACGGCATAATTCAGGGAAGTATTGCAAAGAGAGCTCAGTCACCCGCTGATCAATTTCTATCTGGGTGATGCTTTCAACCTCCTTATGTTTCGCAACTTCGCGTAAGCTGCCACAGTCACCACCGCCGACAATAACAACATGACGTGGAGCGGGATGATTGAAGAGAGCTGGATGTGTCATCATCTCGTGATAGATGAAATTATCACGTTGAGTGAGCATAATGCAGTCATCGATAACCATCAGATTGCCAAAACTTTTAGTCTCGAATAGGGCGATTTTTTGATACGCTGTTTGTTCTTCATGTAGGCATTGAGTAATCTCTAAAGAAAATGCTGTCGCACTATCCGTGTGTTTTTCAGAGAACCAGTGTTTTTGATCTGTGATGATATCCATACTTATATTAACCGTTGTACCGTGAGTTATTAAATCATGTCTAAATCGAATGACATCCAATGGGGTCCCGATCAGTCTCGCGAATCTTACCGTATTCCGGTCTGGGGTGAAGGTCATTTTGATGTAAATAGCGACGGACATATGAGTGTTGCCATAGACACTCATGCAGATATTGACCTCTACCAAGTATGCCAGCAGCTGCATGCCGATGGATGTTCCTTCCCGATATTAATTCGTTTTCCAGAGCTTTTGAATAAGCGTGTTATGCAATTAGCAGCGGCCTTTGATAGTGCAATAAGTCGGCATGCCTATAGTAACCAACACCATGTGGTTTACCCGATTAAGGTCAATCAGCAACGCGCAGTGGTCGAGCATCTGCTGGCTATTCCTGAGCATACTGTGGGCTTAGAAGTGGGTAGCAAACCGGAATTACTAGCAGCGCTTGCCTTACTACCACAGTCTCAGCGTTTACTCATCTGTAATGGCTATAAAGATAGGGCTTATATTCGCTTGGCGCTGCATGCGCAGGCCATGGGTATTAAAGTTATTCTCGTCTTGGAGAAGCTTGCCGAGCTTGATCTTATATTAGAGGAGAGTGAAAGCTTAGGCTTAAGCCCTGATCTTGGTGTCAGGATCCGTCTTAACTCCATTGCCTCGGGGCAATGGCAAAACAGTGGTGGGCCTAATGCCAAGTTTGGCTTAGAAACATCAGATTTACTGCAATTGATAGAGCAACTAAAAGCAAAGCAATCGCTGCATTGGTTACGTTTGTTGCATTTTCATATGGGCTCACAAATATCTGTGTTAGCCGATTATGAGCAGGGATTACGTGAGGCGATGCAGGTTTATGCAGAGTTACACAGTCAGGGTTGCAGTCTAGACTATCTTGATATTGGCGGTGGCATGGCGATTGATTATGCCGCAGAGGCTGATGGCAGTTATTTTTCACGCTCATATAGCTATGAGCAGTATGCTAATCTCGTGATTAGTTGTGTTGCCCAGTACTGTCAACAGTATGACTTACAGCCACCACAGATTATTACAGAACATGGCCGCGCATTAGTGGCGCATCATGCGGTGCTGGTGACTAATGTGATGGCGGTGGAAGCAATCACAGATGTGTCTCAAGAAAAGAATATATGTCAGCAGCTATGGCCAGAGGCTATTGCTGAGCAAGCCGGTTATCTCTGTGCAATGCTGATGAGTGAACAGGGTGTAAAGCATGAAGAGATTAATAATTTTCGTGACCTAATGAACGCAGCCTTTCTTGAGCAAAAAATAAACTTACAACAACGAGCTTATGCAGAGCAATTGATTCGTTGTTGTAAGTTGCAGCCTGGAGACAATAAAGACGAGATGTCTGTAGAAGTGTCGAAGTATTTTTGTAACTTCTCAATTTTTCAATCCTTACCCGATGTTTGGGGGCTAGGCCAAATCTTCCCTATCGTGCCTTTAAATAGGTTGGAGCAGGAGCCGAAGGTGGCTGCAAGGCTACATGATATAACCTGTGACTCTGATGGCCAGATACAAGCCTATGTTGCTGCTGACGGTGTTTCAGAGTATTTGAAATTGCATGCCTTACCAAAATCAGAAGATTATCTGCTGGGCTTTTTCTTGCTTGGTGCTTATCAAGAAGTGCTTGGTGATATTCATAACTTGTTTGGTGATACCCACACGGTTAATGTTTCTTCAGATGGTGCTGAGGGTTATCTGATTGATGAGTATGAAAGTGGTGACTGTGTGCAAGAGTTGTTAGCCAGTGTTCATATTGATGCTCGGCAGTTAACAAGTCGTTGCCAGCAACGCCTGCAAAAACAGCAGTGTCATGATTCTAGGATTAAAGAGATTTTGCACGAGCTTGAACAAGCACTAATGAGTTATAGTTACCTTGATTCTCAAGGGCGTGTCGCACACCCTATTAAATAGAATTAGATTAATAATGCCGATTAAATAAACTAGTGAAGTTGCCACGTTTGTGGTCACTAGCTAAAGAAAGAGTTAAAAGCTGTTATGCAATGTTATGTTTATCGTAGTGAACGAAAGAATGATACCTATGTGTATATGAAAGCCGGTGTTGAAATGACTGAACTGCCAGAGTCAGTAACACAATTCATGGGTGATTTAACGCAGGTGTTAGAAGTAGACCTGAGTAAAAAGAAACTAGCACATGCTGATGTTAAGCAGGTCATGGCAGCAATTGAGACCCAGGGGTTCTACCTGCAACTACCGCCTGAGATTGATGATGTGATGCGTGAGATTGATAAACTCATGAGTGAGCATGACACGCTGAATTAACTCTGACGACAGCGCTGGGAGCAATACTTCACCTCATCCCAAACTGCGGCCCACTTTTTACGCCAGGTAAAAGGCCGGCCGCAGCGCACACAGGTCTTTGTTTGCAGATCAGATTTTTTGAGCATCTTAGGCATAACTGGCTTTAACTATTCTGCTTGGCAAAATCGAGCATGCGTTTAGTAGAGCGAAAAGCATCGATGCGGATATTTTCTTCAATCTCAATCGCATTACCGCCTTGCTCTAAAACCTGATGTAAATTCTGAAGGCTATTCATTGCCATCCATGGACAGTGGGCACAGCTACGACAAGTCGCACCCTCACCTGCAGTTGGGGCCTCGATAAATTCTTTATTGGGGGCTAACTGCTTCATCTTGTAAAAGATGCGATTGTCTGTGGCGACAATGAATTGCTTGTTGGGCAAGGTGTGTGCCGCCTTGATTAAGGCCGATGTTGAACCGACAACATCAGCCATAGCGATGACATCATCCGGTGATTCAGGATGAACTAAAACAGCGGCACCTGGATTTTCTGCAATACACTCGCCAAGAGCGCGTGCTTTAAATTCCTCATGCACAATACAGGCACCATCCCACATCAACATATCAGCACCAGTGACTTTCTGCAGGTAATGCCCGAGGTGCTTATCCGGTGCCCATAGGATCTTTTTGCCTTGATCCATTAAATGAGTAATTATTTTGACAGCAATGCTTGAGGTTACCACCCAGTCGGCGCGTGCTTTTACAGCAGCACTGGTGTTTGCATAAACCACCGATACACGGTCTGGGTGTTGGTCGCAGAAGGTATTGAATTTATCTGCGGGGCAACTTAGATCGAGCGAACAGGTCGCTTCAAGATCAGGCATGATGATGCGTTTTTCTGGGCTCAAAATTTTTGCAGTTTCCCCCATGAAGCGCACGCCAGCAACGACTAAGGTTGAGGCATTATGCTCATGACCAAAGCGTGCCATTTCTAGAGAGTCTGCAACATAGCCACCGGTTTCCTCAGCAAGCTGCTGCAGGTCTTCATGGGTGTAATAATGTGCAACCAAGGCCGCATCTTGAGCCTTGAGTAATTCTTTAATACCTTGGATTAAGTGGCTGCGTTCAGCGCCAGCCAGCACTGGGATACGTGTTTGTATATCCGCTGTAAAAGGTATTGCGTGGTCTAATGTTGAGTTGCTCATTTTCTCTTCACTGAATAAAAATAAACTAAAAATAGGTATGACTCTATAGTCATATAAATTTCTGAATTATACTAACAGAGCCTAACATACATACGTTTTTGATTAAAAAGGATGAGTATCATAATGCGTCTTATTGCTACACTAATTATAAGCTGTTTCTTCAGCACCCCGGTATTTTCTAATGATGACTCTACACTAGATGCACAGCTACGTAGTGCTGCTATTTTGCAGGTCGATGAGACGTTGCTGCTGAATAGCCATGTCTATTTCTATGCCGGCAAAAAAGGCTATTCATTACTCTCTTCAGGCAAGCCTCGTGTTAAGGCGCAAATTGTCTTCACTGAGAATGGTTTTCATGTGGTTAGCTTTAAAAAGAAAAGTAAGCGTTTTCAAGTGCTCTATAGCTTACAGTATGCACAGCTAGCATCTGTTGATATTGCTGGAAACTCACCTTTGGTCCGACTGGTTACAGAGCGTAAGGGTGAAGATCATTTTGATAGTTTTGAACTAATGGATACTCGTAATGCCTTTACACCGAGTTCGACTAAAACGATAGAAGCAAAGAAACTCATATCAGCTGGAATACAGGGTCTTGACGTGAAAACAGTGGCCACTGCGCCATCACTATCAAGTGTACAGATGACGCAGCAAAAAAATCGCATAGAAGTGTTAGAGCAGCGTGTGCAGCAGTTAGAGCAGCGTTTGGATGAGTTAGCTACGCACCTGGAATAAACGTGAGTTAATACGTTTATTAGCGAGCTGCTTTTGAACCTGAGTAAGTTGCGCCTTATCATGGCTGGGGCCAATGGTGACACGAAACCATTGGCTGCCATCAATTCGTACGTCTTGAATGTTGGCATCGATATCTAATGAATGCAGCTGAGATTTTAAGCGAGTAGCTTCCTGTTTATCTCTAAATGAACCCACCTGTAAGACAAATAAGAGACTTGTCGCCTCTACTTTTTGGGTGCTGTTACTTTTATTTGGCATGGGTGTGACGTCGACCACTGCGTCAACTTCAGGTAGCAGCGTATAAAAAGTGAAATCACGTGTCTCAAGCTCAGCCCCTGCGATGACTGTCTCGTTCTCTGTTGTTGTACTCAATTTCTCGTTTAGCTTTGGGAAGAAGGTTGCGCTTAAACCAATAATTAACCCAGTCAGCATCCAAACCCAACCGGGTAGTGGGCGTCCTTTTGAGTTTTCTGTAGTGGCTACTTTCTGCTTTGCTTTTGGCACGCTTACATCTTCTCGGGTGCACTAACACCGACGATAGCCAGGCCATTAACCAAGACATGTTGAACGGCTAATATGAGTTGCAGGCGTGCCTGTCTGAGTTCTTTTGAATCAACTAGGAACTGGGTTGCGTTGTAATAGTTATGGAAACGTTGAGCTAATTCACGCAGGTATTGCACCAAGGTATGTGGGGCTTGTTTGCTGCACGCACTGCGTATGACTTCTGGGTAGTCAGCGAGTTTTTGCATCAGTTGTTGCTCATTATCATCGCTTAATAGTTCGACTGAAACATTCTCTGTCGCAACGGCTTCTTGATTTTGACGTAATACACTACAGATACGGGCATGTGCGTATTGTACATAGTAAACCGGATTCTCATTACTTGTGGACTTTGCTAGTTCCAGATCAAAATCTAGATGTTGCTCACTTTTGCGCATCACGTAATAAAAGCGTGCGGCATCACAGCCCACTTCTTTGCGCAATGAGCGCAGGGTGACAAACTCACCAGAGCGGGTCGACATCTGTAGTCGTTCTTCACCACGATAGAGATTAGCAAACTGGACTAATAATACCTTCAGTTTGTCGGCATCAAAGTTGAGTGCCTGTAAGGCGGCCCTGACTCTGGGGATGTAGCCATGATGGTCTGCACCCCAGATATTAATAATTTGGTCATACCCCTGTTCAAGCTTGTCGACATGATAAGCGATGTCGGAAGCGAAGTAGGTGGGTGTGCCATTCTCGCGGATGACAACACGATCTTTTTCATCACCCAGTTTAGATGAGGCAAACCAAAGTGCACCATCCTTACGGTAGGTGTGTCCTGCTGTTTCTAAACGTGCGATAACTTTTTCGACACGCTGATCAGCAAACAGGCTACGTTCGGAATACCAATTATCATAGTCGACACCAAACAGACCGAGGTCATCGCGGATATCATCGAGTATGGTATCGATCGCGAAATCGAAGAAAACGCTATAACCCTCGGCACCAAGAAGCTTTTTGGCAACAGCGATTAGTCCGTCAATGTGTGCTTCTTTGTCTCCACCCAACGGTTCATCTACAGGTAAAGCTGCGAAGAAGTCAGCAACCGCATGCTTAAATTGATCTGCATGTGCGCGATGCGCAGTGGCAGCAATATCCCAGACATAATCACCTTTGTAGCCATTACTTGGGAAGGTCAGTTCCTCACCACAGAGTTCGAGATAACGTAACCAGACAGAGGTGGCAAGAATATCCATCTGTCGACCGGCATCGTTGACATAGTATTCACGGTGCACTCGGTAGCCATTAGCAACATATAGTTTGGCTAGTGAGGCGCCATAGGCGGCACCACGACCATGGCCTACATGCAATGGCCCGGTAGGGTTGGCGGATACATATTCAATATGTAGGGATTGCTCTTTACCACTATTATTTGTGCCAAAGTGCTCACCGGCATCCAGTATTTGTTGCAGAATGGCATTACTTTTTTCTTGTACTAAAAAGAAATTGATAAAACCAGGACCGGCAATCTCAACACGCTCAAAGAGGGCGTTTTGCTCTAATTTTGGCAGCAGTAGGTTGGCAATATCACGGGGTGACTTGCGCATAGGCTTAGCTAATATCATCGCGATATTCGTGGCAAAATTGCCATGTGCCGGATCTTTTGTCCGCGTCACCTGAAAGCCAATGCTTGTTTCTGTAGTGAGGCTACCGTCTGCGATTAAATTATCGACAAGACCTTGTAAGCTGCTCTCGATCTGATCCTTCAAAATAGTTTACCTACTGCGTGTTCTGCTGATTGAATGTTTAAGCCTGCGAATTGTAACGTATAAGATTGATGCTGTGTCCTTTGCCTGACTAATTAAGTTTATATGCCTTCTAATGGGTCGATATCTAGATTCCACTGGACCCGGCGCGCCTCAGGTAAGCGATGTAACTGTTGTAACCAGTCTGCAGTGCCGATGCTTAGGCTGCGACGATTATTGGCACTAAAGAGGAGCACAGCACGATATTTCCCAGCACGCTTTTCCATGCTTGATGGTAATGGCCCCATGATGGCTAAATCTGAGGTTAGCTGTGTCTGTGCCAGCTGCTTAGCTCGCTCTAGGAATTGCTGCGCATGATCGGCATAGGTGGCGCGAGCACGTAATAACATTTGGTAGCTATAGGGCGGCAAATTACAGCTTTGGCGCAAGGCTAGAGCCTGCTCAGCAAAGTCTGGATAGCCTTTGGCAATCAGGGACTGCAGTAGTGGGTGATCCGGCGCATGACTTTGAATCACCACCTCACCCTGTTCTTGGCGTCGGCCACTTCGCCCTGCGACCTGTGTGAGCAACTGCGCACTGTGCTCTAAGGCACGGTAATCAGCACTAAAGATGCCGTAATCAATGTCGAGCACCCCGACCAGAGAGACACGAGGGAAATCATGTCCCTTCGATAAAATTTGCGTGCCGATAATAATGGAGTGTCGCTGTTCCTGAATGTCTTCGAGAATTTGCTCTAATTGTCCTTTGCGTTTAATCGCATCACGATCAAAACGAATCGCTGAGTATTGCTTGAACTCATCAGTAAGCAGTTGCTCAATCCGTTGCGTGCCAAAACCGACTAAGAGCAAGTTATTCGATTGGCACTCAGGACACTGTTCTGGCTTGCTGCGCCGGTGGTCACAATGATGGCAGTACAACTTTGCACTCTTGCTGTGGAAGGTTAGTTTGGCATCACAACGACTACATTGGGCCACCCAAGCGCAGTCGTGGCAGATTAATGCAGGGGCAAAGCCACGGCGATTCAAAAATAAAATAACTTGGTTACCAGCCTCTAGATGACGATGCATCGCCTGACGCAGTGTTGGCGATAAGATCTCTCTTGCCGGTAACGCTCGCATGTCGACCAGATGCATGCGCGGTAACGGTGTCTCCTGTGCACGTTTGCGCATTAACAGGTGCTTATAGCGACCTTGCTTTGCATTTAAGGTTGATTCTAATGAGGGTGTAGCACTCCCCAGTACAATTGGGATTTGTAGCATGCGCGCACGGTAGATAGCGACATCACGGGCATGATAGAGAAAGCCTTCTTGTTGCTTCAAGGAATGATCATGTTCCTCATCAATAATAATTAAAGCGAGATTGGCAATCGGTGTAAATACTGAGAGGCGGGTGCCAAGGATGATCTGATAACGACCTAAACCAACACGCAGCCAAGTGTCTTGCCGCTGCTGTTCAGAGATGTTTGAGTGCAGCGTTGCTATAGGTATTTGAAAACGATGCTTAAGGCGTCGTAAAAGCTGTGGTGTGAGCCCAATTTCAGGCACGATAATCAGAATCTGTGCTGGATTGTCGACATCATCTGCATCTGCTGGAGCATTTAAAAGCTGCTCGATTAAGGCAAAGTAGACCTCAGTTTTACCGCTGCCGGTGACGCCTTCTAATAGATGCACAGCAAAGCTATTCAGGGTTGCTGCTATCTGTTCGTAGGCCTGCGCTTGTTCTTGCGTTAACTTGGGTCTTTCTAGCGCTGTTGATGGCTGCTTGTTGCTTGCCTGTGTGGTCAACGCATCACTGCTGCGGGCAACTATCAAGCCGCGTTTTTCTAGTGACTTAAGGCAGCTGCTAATCGGCCCAAATTGTTGGCGTAGTGCATCATCACTCACTCCGCTGACATGCTCTGAGAGCCAATCAAAGACTTCGCGCTGTTTGGGTGCGCGATTGAGGGCGCTGCTATCACCAGCTGCCTCGGCTGACCAGAGCCTTGTTTGGCTGATCTCTGCGGCTTTATTTTTGCGTAAAGCGGGTGGTAATGCGGTAAATACGGCAGCACCGACGGCATATTGGTAATAACCGGCGGACCAGAGTAAGAGCTGGATGCAATGTGAGTCGAGTAATGGTGTTGAATCAAGCACTTGGATGATGTCGCGGAGTTTATCAACAGCGACGTCGTCATCGTCTTCGAGCTCACGGATAATAACGCCAATCAGCTCTCTATGGCCAAATGGTACGAGTACGCGAGAGCCTATCAAAGCCCCAGTTTGCTGCTCATGTTGTTCTGATTTCAGGCGGTAATCGAATAAGCCACGTACTGGCGTATCGACAGCGACCTGAAGCAGTAGGGAATCTGTCATAAATGGCTAGCCATCAAGCACAAGCCTGTGGATAAAAGTGTGGAAAACATTTGCTTGAAGGCATAATTAAATTCGTTATATTGATTTACAGTTAGAAATGATAATCATCAATTGATTTTATGTGTATTGAAATCAACGGCTTATAAAAATAACACGGTACCGATGGAAAAACGCTCCAAAACTAGCAGAGCTTATTTCAGTTTGTGCATAAAGCACATTAACTTAGTCTCTCAAGCACCAATATAGTGTGTAAAAGCACGGTTAAAAAGTGTCATTGAGCCGCCAACAAAGCCATTAAGACGTATATTACTGCTGCACTGTTTACCAACTTGTCAGAGTGCAATGCGCCCTTTACAGTGTCAACCTGATATCTCCTTTGGAGTTAGTGAAATGCAGTCGCTTTGGCAACAGGTTTTACGAACAGATGCTGCGGGTATGCCGCTTGAGTGGATCAACTATCAAGATGCCGCTCGTCTCTACTATGCACAGCAGGTAGCCTACACCTGCGGTGAGCTATTATATGTCGTTCATGGTGGTTTTAACTCACTGGATCAGCAGCAGAGTACGATAGAAGTTAATTCCATTATTGCTACTTATGGCAGTAATCACTCGCTGCATCAGAGTTATGTCCCGCCACTCAATAATAAAACCCTATTTAAACGAGATGGCCATGTTTGTCTCTACTGTGGCATTAACTTCGAGGGTCGAGATTTGTCACGAGATCACGTCACGCCAATCAGTTTAGGTGGGGCAGACTCATGGAATAACGTCGTCACCGCCTGTAAGCGCTGCAATAACAGAAAGGCAGATAAGCAACCCGAAGAAGCGGGCATGCAGTTGCTTGCAGTGCCTTTTACACCCACGCATGCCGAGTATATTTACCTGCAAGGTCGGCGGGTTTTAGCGGATCAGATGCGTTTTTTACTGGCACATTTCCCACGTACAAGCCCTTTACATAAGAGGCTCAGTAAGCTTTCGTAAAACGACTGTATAGACGGTATGCTATGGCGTCTAACATCTATCTCATTAAGATCTAACAGCCATGGCATATAACGGTACCCCCGATTACGATCACGCTAATCCAGCACGCGTTGGTTTATTACTAACCAACCTAGGCACGCCAGAAGCAGCAACGCCTAAAGCACTTCGAAAATATCTCGCAGAATTTCTTTGGGATCCTCGGGTAGTCGAAATTCCGCGGCCCATCTGGTGGTTGATCCTTAATCTTATTATTTTAAACGTGCGCCCAAAACGCAGTGCCGAGACCTACGCTAAAATATGGACTCCAGCTGGCTCGCCGTTGATGCAACATACCTTAGATCAAACAGCTGCAGTGAAACAGTATTTAGCCGCTGTTGATTTGTCAGAAATAGAAGTCGCCTGTGCCATGCGTTATGGTCAGCCGAGTATCGAGTCAACCTTACATGAGCTGCAGAAAAAGAACGTTACGCGTTTATTGGTGATGCCCTTATACCCGCAGTACTCAGCAGCAACAACAGCCTCTACATTTGATGCGGTAGCGCAGACATTGAGTAAGATGCGCTGGATGCCTGAGCTGAGATTTGTAAATCAGTATTGTGATCAGCCACTTTTCATTAAAGCCTGTGCCAAACAAATCAGTGATTATTGGAAAGCTAATAAGCGCAATGAAAAACTCTTATTTTCATTCCATGGCGTACCCAAAAGGTATTTGATGCAGGGTGATCCCTACCACTGCCAATGCCATAAAACAGCGCGTTTGATTGCTGAAGAACTAGGCATATCCAGTGATGAATACCTAACCACCTTCCAGTCTCGCTTTGGCCGTGAAGAATGGTTAAAGCCTTATACGGATGAAACCTTAGAACAGCTAGGTAAGGAAAAACTGGGGTCTATTGATATTTTCTGCCCAGGCTTTTCATCTGATTGTGTTGAGACCTTAGAAGAAATGGACATGCTCAATCGCGAGGTCTTCACGGATGCAGGGGGTGGTGATTTTCAATATATACCAGCACTCAATGCAACACCTCATCATGTTCAGGCGATCAGTGAAATTGCACTGCAGCATATGCAAGGCTGGCCACAGGTTTCAGCAGAGTATGATTGGCAGGCACATCATAAAGAGCGTGCCGAGAGCCGTCGACTCGCACTGGCCATGGGCTCAGATAAGTAAGTGTTGTCAGGTGAAAGCGCTAGACGAACTGCGGTTAGCTAGTCGCTATCAGCCTTTGCCAACGCTCTCTGCGTAAACTACCGAACTGAAACTCATCAAATAAAGCGGTTAACTCATCTAAGTTACAGGCGGCACGGTGAAAGCGCAGGTCTTCATCAACCACTTCAGCATCGCAGACAATCTCTGTTAAGCGCTTACACAGGAGAATAGTTTCACGGTGTTCCTGTATTAATTCCATGATGCGTTTCGGGCCACGAATTTTCATTTCTGCAATCGCAGGAATATTCTCCAGCATCTGATCAATCGATCCGAATTTGGTTAACAGGCGAGCGGCAGTGGTCATGCCGATACCGGGGACACCAGGAATATTGTCGACCTTGTCACCGGCTAACGCTAGCTGATCAGCAATTTGTTCTGGAAACACACCATAGTGTTTTTTAATCTGTTTTGGGTCGAGACGTTTATCTCGAGCATAATCCCAAAAGGTATCATCGGTACTTATCAACTGGGCTAAATCTTTGTCTGCACTTAAGATGGTGACGCGATAGCCCTGTCTGCGAGCAATGGCTGCAGCGGTACCAATAATGTCATCTGCCTCATAGCGGTTACTGCTAATCACGTTGTAACCTAAAGCTTCAAGAAAGCGGCGACAAAACTGAAATTGTCGTCTCAGATCTTCAGGCGTCGGATCACGGTTCGCCTTGTAGGGTGGGTAAATTGAATTGCGAAAAGAGCTGCTAAGACTTTCATCAAAAGCAAAAACAAGGCGCTCAGGCTGGTGTTGTTCTATCAGGCCAGCAACGAAATCACTGAAGCCATAAACCGCATTTACCGGCTCATTATGCTGATTGCGCAGGGTATCAGGTAGGGTGAACCAAGCACGGAAAATATAGATACTGGAATCAACCAGATAGGCATCAGAAGTCGGCATGAGTGTTCTTTATAAAAAGTAAGTGATTGAGTATAACTAAAATGCTGCGAGGGTCTTGCTTTGTTAGAAGTGAATTCCTTTTAATCTTACAAAGAAAATAAGTGCAGAGATTATTTAGCAATTACAGGCGGAGCCAGATGAGGATTTATTCGACAATTTTTATCTTCTTGCCGACACTAGGTTCGCCTCTCGGGTAAAGCCCATTAATGAGTCGCAACTGCTCTTCAGCATGTGAACTTAGTGGTGAGCTTTTAGCTAAGCTATTAAAGGTGTCACCTTTTTTAGCAGTGATGAGCTTAAGCCGTTGTGGTTCTGCTAAATGGAACTGATTGCTGCGTAATTTATTCAGGCTGTGAATAGTGGCAAGAAAGTCTGAGTCATATTTTTTCAGTAGTGCATCACTTTTAGCGCTAGCCAAAAAGAGGTAGACCTTCTTTTCTTGATAGATGGCTGCGACACGCGTTTTCCGTTTTCCGAAAGATGTTTCCACCGAGGTAATGCCCGTATAGCCCTGCAAGCTATTGCTATTAATCTTTTGGCCCTCTCTGAGGCCTTTGAAATGTTTCTTTAAATAGTGTTTTGGTGTGATGCGTTTATTGCGGTCACTTATCATGACTTGTATAAAGCCATCTCTGGCTGAATGATTAGCAATGATGCGATCGTTAAGATTATCGATCAGCCAGCCCTGTGGGAAACGTAAAGTGATCCCCAGTGCTTTATGATAAAACTGATTATTGCGGACGATGCCAGCCGCAGCATGACTACCCAATACCATGCCATCAGTGAGCTCAAGAAAGCGATCTTGTTTATCTCTCTTCTTTTCATTACGAAACTGATTGGCAGCACGAATAACTTCCTGCAGACGCTGATCATTTTTTGGGTGTGACGAGAAGAGGCCGTGATAAGCCCGTGCCGGGCGATTTTCTTCCTTGGCTAATTGCTTATCAAAAGCCTCCTGTGACTTGAGGATGGCGACGACATCAATCATTTTTTCGGGATCATAACCGCTGCGTGCAAGATACTCTGCGCCCAGACGGTCTGCTTCTAACTCATGTTCACGGCCATAGCCTTTTAAGAGTGCCGTGCCGGCAATATTGGTTAGGTCAGAAACACCATAGGTACCGACAGATGCAGTGATGACACGGCTGAGCATGCCGGTCAGTGTAGAGGCGGTATGTTGGCGTACACCATGTCTGGCGGTGACATGCCCAATCTCATGCCCTAGGACGCCGGCTAATTCGGCCTCAGAGTTCATGTAAGCCATGATTCCACGCGTGATATAGAGATAACCGCCTGGCAAAGCAAAGGCATTCACCTCTGGACTGTCGAGTACAGTGACATGAAAAAGTAATTGATCACGATGACTGCTACGGGCTAACTCTTCAACGATAGCTGAAACATACGCCTGTAATTCTGGATCGGGGTAGACCGTATACTGTTTTAGTAGCTGTTGATGGTATTTGCGGCCCAGTGCAATCTCTTGCTCTTCAGTCATTAAGACTAGATCGGGACGTCCGCTGACAGGATTGGATGAGCAGCCGTAGTTGAAGCTAATAAGGGCTAAAAGTAGTAACGCAACAATGCGGGGCATAGCGATGAGGGCGTGGCTAATGACCTAACAATTATAACAGCTAGCCGGACTCAGTCGAGCGACTAAGTCATTGATAAACCGGAGGAAAGCTTGAGGTGTGAGCTTTAACCCCTGAGCAATAGTTAGAGTACCGCTATTGCTCAGGAATACGGGCTTACTTGCCGTATCGGCGACGGAACTTGTCGACCTGACCAGCAGTATCTAGCATTTTCTGCTTACCGGTATAGAACGGATGGCATTTCGCACATACGTCTATGCTTAAAGCACTGTCACTGTAGGTTGAGCGAGTTTCGAAAGTTGCTCCGCAACTACAAGTCACAGCAGTTGCTGTGTATTCTGGATGGGTATCTGGTTTCATTTTATTAGCCTAAATCGCGAGCGCAAATCATAGATCAGAATGGGTTGTCCTGACAATAGCCTAAATAGAAAAACTTTCTCACCGAAAGTAACCGGAGTTGCTGCTAAGTTGTTGTGTTAATTGGGAAAGATTGGTTATCCACAAAATCTGTGGATAAAACTGTGGATGAAATAAGCGTAAGTGATTATTTATCGGTAAATATAGCTTTCCTGTTACATCGTACAAATATTAAGCAATAAAATAAGTTGTTGATTAATATAGTAAAAAATACTTTTTCAATTAAATTTACGATGTTACTAAAGACTTTGCTTGCAATTTTATGCTGGCTTTTGCCAGGTGTGCATAAGCGTAAAAAAAAGGGCTTCAGAATGGCTTTAAAACGTATCATCCGCACATAGAAAGCGGACCTCTGAGATTCCAGTCTCTATATTAGGAAGCACTAAAATTTGGATCGCCTGACAGCACACAGTACAGTCTTCAAAATATTCTTGAGCTTCTTCTAAGGGCTCGATAAAAAACTCGATGGCTTCACCGCAATAGGGACAGGAATGGGTAGCAGACTCAAGGTTCATGGCGTTTCTACAAGGAATTCCTGTAATAGGCTATCAAGAAAACGGTAGGCGTGCTCGCTTGCAAAATAACGCCCCTCTGACTGCTCGAGGTGGCCTAAGGCGAGTAAACGCTCGACTTGAATGGCAATGTCCTGCCAGTTTAAATGGGTGCGTTGTGCAAAGTCTGCGGCACTAAAACCACGGCGCAACCGCAGTTGATTGAGCATAAATTCAAAAATAAGGTCATTTGACCCTAGTGTCCTCAGCTGAATCACCTGCGTCTGTTCTTTCACCGCTAACAAATAACTGCTCGGTTGGCGCACGCGTTGGAAACGTTTGCTCTCTTGATCCACGGTTAACTTACTATGTGCGCCGGCGCCTATGCCTAGATAGTCACCAAACTGCCAATAATTTAGATTATGCCGACACTGCGCACCTATCTTACTAAAGGCAGAGACTTCATAACGAGTATAACCGGCAGCACTAATGGCTGACATTGCGGCCGCCTGTATGTCAGCAGCTTCATCTAGTGACGGTATAACTGGCGGAAAGCGATGAAATCGTGTGTTTGGTTCTATGGTCAGTTGATAATAAGACAGATGTGGCAGCGCTAAGGCACAGGCCTGAGCAACATCATCTAAGGCCTGCGCTAAGGTCTGTCCGGGTAAGGCAAACATTAAATCAATATTGATGTTCTCAAAGCCTAGCTGTTGTGCGGTGCGAACCGTATGCAGTGCTTCATCACGACCATGTATGCGCTCTAATTTCTTCAGCTGCTCAGGATCAAAGCTCTGTACGCCAATAGATAGGCGATTGACCCCAGCCAATTTAAAGCCAGCAAATTTTTCAGCTTCAAAGGTCCCCGGGTTGGTTTCCAGAGTGATTTCACAATCACTGCTGAGGTTTAACTGTTGCTGGCAGGCATTCAAGATCTTCGAGATGGCGGCTGCCGAAAACAGGCTGGGAGTGCCGCCACCAATAAAGATTGATTGCACACTACGGCCCTGGAGCTCGTCTTTGCCCAGCATTAAGTCAGCTATTAGTGCCGTTACATAATCATCTTCAGGGAAGGCATTAGCGGCCGTTGCGTGTGAATTGAAGTCACAGTAACCGCATTTATGTAAACACCATGGGATGTGGATGTAGAGGCTTAAAGAGTCGTTTGGCACGGGCAATAACAGGCTCAAGTTTGTAACAACCAGATCGGCAATAACGCTTTTAACTGTTGCAAGGCTTGCGCTCGATGGCTGATACGATTTTTCACTTCAGTCGCCAATTCAGCAGCAGCACAGTGCGTGCTATTAACCCAAAAAATCGGATCATAGCCAAAACCCGCATCACCGCTGGGCTGCTGCATAATATGCCCTTCCCAGCTACCACTACAGATCAGTGGTGTTGGGTCTAAGGCATGGCGCATGGCGACAATCACGCACTGGAAGCGAGCGCTACGCTGTTCTTTGTCGATGCCCTGAAGAGCGTCTAATAATTTTTTATTATTATCAGTGGTATCACAGTTAGGGCCGGCATAACGTGCTGAATAGATACCGGGGGCACCTTGTAGCGCATCAACTTCAATCCCCGAATCATCGGCGATAGCCATCAACCCGGTTTGCTCTGCAGCATGACGCGCCTTGATCAAAGCATTCTCAACGAAGCTTAGGCCGGTTTCCTCAGCCTCTTCTAACTGCCATTCACTTTGTGCACGAAGATCTAAGCCAGTCGACGCAAGGATAGCGGTGATTTCTCGCAGCTTGCCTTGATTGCCGCTGGCTAAAACGACTTGCTTAGGATTTATTTCAGACATGCCTTTTGCTGTTCAATAATATGGCTGATACCGTCTTTAGCAAGCGCTAACATGGCATTCAGCTCATCCTGACTAAAAGTCTGACCTTCGGCCGTACCTTGTACTTCAATGAATTCACCGAGCTCATTCATGACCACGTTCATGTCAGTTTCAGCCTGTGAATCTTCAGCGTAATCAAGGTCAAGTACTGCAGTTTGCTTAAACACACCGACAGAGACAGAGGCTACAAATTGATCAATTGGTGATTGTGCAATGGCTTTACTTGCCAATAACGCGTTAATTGCGTCATGCAAAGCAACAAAGCTACCACTGATTGCCGCGGTGCGTGTGCCACCATCGGCCTGTAAGACATCACAATCAATGTGAATGGTGTGCTCGCCTAATCGTTTCAGATCGATACTGGCGCGAAGACTGCGGCCAATCAGACGTTGGATCTCTTGGGTGCGTCCAGATTGTTTGCCGCGGGCGGCCTCACGTGGCATGCGTGAGCCGGTTGAGCGCGGCAACATACCGTATTCAGCCGTGACCCAGCCTTGACCTTTGTCACGCATCCACGGAGGCACACGGTTTTCAATGGAGGCGGTGCAAAGTACCTTAGTATCGCCAAATTCGACCAAAACAGAACCCTCGGCATGCTTGGTGTAGTTTCGTGTAAAACGAATTTCTCGTGCTTGATTTGCTTCTCGGCCACTAGGTCGCATCGGTTTCTCCAGTTGAATGTGCTGGCGCGCATTATACGAGAATTCAGCATGAACACTATGCGCTAAATGGGGCAGTCATGATTAAAGAGGTTACGAAGGTATTTTTAGCCCCCCTCTGTTAATCTGCAAGATCATAGTTGGCTATATAAAAGACTGGGGAAAGTAATGTTGAAGAGCATGACCGCATTTTCACGCGTACAGACACATCATGACGCGACTGAGATCGTATGGGAAATACGCTCGATTAATCATCGTTACTTAGAAACCTCTTTTCGTTTACCCGAAGAATTACGCGCATTAGAATTTGATTTGCGCAAGATAGCGCAAGAACATTTGAGTAGAGGCAAGTTAGATTGTATTTTTCGCTTAAGCAATGCTAACCAAGAAGTGACTGAGCTATCGCTTAATCAGCCGCTGCTAGATGCGCTTATACAACAAGCACAAGCAGTCAGCGCTCGGTTGGGTGAAAGCACGCCAGCAACCGCATTAGAGCTTTTGAGCTGGCCTGGCGTGGTGGCGAAAAAATCACTAGATCATGCGCAGTTAGCGCTACAAAGTAAGACCTTGTTTAAGCAAGGCCTACAAGACCTGGTTGAGCATCGTCAGCTTGAAGGTGGTCGTATGACCGAGTTAATCGCACAACGCGGCCAACAAATGCGTACCTTAGTGCAGCAGGTTCGTCTGCGCCGGCCGTTAGTGCTGGAGGCTATTCGTGAGAAGATTAAAGGGCGTATTGCTGAGTTTGATATAGATATGGAGCCCGCTCGTTTAGAGCAAGAGCTGGTCTTTTTAATGCAGAAATTAGATGTTGCTGAAGAGTTAGATCGACTTGATAGCCATCTCACCGAATTAGAAGATATCTTGCAACAGGATGAAGCTGTTGGACGGCGCTTAGATTTCTTAATGCAAGAGTTTAATCGTGAGGCAAATACTTTAGGCTCGAAGTCAGCCGACATTGTTACCACTCAAGCCACCGTTGATATGAAGGTCGCGATTGAACAGATGCGTGAACAAATCCAAAATATTGAATGATGCCGCAGTCAGTCACTAAGCAAAGGTAATGGCTAGGGTTAGTGGTGAAGGGTGATTAATTGATGTTTACACCTTATGCTTAATATTAATAATTTATAGTCAAAGAGTTGAATAAATGGATCTGAAGATTTTTTGCACCGGCGGTACCTTTGATAAAATTTATTTTGATGCGCTGAGTGATTACAAGATTGGTGAGCCGCAAATTGAATGGATCATGAAGCAGGCCAATGTCGATTTTGACTATACGATCGAGAGTATCCTGAAAAAGGATAGCTTAGAGATTAGTGATGAAGATAGAGCGCTGATCGTAGCGGCAGTTTCGGCGGATGACTGTCAGCGTATTATCATTACGCACGGTACAGATACGATGCCACAGACGGCAAGGGCACTACAAAGTGTTACTGATAAAACCATAGTCTTGCTGGGTGCCATGCAGCCAGCACGTTTTCGAGACAGTGATGCACTTTTCAATAGTGGCTTTGCAGTGGCCGCTGCCAAACTTTTGCCAGCAGGAGTTTATGTTGCCATGAATGGTCAGGTTTTTAATGCTGATCAAGTGCAAAAAAACCGCGAGGCAGGGATTTTTGAGGCAAAATAATCTTGCCTCAAGCCTGTTTTGAATCCGCCATAAAATGATGCCTTTGCCGATGTTGTAGCGACATACGATGCAGTTTTAGTGATTAGAGAGTTATGGAATATAAAGACTATTATAAAATTTTAGATGTCCAACGTGATGCTAGTGAGGCTGAGATAAAGCAGTCTTACCGTCGCTTGGCTCGCAAGTATCATCCTGATGTTAGCAAGGTGGCGAATGCTGAAGCGCGCTTCAAAGAGCTTGGTGAAGCCTATGAAGTATTAAAAGATGGTGAAAAGCGTAAGAGCTATGATCAGCTTGGAGCGAATTGGAAATCAGGTGAGCAGTTTCGCCCACCTCCGGGTTGGGGTGGTGCGGGTCAGGGCGGCTTTCAGGGAGGAGCTGGAGCACAGGGTGGCTTCAGTGATTTCTTCGAAAGTGTCTTTGGTGGCGGCCGTGGACCTGCTGCAGGTCGTGGTGGTTTCCAAGGGGCTGGCCAAGATCAAAATGCAACTTTTAGAATATCTGTTGAGGATGCTTTTACAGGGGCAGAAAAAACCATTCGTATGTCGGGCCGTAGTCCCCTGCAGGTAAAGATTCCAGCAGGCATCATCAGTGGCAAGAAGATTCGTCTCCGAGGTCAGGGCGAAGAAGGGATGCGTGGTGGGCCTAGAGGCGATTTGTATTTAGAGATTACAGTAACTGATAGTGAGCGCTATCAGTTAAAAGATAAAGACATCTATACGAAGCTAAAAATTTCTCCTTGGGAAGCTGCCCTTGGCGAAAAAGTTTCAGTGGCAACACCGGCGGGTGACATTGGGTTAAAAATCCCTGCCGCTTCACAAACAGGTCGCAAGATGCGTCTTAGTGGACGTGGTATGCCGGGCAAGGTGCCGGGTAATTTTTATGTGGAACTCGCCATTGTTACACCAACGGCTGACAGTGATGAAGATATCGCGCAGTATCAGGCGATGAAACAACACTTTGATTTTGACCCGCGCGAGGAATAAAGAGTGCGTTACGGACTAAAATTAGTTGGTGGTTTATTGTCCTGTCTCTTTGCCCTAGAAATCGCTGTGGCCGGTTTGCCACAAAGTCTGGGCGCTGAAGCGCTACCAAGTTTGGCGCCGATGCTGGAGACGACCATGCCCAGTGTGGTTAATATTGCCACCTCAGGTACAGTGGTTGAGCGCAGCCCATTATTTAAAGACCCCTTCTTCCAACACTTTTTTAACACCCCTGAAATGCAGCGTGAACGTCGACGTACGGGTCTTGGCTCTGGCGTTATCTTAGATGCTGAAAAGGGTTATATCGTCACTAACCATCATGTCATTGAACATGCGGATGATATTCTCGTAACGCTCAGCGATGGTCGCAAGTTTAGCGCACAGATTGTTGGTGTCGATCCACGTGCTGATTTGGCCGTAATTCAAATTAAAGCAAAAAAGCTGAGTGCCATTCCACTTGCTGATTCATCAAAGTTACGGGTGGGTGATTTTGTTGTTGCCATCGGTAATCCATTTGGTCTGGGCCAAACCGTGACCTCCGGTATTGTCAGTGCACTCGGGCGCAGCGGTTTAGGCATAGAAGATTATGAAGACTTCATTCAAACCGACGCCTCGATTAACCCCGGTAACTCAGGCGGTGCACTGGTGAATCTTCGTGGCGAGTTGATTGGTATTAATACAGCCATTGTTGGGCCGAATGGTGGTAGCGTCGGCATTGGTTTTGCGATTGCCATAAATATGGCGCGTGATATCACTGCACAGTTGATTGAGTTTGGTGGCGTGAAGCGTGGCTATATTGGTTTTCGTGTGCAAAATATCAGCCGTGAGCTAGCACAGGCCTTTGCCTTGGAAGATCATAATGGGGTGGTTGTGACGCAGGTATCTAAAGGTTCGCCAGCACAAAGAGCAGGCTTACGCATGGGTGATGTGATTACCGGCGTTAATCAGGTCAAGGTCAAAGATGCCACCGATGTTAGAAATCAGATTGGTGTTTCACGTGTTGGCCAAACATTGAAAATTGATCTTTTGCGAGATAATAAAACAAGACGCATTGAAGCTGAGATTATTGAGCGTAGCGTGCCTAAGCGTCAGGGAGAGGACTTTGTCAGGCAACTCAGTGGCGCTGAATTCGCCTTGATCGAAGAGCCTCGGCGAGAGCTTAAGGGTGAGACAGTGATTCTGCTGAGCGCTGTTGATGAAAATACAGCTGCTGCAAGCTGGGGTTTGAATCAGGGCGATATTATTCGGGCTATCAATAAAATTACTGTGCGTGACTTTGAACAAATGGAAGCCGCAATTGCCACTTCAAACCGTGGCATGCTGCTGAATATAGAACGCGACAAGCGCATGCTTTATATTTTAATTCGTTAGACTTTGTAACAAATGTTTTAACCGCCGGTTACCGGTGGGAAAAAGGCAAGCTCATCACCATCATTCAGAGGGGTATCGAGAGTGCTGTATTCCTGATTAATTGCGCACAGTAGATTGTCTGGCTGCGATTCAGTCGTCAGCTGCGCCCATATAGACTGTGGTGTTTGTGTCTCAGTGCATTCTATATCAACTTCATTAAGCTTCACGCTCTCGCGTAAGCTAGCAAAAAAATGGACTTTTATTGTCATGGGATAGAGAACCTTGGTGTTTAAAGTGGTGTATAATTTATCTACTCTTTTTTAACCATAAGTCAGCTGTGAGTCAACTAACACATTTTAATCAAGCCGGTGAGGCACACATGGTCGATATCGGCAGTAAAGCCGAGACAGATCGTTTAGCAATCGCGACCGGAAGCATCCAAATGCAAGCCGAGACCCTCGATCTTATTCAACAGGGTGGCCATAAGAAAGGTGATGTGCTCGGGATTGCACGGATTGCTGGCATTATGGCAGCGAAAAAAACATCTGAACTGATTCCTCTTTGTCATCCGCTACAATTAACTTCAGTTAAGGTTAATTTCAACTGCAATGTGGAAGCATTGCAGATTGAATGCAGCGTACAGGTTAAGACCAGTGGCGCCACCGGTGTCGAGATGGAAGCGTTGACTGCGGTGCAAGTTGCGCTGTTGACGATTTATGACATGTGTAAAGCCGTAGATCGCGGCATGGTTATGCAAGCGATACAACTAGAACAAAAAGAAGGCGGTAAGTCGGGCGTTTGGAGTAGAGAATAATAACGTTTAATCAGTCCCTGAATCATCGTGAGCTGGGTCTGCTTGATTCCTGCTAACTAATTCATGAGGGGCTGATTAATGAAAGGGTTTAAATTTATATTTAGCACAGCACTCGTTGTGCTTCTTATCTTTGTGGTGATCGCCACGATTTTTTTGTTGACGTTTGACGCCAATGAAAACAAGCAAAGTATTACAGATTTCATTAAAAAACAAACTGGTCGCGAGTTGCTTTTAGAGGGTGATGTTTATCTTAGTGTCTTTCCTAAGATTGCAATTATCTTAGGGCCAGCAGAGCTGAGTAATGCGCAGGGTTTTAAAACAAAGACATTTGCTCAGGTGGACAAAGCAACAATCAGTGTTGCCTTGCTGCCGCTACTTAGTGGTGATGTGAAAGTTGATAAGATTGAACTGCATGGACTACGGGTTAATTTAGAAACCAAGGCCTTGGGGAAAAATAACTGGGATGATCTGATTAAGTCAGAAGGCACTGAGTCAAACTCAGATGAATCTCACTCAGAAGCGTATCAGTTGTCGATTGGTGGTATTCAGATTAGTGATGCGCAACTGTATTACAGTGATCAGGTAGCGAATTCAAAACTGCGCTTAGACATCATTGCGTTGCAGACAGGAGCCATCAGCGACGGGAATAAAACATCACTGCATAATGTAATAGCTCTGCAGCAAAATGCTACTGAATTAGAACTAGTGCTCGATACACAACTCTATACTGACTTCACCAACAGCCGTTATCAACTGCAAGATTTGAAGATAGCTATGACAGTGCGTATGGCTGGGTTACCGCAGGGGGAGAGCGTTCTTAAAATAGCAGCCGATGCCAAGTTTGACCTGAAACAAGAGTTGGTAAATATAGAGCCAATGGCGTTAACCCTTGATGAAGACAGCGTGCATGGTACTTTCAATATTAAATCATTTTCACAACCCAAAGTTACAGCCCAGTTATCCAGTCAGTCATTAAACCTTGATCGATGGCTTGCGCCGACAGAAGAAGTGAAGGCCGGAAAACAGTCTCCAGCGAGTGATGAGATAATATTGCCAATTGAAATGCTGCGCTCATTAAATATTTTAGTAGAGCTGACTGTTGCACAATTAAAAGTTTCAGAGCTCTCTCTAGGTAATGTGAAAACAAAGCTGCATGCAAACGCAGGTGTGATAGAAGTTAAAGCATTCAATGCTGATTTTTATCAGGGGGAAATTAATGTTCAGGGTAAGCTGGATGTTCGTCAATCAACACCACGTTATGCTGCCACGAGTGTCCTCAAAAAAGTCCAGTTAGCACCTTTAACAAAAGATGTTATGGCAATAAAAAAGCCTATATTAAAAGGTGTTGCAATGGCGCAGTTTGCCATCACCAGTCATGGTCATCGACTGAGTCATTTGCGTGAAAACTTAGCCGGCAATATGAGTTTTAAGATCTCTGATGGCGTCCTAGCTAATCAGGGTTTAACCCGTGCATTGGAGCAGGCAGTAGCCTTGTTAGAAGGTCGCGTGGCAGAGTCTTCAGGTAAGGAGATCTTACTCAAACAAGCAACAGCCAGTGCGACGATTGTTAACGGCCTACTAAAAAATAAAGATCTTAAGCTGCAGACAGCCTTATTTGACGGTAATGGTCGTGGGCGAATAAACATTGCAAAGAGTCGTATTGATTACGTTTTAAAGATGGGACTTCCCGGAGCTAAGAATAAGGTTAGCCTGCCAATTCGTTTGCATGGGCCATGGGCTGATATGCAATACAGTGTTGATGTTAAGGCGGCTCTTAACGGCAAGGTGAATAATCAGATAGAGAAAGAAAAGGAAAAAATAGAGAAGAAGATTAAAAAGAAGGCACAAGATATATTTGGTGACAAGTTGAAAAACTTATTCTGATGCTGAAAGCCAAATAGCTTAGAGCCTATTTCAAGCCCGGCTTGGGCTAGGCTTTGTACTCTGCAACGAGTATTACTACAGACCGCATTTAATACCTAACTGTTAAACTAGCCATATCGTTAAACTGACATATCAGCTATGCCCCCATCCTTTTCTAAACGCCTGCTGCAATGGTCACAAGATCATGGTCGTCATGACCTGCCTTGGCAGCAAGATATATCAGCCTACCGTGTCTGGATCTCAGAGGTTATGTTGCAGCAGACTCAGGTTGAAACGGTAATCCCGTATTTTCAGCGATTTATGCAGAGCTTTCCCAGTATTCAAGCCCTTGCCAGTAGCAGCCAAGATACAGTCTTAGAGCATTGGTCTGGCCTAGGTTATTACGCACGTGGACGCAACCTGCATAAGGCGGCACAGCAGGTTGTCGCCGAGCATGATGGACAGATGCCACAAACCTTAGAGCAGATGATCTCACTGCCTGGTATTGGACGATCAACAGCTGCAGCGATCCTGTCGATAGCGCATGGTCAGGCAGAAGCTATTCTTGATGGCAACGTCAAGCGTGTACTGGCACGACATGCCGCCATTAAGGGTTGGTATGGCGAAGCGAAAGTGTTGAAAGAATTCTGGGCCATGGCTGAAAGGTTAACGCCTGAGCAAGATAATGCGGCCTATACGCAGGCAATTATGGATCTGGGAGCCACGTTGTGTACACGACGCCAACCTCGCTGTCTGGATTGTCCAGTGGTCTCTGATTGTTTGGCGCATCAGCATGGCCTGCAGGCAGAGCTACCGACACCCAAGCCAAAGAAAAAGGTTCCGCAACGAGAAGTCTGTATGTTATTGATTCGTAATGATAATGAGCATTACTTCATGCAGAGACGTCCGGACTCAGGGATTTGGGGAGGTTTACTCAGCTTTCCTGAATTTGCCGGTATAGAAGAAGCAAAGTCTTGGGCGGCTATGCATATATCAACGCAAGATAGCGTGCAGTTACTAGAGCCTTTGAGCCATACTTTTAGCCATTTTCGCCTGCAAATCACGCCGTTATTACTGAACTTAGCAGCAGGGGCTCCCGTGCAGGTAATGGAAGCAGATCAGTGGGTCTGGTATAAAGACGGCTCAGCTACTGGCGGCATTGCCGCACCGGTACAAAAGATTTTGAATCGGCTTAATAGCAGACTAAACAAATAGGGAGATACCATGGCTCGAATGGTGCAATGTGTAAAGTTAGAAAAAGAGGGTGAAGGCTTAGATTTCGCACCTTATCCCGGTGATTTAGGCGCGCGCGTCTACGAAAACGTCTCAAAAGAAGGCTGGCAGGCATGGGTAAATCATCAAACCATGCTAATTAATGAATACCGCCTGACCCCAGTAGACCCAAAAGCGCGTAAATTCATCGAAGAAGAGATGGAAAAGTTCTTCTTTGGCGAAGGCTCAGACACGCCTGGTGATTTCGTGGCACCGACTGAGTAGAAATACTCAAAAACAGAAAAATATGATTCCGGAACCTGCGGTCAAAGCTTGACGTATCAAGCCGGAATCTATTTAATGTCCCGCTGTATTTCGTAAGTTCACCGGTCTTAGCTTTCCTAGCTATAGAGACCCACTCATCGTCATTACAGCAGCAGGTTTAGGGTGGTTTCGCCATCACAGAAGCCTCAGTTAAGTGTGTTACATCTGTTTGGCCAGATAGCTCAGTTGGTAGAGCAGAGGATTGAAAATCCTCGTGTCGGCGGTTCGATTCCGTCTCTGGCCACCATTCATACCTCCAGTTTTATTCCTATCGTCTTAATTAGCGCTAAGTTTTTAGTCGCAGCTATATGCGTTAGTCTCTATCTTAATTAGAAAGAGATGGCGGTTTTAAATCAAAGAAATGTAATGTTAATGGACTAGATAAATATTATTTTGAAAAGTTATATTAATAACTTAGAGAAATTCGAATCCGCTACAATTTTATATATTAAATCCTGAACAGCAGGAGTTAAAGCATCAGCTGTTGCGTTACATGCTGTTATTGCATCAAAACCACTTTTGAATTCGTAACGATTAGAAATATTGAGAGACTTTCCATTAGCTGAGACTAAGGATGAAGATATATCCCAAAACCCGCTAGTAATCCCACTTATTGATGAGAATTTAATCTCATTGATTGTTCCTGTAATTTTTCTACCCGTTTTTGAGAATGCATCAGACATTTTCATTTCATCATTAAATGCTTTCATAATGAATTCTGAGAAGGTCAATCCATCGGCAGGTTGAATAAAACCCATCATCCTACATGTAGAGTCAAACTTCACAGATTGAGTTATTTTAGTGATTATAAACTTTGAATTACTATAGCCTCTGAGGGCAAGAATGTTGTCAGTCGAAGTAAAGTATCTTGGTGGTTGCATCGTCGAGCAACCGGAAATAAATAAGATAAATAATAGTAGAGAAGTATATTTCATAGAAATTCCCGGAGTTAAGTTAGCAACATATTATTTATAATATTATTAACTATAAACTTAAATTATTACTATGTGGCTTTTCCTCAGCGATTTACGTGATGCAAATCTGTTGGTAGTTAACATTCGCTCCTCACTAGATTATTCTTTTGCCAGTATTCAAGTCATTTTTAACATTTTTATTTACGGGCATACTATAGAATCTAAGGAATATTTTTAGAGTGAACAGCCGCTAAGTGAAAAAGACAATGCGTTGAAACAACAACCATTAGCTATAGACGATATATGACTTAATAAGGAGCACTGTAAGGGTGTCGATGATGATATGAGATGACTGGCAGGGCTTATGAGTGGCACAGATTATGTGCTTAGCTGAATCCGCTGGCTTAATTGTTGATGACCAATATCTAAACGAAGAGGCGCCAGATGTTGTTATTCGTAGACAGAAACATAGATTATTGTAGATTTAGGAGTTCCGAACATATCGTTCTTTAGAAAGTGTATCATTCTATGCCGCTCAGCAAATTTAACAGAACGCACAAGGAAATGAATACTGCATAACTGGCTACTGTAATGCAAAAGTCTGTAACGGTAACTCAGCCAGTGCAGCATTGAATAAATGGCTTAAGTCTGTGATTGGGAATGACGACTACGTTCCGCATGGCTACGACATAGTTTTAGAGACAGGCTAAGAGCAGTAGATGCGATTATTGAGATGAAAGAAAGGTTGGGTGATTGGTCGTTGAAGACAATTATCCTACAAGTTATTAAGAGTTATACAGAGACATGAACCCCAACTAGTTTAATCCCCTAAGCAGGACCTATAAATAATTGGATTATTTCTACTAAATAGTGTCATTCGGCATAAGAATAAGGTCAATTTAACGTCTATATTATCTTTTCAACTATGAAGGCTGTGGCTATAATGCAGTCTACATTCCCAAGGATTGGGACTTATTATTACGGATTCTGATAACGATGCTTTGTTTACGTTACTCCTTAATATTGATTACAAGGAACGTAAACATGAAAAAAGTTTTATTAGCAGTACTTTGTGCCACAAGCACAGCGGGCTTTGCCGATTCAACAGTATTTGAGGGCATGGCAGTTGATTTATCTGTAGGTTACCAAAAGACCGAAAGAGACTCAGCGTCAACTGCAACGTCAATTGATGGAGGTGTAGCCACGAAGGTTTCAGCGTCATCCACATCACATGACAAAAGCGATGCCGGTGTAATACTAGGTGTTTCTTATAATTTTGCCCTTAGCAGCAATTATCTGTTGGGTGTTGGTTTCGATTATGACTTTGCAGAGCACAAAATGGGCACTCCAGTCTTAGATAATGATCCATCTGATGCAACAACCGACTGGGAATTGAGTGATGCGATGAGTTTATACATCAAGCCGCAATTTATGATAACGGACAAGAGTCAAGTCTATGTAAAATTAGCCTACATTAGGGCTGACGTTGAGATGACTGATTCTAGCCCTGATTACGTTAAGTCAAAAAGTGAGACAGTCGACGGTTACTCACTTGGAGCAGGCTATGCAAATATGATTACTCATAACGTATCGTTTTTTGTGGAAGCCAACTACCTTAACTATGGTAAAGAGGATGTTGGAGCATACTATAATGGTAGCCCAGACTATATTTCTTTGCCTTCAGATATTAGTGGCTACAACGCCAAGATAGGTATCGCTTACAAATTTTAATCGTATCTAAACAGTTGTAACACCACCTTCGGGTGGTGTTTTTTAAATTCAGCGTAGCTTATAAATTTACTACAGAAGGTAAAACTATAAGACCCTCTATACACCTTCAATGAACCTGGAATGTTTTCCTTTCTACAAAGAACAGCCTAAGACCTAAAGCAATATTATCTATAGCTAAGAAATAGTTCACTCATTACGAACTAAGCAGCGATCTAGACCAGTTCTGGTTTTAACTACGGCTACAAAAAAAGCTGAACAACTCCCGAGCCTTAGTCACTTTCTGCAACACAGTAAGTCAGACATCAGGGCGATGAGTCAAAAGTTTTAATTATTAACTTATATTGCGCTCATATCTCATGAAAAGTTAGCTTTGTAATATAGGCTTAAGATAAACTAGATTTATTAATATTTAGAAAGTATTTAAAGTAAAGTAAAAGAAAGGATAAATATAAATTGATTTTAAGAACGATCATTCTCAGCGTAGCTAAGAATAAATATTTACATGTCTTTTTGGGTGTAATGACCATTTATGCGGGATTTTCAGAGATTTCAGGCACGCTTGTTGAGGATTTTTCTTCGTGGAATTTTAAAGGTGCACATGGGGTTATGTTTATAGGGGTTCTGCACCTGTTGCATTCACTTTCTGAATTTATAGAAGCGGCTGATTATTTGAAGGAAAGTATTGATTAAATCCCACATATAAATGGCTCGCACAACTTTTGAGTAGATATATGTTTAAAAAAGCATGACTGAATAGTTTTTTATTGGTAAGGATAATAATTGATTGATACTTTTCAACCTAGCAGAGGGCTAGAGTGAGGAATTGAAAAACTTATGTGTCACTAATTATTTCACTCATACCTTAAAAGATTTTAATCTAGTACTATTGTCTTCATGATAATTAGTGGTCAATATCAGTGGCTCGTGGCCTGTGAGGCTGTAAAGGAGGATTAAATTAAACTGATCAAGGCAGGTTGAACTTTCACAATTTTATATTAGTGATTAAAGATGTGAATATTATCCTTAACCTAAGCAACGCTTCATAAGGCCTTTAATCTTGGTTTTATGGCGCAATATTTAGCAATCCACATAATACTTAATCACACATGCCTCTGCTAATTCTTTAGATTGACTTATTTCTTTTTCACTCATTTTTTCTTCCAGTGCCTGCATGCTTTTTTTCGCCTTCTCAAAGCCTTGAGAGGCAGAAAACTGTAACCACATATGAGCGTACTGATTGCTAGCCTCAACTTCAATTCCATTAGCATATTGCATGCCTAACTTATATTGAGCTGATGCATGTCCTTGTTCAGCGTCTAACTCTACTTTTGTCTTGCAGCCTAATAGCGTCATCGTTATCAGTGTTATAGCTACTGAAATTAATATGTTATTTCGCATACAGTTTACCTTTAGCTAATAAATTGACTTTTTACAGTACAGTAACTAGTTAAAATATGCGAATATCTAATATGTAAATAATACTCATTACGGATTAAATCAGTATATGTAATGCGTAGTAACTAATATGACTTGCTCACTTTGATTTACGGGGTACTCGTTACAGCCTATGTTTCGTTGTGAGTAATCCTAATGATTGTACTGTTGAAATCACTCATTGATTATGCCCATGAGTATTCTTTCACTGTTGTTACTCGTGTTTTTACAGTACTGTGTTTTTCCCCTTGGTTTTCTTATTAGGCTTGAAATGCCCAAGGGATCTGGAACTACTTAATTACTTTATGTTTTATACATTAATACTGTCAGTTTGCCTTATAACGGCTCTATTATTCATATTGACGCCTGCATTTACTAACAACAAAGGCTTCTATCAAGGGCACTCTAGAAACGGTGCACCTCCCAGCTTAATGACTTTAGTATTCTCACAGGTGACCACCTGGATTTTTGCAAGGTCTTTAATGAATGCGGCTATTTTGGGCTTTTATTATGGTCTCTGGGGCGTGCTTGCCTATGCTACTTATTACCTTTCTTTCTTAACTGGCGGTCTTATAGTCGACAAGCTTCGGTTTTCTTTAGGCTATGCTGATATTCAATCATTTTTTAACGATTGCTATGGTCGTTATGGCACTATCTGTTATAACTTTCTGATAGTTATAAGATTAATTAGTGAGATCTTTGCAAATTTGATCGTAATTGGTCTGATATTCGGTGTTTATGGTAGTCAAACCTATTTTACTGCTATTGCCTTGTTATCTGTGATTGTGTTGTTTTATTCAATGAAAGGTGGGCTTAGTGCAGCACTTAAGACTGACCTCGTACAAATGTCACTATTCCTGATTATGTTGGCTGTTCTATCCATTAGCATGCTTATTAATCAGCATTTCGATGCAGCTGTAATATTCAATTTCAGCTTTCACATTTCACAGCCTGGCCCTATTTTACTTTTTGTTGCCTTGTTACAGGTGTGGAGTTATCCCTTACATGACCCAGTGATGATGGATCGTGGTTTTCTGGCTGATAGAAAAACAACGCAACGTAGTTTCTACCATGCGGCTTGGATTAGTATCCTCTGCATCATAAGTTTTGGACTGTTGGGTGTGTTTGCTGGCAGTAATGCTGTTGCCGATGAAAGTTTAAATCAGGCGTTGAGTCGTTTAATTGGGCCTGAAACGTTCTGGGTGCTTAATGCAGCGCTAATTATCTCTGCTATGTCGACTCTAGATAGTTCATTAGCCAGCGCAGCAAAACTGCTAGTTATCAATATGCGTATA
Source organism: Gammaproteobacteria bacterium (assembly GCA_029253965.1). Classification (GTDB taxonomy): domain Bacteria; phylum Pseudomonadota; class Gammaproteobacteria; order UBA4575; family UBA4575; genus UBA4575. The sequence continues at coordinate 95,284 of JAQWYM010000004.1, forward strand.
TGTCGACCTTCGATCAATAATGGCCGCTGGGTAATGTTTATATTTATGCTCGCAGCACTTGCTTTTATTGTATACGGTGACCGTGATTTATTTAGTGCAGTCGCAGTGAGTGGCACAGCATCATTGTTCCTTGTGCCCGTCATCTTTTTCAATCTTTTTGCTGGACGTAGAGATATTCCACTATGGAGTTTTCTAGCGAGTTTCTTAATTGCAATTATTGGAGCAGCGCTGTACTTCACTGAGTCTTCATCTTATAGCAGCTTGTTAGGTGAGGTGCATAAATACACGAAGCTGCTATATATTTGTCTTATTGTAATAGGCTCAAGCATGACCCTATTTTATGTGGGTGGTTTATCTAGACAGATCATTAAGAGATGATAGCCTAGGCATGTATTACCTAGGCCTTGCTTTCCTTGTTATTGTCTGTTCGCTTGAACAGCAACTCTGAACTATCACTCTTAATATGCAGGTCACGTTGTGGGAAGGGTATTTCAATACCTGCTTCGCTTAATGCCGTTTCAATCTCCCACATATACATCGCATTCCATGAGCCTGGTCTGGTGCTATCATTTTTTGGATTGAGCCAGATGACTAATTCAAAGTCTAGGCTATTATCACCAAAGCCTACTAGCCATACCTGTGGTCTACGTTTATCACCGTCATCATAAGTAATATCAAGATTACGCGAGGCTGCTAAGACAACATTTCTAACCTGTTCTTTGTCTGTACCATAGGCAACACCAAAGGGTATGTGAATGCGAACAATGGACTCATTTAAGGTGTAGTTGGTTACCTTGGTTGATATCAGCTCAGAGTTTGGGACAATGATATCAAGATTGTCAGGTGTGGTGACAATGGTGCTACGAACATTGATGTCTTTGACTGTGCCACGTAAGCCGCTGTCTAGTTCTATAAAGTCTCCAACTTTGACATTATGTTCAAACAGAATAATGATCCCAGAAACAAAATTATTAACCACTGACTGTAAGCCGAAGCCAACGCCTACACTTAATGCACCAGCGACTATGGCGAGGTTGGTAAAGTTAATGCCAACTGAACTTAAGGCAGTCACTAAGCCAACAATAATAATGATGTAAAATAATACCCGGATAATGGTATAAACCGCAGGGGGCACTTTACCGTTAGCTGCGGTGTTAAGGCGAAGAAATAAGGTTTGTGTATATCGGGCAATGAGAATGGTAATGGCCATAATCAGTATGCCTTGTAACAAACTAACTGAAGTTACAGCACTATCTCCAATCGTAAAAAACTCATAAAAGAGTAGATCAGAGAGTATCTTCCCAATACCATGGTCTAACCATGTGAGGTCTATGCTGCTAGTAGGTAGATTGATGTTGAGATCGCTTAGCAATTAATTCACGCAATAGATGATGACTGACATGTTTATTCTAGAGATCTAAGACCGTGCTGTATATTTAAATCAAAGCCCATTGACACTATTTCTTATTCAGGTAGGTGAGGCGATTGCTGAAATCATCGTGCCAGACTTTAGAAAGGGTATCGCATTGTAGTATTGATTCTAGATCCGCTCGACGTAGGCCACGCGCGTAGAATAAGTCATTGCAGCGGCTAACTGTCCATTGACTACAGCCCGAGGCAATTTTTTCTAATGCCATGCCAGCAGCAATCTCACCTTCTTCTAAGACACGAAGATACCAACCAGTATAGCCAGTCATGACCATCCACTGGGGTAGCTTCTTTTGCTCAAACTTATGTCCTAGTTTCCAACAGGGTTGGCGAGGTTGAGTGACCTGTAATATGACAGTGCCGCACTGAAAGGTATCACCAATGAGAATGTTTTTTTCATCACAGCCACTAAGACAAAGGTTTTCGCCCAATGCACCCTGTGGGTTCTCTGGGAGCGCTATGCGCTGTCGCCGGAAAAGGCCAACGCGTTGTTGCCAATAAGCATAATGCTGTTGTGGGTAGGCATAGACAGCCTTGTCTACACCACCATGAACAGTTAAGTCGGATTGTTGATCACCAACAAGGTTTTCATGGTTAAGACGTATAGATCCTTGCACTAAGGATTTTTCAATTGATGAGAGTATATCGCCTTGAAATGCTTTTGGTTTGCCAACATGAATGCTTTCAATCTTCATCTGCTTATCAATCAATCTATGAAATACTACTCTAGCTTAGCTGTTGGTAGCTAAAATGTATAAGTTTTATGCTTGCTCTAAAGAATTTGTATATGGCAATAAAATTATACAATCTTTAGTGTGCTGGCACACTTATCCAAACTAATGAGTGTTAATTATCTAGCTGCGATAGTTTTTTTTCTTGAGTTAATAATACTTGTTGTGATGACCTCTGCTAAAAGGTTGAATTCTTTTTTCCGCGCACTAGATTTACGCCAGGCTAATGCAATATCACGGAATGCATTGCTCCCCATTTTATGAGATACGACCGAGGTGCCCTGAATTATATTTGCATCCAAAGAAAGTTCAGGAACAAAACTGATACCTAAGTCACAATCCACCATTTTTATGAGATTGTATAAGCAGCTGGCTGAATGTCTACGTTTAGGGTTTTTATACGTTATATTACAGCTAGTCATAATATGCTCTCGTAAACAATGCCCATCTTCCAAGAGCAAAACATGTTGTTCATTGAGGTTCTCTAATTGAATGTGATTTGTTTCAATGAGACGCGTATTTTTATGATGGATCATATAAAAGTGATCTTGAAACAAAGGTAAGGTCTCTACATTGCAGAGTTCAGTAGGCAGTGCCAGTATCAATAGATCTAGCTCACCATCAAGTAAGGCGCTATGAATAACATCAGTTTTTTCTTCTTTAATATGCAAATCAAGGTTGGGAAATTGACTACCAATATCTCTTAGCACATGCGGTAATAGAAAAGGTGAGACGGTAGGGATAATGCCAACTTTTAATGTTCCCGACAAAACCTCCTGAAAGCTCCTAGTGATATCCATCAGTGCTTCAATATCAAATAATGCAAGGCGCGCCTGAGAAACCAAGCTAGTGCCCACATTAGTAAATACAGCGCTACGACTCGTTCTGTCTACCAGAGACACATTGAGTAAGGATTCCAGGTTTTTGATTGCAAGACTGAATGCCGATTGGGAGACATGGCAGGCCTGAGCTGCCTGACCAAAATGCAAGTGTCGCTCTAGGGCGATCAAGTATCGTAACTGCTTTAGTGTAGGATAAGCCAATTATTTAGTTTCTGATATAATTAATTATATCTACTTATATCAATAGTCATTGATAATTGCTATGACATTTTGCCAAAATTATTATCTATTTTATATTTGTAACAAGAAGTGCTTATTTTGTCTTATTTAATATGACTAGGCTGATTAGTACTGCCATAGATGAAAGGCTGATATATGCCCACAACGTATTTAGTAAGGCCATAGACAGTATTAGAGAAAGCCAAACAAAAAGAATAGCTCTGTAGGCTGTTACAGTGGGCAGTGGTACGCCGTTCTGAAAGCTCTTTATGAGTGGTCCAAAAGAAGGGTGTTGTAACAGCCAGCGATGAAAGCGTGGTGAAGAACGAGCAAAACAAGTTGCTGTTAATAGTATAAAGGGTGTGGTTGGCAATAGTGGTAGAACAATACCCACTATACCCAAAAGCAGCGATAGGAAGCCTACTGAAATTAATAGTGCATGCTTTGTCTTAGTACTGAGTCGGCTCATTATATAAAGGGTTTATGTATTTTCTGTGGTAACGACGAGCTTGTGTTGCTCTAGCGTGCCTGTCTGACTAAAGGCCTCTTTAGACATTGGGTTCTTGTGTGCAAGTTTAAAATCCTCACTACCAACCCAGTTTCGAAAAGCAGCTTCATCCTGCCATTCAGTTAATACAATATAGGGTGTAGCTTCACTCTCCGGACGTAAAACCTGCATACGCAGAAAACCTGTCTGCTTTTCTATTTCTCCAGCACGAACAATAAAGCGTTGTTCAAATTCATCTGCGCTCTCTGGTTTTACGTATACTCGATTACTGACTATGTGCATGGCAAATCACCTTTTGGTCTTATGTTAGGGTTAATTAGTGTCGCAAAGCTAAGCGAATAGCTCCAGCACTTGTTTGCCTTTAGTGCCTGAAATAGACTAAAGGTTCGTAATGCATGCAAAGATACAACATGCTCTAGTATTAACTGGCCTTATCTTCCCACAAGTGCTCTCAGATTTGATATGACTACTCCATCCTGTTCGCTATTAACTGACCGACGCTTTCTCCCCTTATTCTGTGTCCAATTTCTCGGTGCATTTAACGATAATATCTTTCGTTTTGCCCTGTTAACATTGATTACCTACGAGTTTAGTCAGACGCAAGGCTTCAATCCAGCCAGCTTGAGTATGTTCGCTGCGGGCCTCTTTATTTTACCCTTCCTCTTGTTCTCGGCGACAGCGGGGCTATTGGCTGATCGCTATTCAAAGACCTTATGTATTCGACATATAAAGTTCTTTGAGTTGCTTATTATGCTACTTGCAGCCTGGGCATTAAATCAACAGTGGTGGTATTTACTGTTTTTCTGCTTGGCATTAACCGGTCTGCAGTCAGCACTATTTGGACCAGTCAAATATGCAATTTTGCCGCAGTTATTATCAGCACAAGAATTACTCGCTGGTAATGCGTGGGTCACAGCCGGCACGTTTATCTCAGTGCTTATGGGGACTATGCTTGGTGGCCTCTTAGTGATGACTGATAGTGGCCGCCTATGGGTGTCTATAGCCCTCTGTACGGTTGCTTTATTCGGTTATTGTGCGAGTTTCTTGATACCTAAAACGAGAGCTGCAAACGATCAGACAAGGCTATCCTTTAATATTTTTACGAGTACGGCACGAGTCATCAGTAACGGTTTTGCAAATACTGAGATTCGTCGAGTGATGCTGGCAATCTCATGTTTTTGGTTATTTGCCTATGTTATTCAAAGTCAGTTGGCGCCGATGTGTTTACATTTGTTAGCTGCAGATGAAAGTGTAACGGTGTTATTTTTAACCTTATTTACTATCGGTATTGCTAGTGGCTGCTTGCTCTGTAATCGATGGCTGAAAGGCAAGCTTAGCTTGCGTTGGGTCCCCTTAGCAGCTGCCGCCATGTCGATATTTTGTTTCGATCTCTATTTTTTCGTTAGCGGTTATGAGAAAACAACAGGTTCCCTATTAGCGTGGCGCTATGTTCTTATTGAGCCAATATATTGGCGTTTGATCTTAGATATATTCTTTATTGCAGTAGCGGCTGGATTTTATATTGTGCCACTGTATAGCCACCTACAATCTAATGTTGATGAAGGTGTGCGTGCACAGGTTATGGCAGCCAATAATATTCTCAATGCGCTGTTTATGGTAACCGCCTCTATTGTTATTGTGATCGCATTATCCAGCGGTTTGGACTTGGCAGCCATTTTCTTTTTTCTGGGCTTATTTAACTTGATCGGCATGCTTATTATGATTAAAAATATACGCAGTCTCTTAACCGCATTAGATCGCTTATTGCTACGTCTATTCTTTCGATATGAAGTGCGAGGTTTAGAGCATTATCCAAAGGATGATACGCCGACAGTTATTATTGCTAACCATGTTTCATTATTAGATGGGCCATTGCTGGTTGCCGCCTTACCCGAGCTACCTGTTTTTGCAATTAATCGAGAGGTGAATCAGAAATGGTGGGTGAGTTTGTTCACCCGTTATTATGAGATGTTCCCATTAGATTCAGTTAAGCCGATGGCGATTAAGAGCCTCATCAAGATGCTACGTCAGGGGCGTAAGGTGGTTATATTCCCAGAAGGTAGAATCAGTAATACAGATCATCTAATGAAGCTCTATGATGGTCCCGGAAAAATTGCAGATATCGCTGGGGCACAACTGTTACCAGTGCGTATTGATGGTGCGCAATACACCACATTCGGTCATTTACGAGGGGTCAAAAAGTTACGCTGGTTTAATAAAGTGACAGTGACTATTTGTAAACCACAAGCCTTGAATATTGCAGCTGATCTACAGGCAAAGTTAAGACTCATAAGATTGCGTGATCGTGTCTACGAAGTGATGACTGAGATGATGTTGCAAACCTCAGTGCCAAAACAAACCTTATTTCAAAGCCTGCAATGTTCAGTGCGCAAGAATGGTGCTAGTTATCCGATTCTAGAAGACATTAACCACCACAGCATCACCTTGGGTAAGACGCAGTTAGCAAGCTTAGTCTTAGCTAATGCCTTACGCTCATCGCTGCAAGAGAAACAGCCCGTCGGAGTATTACTACCCAATACCATTCCTACAGCCGTCTGCTTTTATGCGTTGCAGGCTCAGGGCAGAGTGGCAGCGATGCTTAATTTTTCAGCAGGTCGTGCTGCCTTGCGTGCCGCCATCGAAACCGCAGAGATTAAACAGGTGATTACTTCAAAGCGATTTATCGCATTGGCTGAACTCGATGAGTTGATAGTCGGTATTGAAGACTTGGTTGATATTGTTTATTTAGAAGAGGTTAAGGACTCGATTAGTCTTTGGCATAAGCTGGCTGGATTAATCACTGCTACCACAGGTCTTGGTTTGCAGCGAGATCAAGGTGATTGCCATGCAGCAGCAGTTATTCTATTTACCTCAGGTTCTGAGGGTATGCCGAAGGCTGTTGTCCTCAGTCATCATAATCTGCTGTCTAATCAGGCGCAGGTTAATACAGTCATGGATTTTGTGCCGCAAGACTGTTTCTTTAATGCCCTGCCATTATTTCATTCGTTTGGTTTAGGCGTAGGCTTGATTCTACCTGTGGTCAGTGGCATTCGAACATTTCTTTACCCAACGCCACTACACTTTAAACAGATCCCTGATATGGTTTATGACACGCAAGCAACGGTCATTTTTGGAACAGATACTTTTTTATCAAGCTATGCAAAACATGCGGCAGCAGAGGACTTTAAATCACTGCGCTATGTTATTGCTGGTGCGGAAAAGCTTAAGGCGAGTACACGCGACCTGTGGTTAAAGAATCATGGAAAGCGAATTCATGAAGGTTATGGCCTAACTGAGACTTCTCCAGCACTAAGTATTAATACGGATAGCTATGGGAAAGAGGGCAGTGTCGGGAAATTTCTTCCAGGGGTGGAATATCGCTTAGAAAAAGTAGCTGGCATAGAGCAGGGGCAACGGCTCTGGGTGCGTGGTGCTAATGTGATGTTAGGTTATATGAAGCATGAGTCTCCAGCAGTGCTGCAAGCACCGGTCGCAGGCTGGCACGATAGTGGTGACATTGTCTCGATTGATGCTGAGGGTTTTTTACATATTGTTGGTCGTGCTAAACGTTTTGCTAAAATAGCGGGGGAAATGATTTCCCTAGCACAGTTAGAACAATGGCTGGCACAAGCGCTGCCGGAGTCTGAGCATTGTTTAATGGCTGTTGAAGATGAGCGTAAAGGTGAAAGGCTGGTCTTGCTGACCACGGCTGTTGGATTACAGCGACAGCAGTTACAGGCAATTATTCAATCCTTCGGTGGTTCTGAGCTGATGCTGCCAAGATCAATCATACAGCAGGATAATTTACCACTGCTCGGTAGTGGCAAGTTCGATTATGCAACAATGCAAAAGATGGCTGAAGCAGTAACACGCTAAGAGGCGGCTCAGTTTATGGCTTGAGTAAGTTTTTCCAGTCAATCATCTTGTCAGCAAAGACTAAGAAGCCTGGATTTAAAAGTGACTCTTTATTGTAGTGTAAGGGCTCTAATTGTAGGTTGGTGAGATAACCGCCAGCTTCCTCGACAATACTTTGAGCCGCAGCGGTATCCCATTCCCAAGTAGGCCCAAAGCGTGGGTAAAGGTCGATACTCCCTTCTGCAACGAGGCAAGATTTTAGTGAACTACCGCGCCGGATCATCTTCTCGCCATTCAGACTTTCAATGAAACGAATCAATTTTTCACTTTGGTTTGCTCGACCGCCACAAATTCGCATCGGTTGGTTTGATGTTATGGCCGCATGGATTGGCTGAGCGGCTGCCTGTCCGGTTTTTTTATGCGACCCTAGCCCTTTAGCAGCGTAATAGAGTAAATTGCTGGCAGGCAGATAGATGACCCCTAAGATTGGCTTCTGCTGCTCGATAAGGGCGATGTTAACCGTAAAGTCAGGACGATCATTAATGAATTCTTTGGTGCCATCCAGTGGATCCACCAGCCAGAATGGCCCCCAATGTTTACGTTCTGAATAATCATACAACTCAGACTCTTCTGATAATATGGGAAGTTGTGGTGAGAGTTTTTTTAAACCCTGCTGTATGATTTCATTAGCGGCTAGATCAGCAGATGTCACTGGTGATTTATCATCTTTGCGGAAGACTTCATACTCTGAACGATAGTATTTGAGGATAGCTTCGCCGGCCTCTTTGGCAATGTCGTTGCAGGCCTGCATAAGGTCGTCTAGCTGAGTAGCATTAAATTGTGTTTTTGTCATAGTCGTTAACTAGCCCTAGTCTGTTGCAGTTGGATAGATAGGGCTATGATCCGATAGAGCAGCATGAATAGTATCTTTCACAGCGGAAAAATGATTTACCTAATTGTAGCGTATGGAGAAGTTGAGTGCCGATGAATTCTTTAATAGATTGGCAGGGCATTGATACCGTTTTATTAGATATGGACGGAACTTTAATGGACCTGGGTTTTGATAATTATTTTTGGCATGAGTTTCTGCCAGAGCGCTATGCGAAATTAAATGGACTCGTTTTGAAAGAAGCAAAGGTGGACTTAATTGCCCGTTACCGCGCCAAGGGCGGTAGCTTACAGTTTTACTGTACGGACTATTGGAGTGCAGAGCTAGGCCTAGATATCGTCAGTATGAAACATGAGGTTAAGCATCTGATCCAGCTGTTTCCCTTGGTTACAAATTTTCTGACGTGGCTGAGAGAGAGTGGTAAGCGAGTCGTACTATGTACGAATGCACATCTAGATATTGTTGAGATTAAGCTGGCTAAGACGGGTATTGGTCATCACTTTGACCGCATTATTTCATCTCATAGCTACGGTCATGCAAAAGAATCGCAGTTGTTCTGGAAGGAGTTAGACGAGGACGAAAAGCCGAGCCTAGCACGCACACTACTGGTGGATGATAACGTCGAGGTATTATCGGCAGCAAAGCAATACGGTGTCGCTCATTTAATTAGTATATGGCAGCCAGATAGCACTGAGCCAGTACAGGATACTGCAGGCTTTGCTGCGATTAATGGCTTTGCTGATTTGGTGCCAGAGTTGCGTACAGTTTAGCCACGCTGCCATGTTTTGAAGCGTTTTTTGCAGTAAACCAAGAGCTCAGCGTAGTTGCGAAAGTAGAGATCAAAGCCGTCGCTAGGAGCAGCATCAAACTCGCAAAAGTCGTTCGTGTAGGTTCGACAGATTTCAGGCCTAGTCTCATAAATGCCACAGCGTCCATCACCTTGAATATGCTCACAACGCCCAGCAATGAGTAGATACCAACCGTCTTCATCTTTGTATATTTCAATATTCTTATGCGAAACCTGCCAGAGTAAATGCTCGAATTCAGATTTCTTTCTTGGTGTGTCGATAAGCTGCGTAATATAAGTACAGCAAATCGTATTAGTGCAAAAACCACATTTATTCTCAGCCGTTATTTTAATGCTGGGATCTAAGGATTTTTTAATTTCAGCAAATCGGATAATGGTATCCATGCAGATTACTCCTATGAGCCAGATTGATCCCAAGCATAAGCGCAGTCTAACTCGGAGCGTACCTGCTTAAGGCCGTCGGCATCAACGACGATGAGTTCAATGGGGCGCTTATTTTTGAAACGGCGATGTGGCGTATGCAGCCAACGCGAGCCCATATAGGCATTACGAGGAAAGGTGGTGCGAAGTGCTTCTGCAATGCCAGCAATATGCTCGATACGAACAGCAGTATGCTGTCCATGAGGGAAGGCTTCACCTTTTCTGAACTTATCTAAGTGACGTAAACGTACCTTGCTTGGTAGGTCTAAGACATGCAGGATTTGATTACCATCTAATCCCCATTCGTCTAGTAAACGCATAACATTAGTTGCAATTGCACTCTCTACGTCAGTTTCGTTCATAATAGCTTAGTGTCTAATGCTTAGTGTCTAATGCTTAGGATCTTTATCACTAGGGCCTTTGTTAATCGATTTTTTAAGTGAATCCATTGAAACTACAGTCGTAGTCTTTGGCTCATCAACGTAATGAGGGCGAAGATCTAAGTCAATTCCACGCTCTTCTGTCAGCTCGCGCTCACGTGCAGAGATTAAGCCAAAACATTGGCGCACATCTTCTATTGTGGTTTCACTAAGGACATTACGCATACCGGGTCCACTGGGTGCTGTATCTTTTACAACAGCAGCGAGGACCTTACGCATTATAAGTAAGATTCGTTGTTCTTTACTGGGTTTGTTTTCGTCTGTCATGGTTACAGAGTGCTATGAGTTAACTATTTTGTATTTTGAGCTACAAAGCATAGCATGCCTCTGAGTCGATCGTGTAGGATCTGTAAAGGTGATTGTTATAAATGAATAGATAGAGGATTTGGTTATGGCTGAAGCTAGTGTTAAGTTTTCACCAGGTGTCATCATTAAACATCAAAAGTTTCATTACCGCGGTGTAATATTTGATGTGGATCTTACATTTGAAGGCAGCGCCGAGTGGTATCAGCAAGTAGCTTTATCTAGGCCACCCAAAGATGCGCCTTGGTACCATGTGCTGGTTGATGGGTCGCAGCAGATTAGTTATGTAGCAGAACGTCATCTGGCATTGTCTGATGATTTTAGTGTGATTAACCATCCCTTGGTTAATCAATTATTTACTGGCCTAGTTGGCCAACATTATCAGGTGTATCAACAATAACTATTATGTTTAAAAAAATTGAACAGTGGCTTAGTAGCACACTTAAAAAGAAAGTTGAGGAAGACGATAAACGCACTACTGATTTAGCTGCAGCCATGCTGATGCTTGAGATTAGTCGTGCTGATTTAAAAATTGTCGATAGTGAAAAGCAGGCGATAGTGAAAAATTTAGTGACACAGTTTGATTTATCAGACGAAGAAGCAGTGGCTTTATTGGAACATGCTATGGCCGATCAGGACGAACATCTTTCAGCACATCCATTGATACGAATGATTAATGATGAGATGGATATTGAAGCTAGACGAGAATTAATGCGAGGAATGTGGCGCGTTGCCTATGCTGATGGAGAGCTTGAAAAATATGAGGAGTACCATCTTCGAAAAACTGCCGATTGGCTCTATCTACCCCATGCAGACTTTATTAAGAGTAAGCATGCGGTGATGGACGAATTGGGTATTCCTCATGAGGTTTAAGGCTAAAAAACACCTTAAACCATATCTTTCAAACCTTTCAAAGGCAGAATCTTAACGGCCTTACGAGCAGGTTTTGCTGCAAACACAGTCTCTTCGCCAGTAAAAGGGTTAATACCCTTACGTGCTTTAGTTGCTGGTTTTTTAACAGACTTAATTTTGCATAGACCTAAGACATTGAATAAACCTGAGCCACGTGGCTTAAGTTCTTTCGCAATCAATTCATCTAGTGATGTGAACACAGCTGCAACTTGTTTGCGTGTTAGTTCAGTATCAGTAGCAATTGAATTTAGGATCTCTGATTTTGTTGGTGGTTTCTTTACAGCCGGAGCTGCTTTCTTCTTAACGGCCATGTTTTATAGCTCCTCTAGGTAAGAGTATGTTGAGTGATGGTCATAATTTTTTGGCAGCCAGATAATCATTGGCAGCTATTATCAAACTTTCTTATTATCATTAAATTGTACACAAGCTGAACATGGGTGCAATGTAATTAATAAACTAATTACACTATAAATAAGCCTATAGAGCGTTATTTACTCAAATGGAACGTAATATTATGCTCGCGCAGTACAAAACAAAGATAACTGCCATTGCAGACAAGTCGATTGCACCGACTGCTGGAATATAGCGACGTGCCAGCGATAGCATCGGCTGAGTCAAACTATCCAAAATAGAGAGCATCGGATTATTGTTGCTATACGGGTTTGCGAACCAACTCATCACGGCACGAATCATCACGGCGTAAAGTAAAATTGTGATTAACTTTTCGGCCATAGAAATAGCCGCAAGAGGGATGATTTGTATGATATTAAATGACACATCACGCAGCGTCAGTATCAGGTATAAATGCAGTAAAGAAAAACCAAATATAAGTAACCAGGTGCCTGAATCAATGCGCCCCCATGCAGGAATAACTCTATGCATAGGGTTAACAACAGGATTGGTTGCCTTGATAACAAACTGTGCGATTGGGTTATAAAAATCTGCTTTTACCCAAGCTAAGAGAATGCGAATTATGAGTAGTGCGATATATAGGCCTAATAAGCTATCGACAATGAAATAAGAAAGATTAGTAAGGGCTTGCACCGAATAGGCTCCTGCTGTTTGGGCTTTATTGAAAGGATTGACTGATTTCTTTACTGCGCTCAGCTGCAGAATTTAGTGCCTCAGTAATTAGACGCTGTAAATCGTTACTGCTTAAGCTGTTTATTGCGGCCTCAGTGGTGCCTCCCTTCGAGGTCACATTACTGCGTAATTCGGCAAAACTTGCTTCTGAGGCTAAGGCTAATTTGGCTGCGCCATGAATCATTTCTAGGGTCAGTAAAGTGCTTTGTTCATTATTCAATCCTAAAGCTTGCCCACTTTTTTGTAGGCATTCCATGAAATAAAAGAGGTAGGCTGGTCCACTGCCAGATAACGCCGTTACAGCATCTAAAGCAGACTCATCATTGAGCCAAAGTGTTTTGCCAACACTACTCAGTATGCTCTCAGCCTTATGACGATAGCTAACCACTGTGCTTTCATTCGTGTAAAGCCCCGTCATGCCATAGCCAATCGCTGCTGGCGTATTTGGCATCGACCTAATAATAACGGCTGCAGAACCTAAATTATCTTGTAATAGCTGATGGGAAATACCTGCTGCCACCGATATAAAAAGACTTTTAGCGGTATCCATTGAGCTGGCGATACGGCGACAGAGGTCTAGAGTATCTTTGGGTTTCAGCGCAAGAATAAAACTAGCAGGTGTTCTCACGGCATCCTTAAACGTTGATAACGAACAGTCTGGAAAGCTCAGAGCGAACTGCTCAGCCTCTGCAGCATGACGATAGACTAAGTGTATATGCTGTGCAGGGAAATCATGATTTAACAGTCCTCGCGCTAGACTAGCGCCCATGTTGCCAAGGCCAATTACGACAATCTTTTTATCTTCGTCTTGCATCTAATACCCCTACAATGGTCTCTGATATTGTCTTTATGACTTGTTTTTTACGCGCTCACCAAAGATCGCAGTACCGATTCTTACAATGCTAGAGCCCGAGGCTATAGCGGCTTCAAAATCATTACTCATACCCATCGATAGAGTGTCTAGAGCGATGTTTGCAGCGAGTAGTTGCTGTTGCAAATCTTGCAGTCTACTAAAGCTAGCGCGTTGTTGCTGAAAGTCTGTGCTTGGACTGGGAATCGCCATTAGTCCTCGTAAACGTAAAGCGGGTAGCCTACTGATATACTGCGCCAGTGCCAAAGCCGCAGTGGGACTGACACCCGACTTGGTTTCTTCATCGTCGATGTTAATCTGAATACAGACATTTAATGGTGCTAAATCTGCTGGACGTTGTGCACTCAGGCGGTCAGCAATGATGGTTCGTTCTATGCTATGCACCCAATCAAAATGTTCGGCGATTACACGTGTTTTATTTTTTTGTATAGGGCCTATGAAGTGCCATGTTAGATCTAGCTCCGCCAGTTCAACAACCTTCTCGACTCCTTCCTGCACATAATTTTCGCCAAAGTCACGTTGCCCAAAGCTGGCTGCTAGACGCACATCTTCAGCACTGCGAGTCTTGCTTACTGCCATTAAGGCAACACTGTTTGCTGTTCGTTGATATTTCTCACAGAGCTGAGCTATCTGCCTCTTTAGAGAATCTATAGGATGTTGTTGAGTTTTACTCGGCATAGGAATGTTCGTTTAGTCGCACGGTCGTGCGTAGTCACTGTTTAGATAGTATCGCTAGACTTTCATCGATAGGCAATTCATTACTGCCGACGAAGCTAGCGTAGGAGTATTTATTGTAACCCTAATCCTGCAACGATGGATAACTAGAGCGTATATATGATGTTATCAAACTATCTTAGTTTAGCGCGTGCACAGGGGGCTTCTGATCTTCATCTGAGCATAGGCTATAGCCCACGGATGCGCTGTGATGGGAAACTACAGTGCTTAGCCGATGGGCTTGCTCCGATTACAGCAGAGCTCTTATTGCAGGGCTTAGATGAAGATCAGAAGAAGTATTTAACAGAGCATAAGCAGAACGATCTTATTTTGTCTGTGGGTGCTGGCGAACGTTATCGCGGTCATTACTTTTTTCAGCAGTCAGGCATGAGTGCTGTCTTTCGAGTAGTGCCAACAAGGATCCCAACATTAGATGAGCTTATGGCTAGCGAAGGTTTACGCCGAGCAGCTGATGTTGATAGTGGCTTGGTTTTAATCACGGGGCCAACAGGCTGTGGTAAATCAACAACGCTTGCGTCTATTCTAGAGTATAAAAACCAGTGCCAGCAAAGTCATATTGTGACCTTGGAAGACCCAATTGAGTTTGTTTTCGAATCAAAAAGAAGTCTTTTTAGTCAACGTCAATACAGGCAACACTATGATGATTTTAGTCTCGCCCTGCAGGGGGCTTTACGCGCTGACCCTGACATTATCATGATCGCGGAATTGCGTGATTTAGAGACGATTAGGCTCGCATTAACAGCGGCTGAAACGGGTCATTTAGTGCTTGCCAGCTTACACACAAGGAATGCCAGCCAGTGTGTGAGTCGTATCGTTGATGTGTTTCCAGAAACCGAAAAAGAGTTGGTGCGTATCGCCTTGGCTGATTCATTACGCGCAGTGATTGCACAACAACTAGTACCCGCTCGTGCCGGCGGGCGTATTGCTCTATTTGAGAGTTTATTGGTTAATCCAGCAATCGCGAATTTGATTCGTGAAAACCAGAGCATGCAGTTGTTATCCTGTATGCAAACTGGGGCAAAGCAAGGCATGCAGAGCTTTCAACAGGCGCGACAAAAGTTACATAAAAAAGTGTTGATTGAGTAGCGCAAAGACACTCGCCTAAAGGATTTATTTATACCGCTGGGTAAACAATATTGGCATCAAAGATAGGGCCATCGACACAGACTCTGCGCATAGACTGCTGCCCATTTTCTGTAATCAATACATTACAGCCAGCACAGCCACCTACAGCACAGGCCATATGCTCTTCTAAGGATAACTGACACTTCAGTTGGTGACGCTGGCAAAATGTTGCCACGGCTTGCAACATCGGTGTTGGGCCGCAAGCAAAGACTTCTATTTTGCTCTGCTGATGCGGGTCGATGCCACTCAGCCATTTCTCTGCAAGCTCATGCACATAGCCATCAAAACAGCCGGCATAACCTTGCTTGCTACTTAACCGTGAAGGCACATTGATGTCTTCTAAGAGGCCCATGGCAGCATCGATACCCTTGGGCATGCCAGCAAGTGACTGTTGCGAGTGTTGCACATCAAATGGGAATGGGATCTCTGAGCCCATTACAACCATGGCGGTTTTTCCCGCTGACTTCTTTAATTCTTCAGCAAAAAAAACAATCGGAGGGATACCAACACCGCCCCCTATCAATAAAGGTATGGCATCTTCGGCGCTGAGTTCAAAGCCATTACCGATAGGGCCCATCGCTTGTAGATGATCGCCAATACGCGCTTTTGCGAGTGCTGCACTACCGCTGCCGACAACTTTGAAGAGTATCTCGATCCAACCCGCTTCAGCATGACTGCGCATCACTGAAAAAGGTCGCTTGAGGGCATAGGGTGTGTGGTCACATTGCAGATGAATGAAATTACCTGGGGCGACAGTGCTAGCGCATTCAGGGGCTTGAAGACGAATGACATACTGCTCGGCAGGCAGGCTCACTAGGTCTAGGACGCGTGCCTGCTCTACAAAAATACTGGGCTGATTCATGATGACTCTGAGTAAACGAGCTGGCCGGATACGAAGGTGTATTTTACCTTGCCCTTGAAGCGCTGTTCTAAGAAAGGTGAATGTTTGCCACGACTTTGCATGGTATCTGCCTGTAAAACCCATTCTTGCTCGCGATCAAATAAGCAGAGGTCGGCGACAGCGCCTGCAGTCAGTGAACCGGCGTCAATATTGAGCATCTGTGCTGGCTTATAGGTGACTAGAGCAATCGCTTGTTGCAGGCTTAGAAGGTCTTCATCAACTAAGCGAAGCACAAGGGATAACAGGGTTTCTAGTGTTGAAGCGCCGGCCAGAGTGGATGCAAAGGGGGCCAGTTTTGCATCTGCACCATGCGGTTGATGGTCAGAACAAATCGCGCTGAATACTGGCTTGCTGATCGACTGACGAAGACCAATCAAGTCGCTAGCACTGCGCAGTGGTGGCAGTAGATGAAAGTTAGGATCAAAGGCTGGAATATCATCATCACATAAGAAGAGATGATGAGCGGCAACATCTGCGCTGACCTGAGCACCTTCACTGTGTGCCAATTCCAGCATGCGTACTGCATGCTGCGTCGATAATCGGCCAAAGTGCACACGTGCACCAGTGTGTTCGATCAAAGCAAGGCAAACGGCAACTGCGGCCGTTTCAGCTGCGTTTGGTATACCGATAAGGCCCATACGGGTGGCGGCTAAACCTTCATTGATACAGCCATTGGCCTGCAGCGCTGCGTCCATCGCCTGGTAGTGAACGGTGAGGCCTTGTCCGGCCGCGTATTCCATGGCTCGACGCAAAACTAAATTACTCGCTAGAGGGTGCATGACATTACTGACACCGACACAGCCGGCTTGTTTTAATGCCGCCATCTCACTCAGCATGTCACCTTTTAAACCAGTCGTCAGAGCTGCAATGAGATAGACATGACAGGGGCTGCTGCTTTGACAGTGCTGTTGTATATATTCAAGTTGTGCCGCTGAATCCATGACGGGATTACTGTCTGGCATACAGACTAGAGAGGTGATGCCGGCGCTGACCGCAGCCTGAGTCTCAGAACGGATTGATTGTTCTTGGGCCTGTCCTGAGTTACCTAAACGCGTAGCGATATCAACCAGACCAGGGATGCAGTAGAGCCCGCTAGCATCCAGCGACTGATCAGCCTGCCAGTCGGCCGGTGGTTCTCCGATAGAAAGTATCTTGGTGTCAGCTATGTAGAGGGCGGCAACGCGATCAATAGCATTTAGCGGGTCACAGATATGGGCATTTAATATTTCTATTTTCATAAGTTATTGCCTGCCAGCATCGACATCACGGCCATACGTACAGCAATTCCGTAAGACACCTGCTGCAGGATCACGGACTGTTTTCCATCGGCGACGGCTGAGCTAATTTCGACACCACGATTAATCGGCCCAGGGTGCATTACGATGGCATCTTCAGCGGCCAATGCGACACGTTCTGAGGTCAGGCCAAAGAGTTGAAAGTACTCGTGTTCACTAGGTAAGAGGGCGCCTTGCATGCGTTCTTTTTGTAAGCGCAGGGTGATGATGACATCACTACCAGCTAAAGCTGACTCAACATCAGCATAGACATCAACGCCGAGTGCTTCGAGCTCTCTAGGCAGCAGGGTGCGTGGTGCAACCACGCGGATCTCTTTAGCACCCAAGGTGCGTAGGGCATGGATCTGTGAGCGCGCAACACGAGAATGTAATAGATCACCAACAATAGTGACCTTGAGTTGTGAAAAATCCCCCTTGTGGCGACGGATCGTAAACATATCGAGCATCGCTTGAGTGGGGTGCGCATGGCGCCCGTCTCCGGCATTAATAATGCTGATACCGGGAGAGATATGTTTGCTCAGGAATTCAGCGGCACCACTATCTTGGTGGCGAACAACAAACATATCGACGTGCATCGCTTCTAGGTTACGCAGGGTATCGAGTAGGCTTTCACCTTTGACTGTCGCTGATGCGGCAATATTCATAGTTAGAATATCGGCTGATAGACGTTTTGCTGCGAGCTCAAAGGTTGAGCGGGTGCGCGTACTGGCTTCAAAGAATAGATTAACGATGGTCTTACCGCGGAGTAACGGAACCTTTTTGACTGAGCTGCCATCGGCATTGATAAACGACTCTGCGGTATCAAGAATAGCAGTCAACTGATCTGAAGTGAGTGATTCAGTTGTTAAGAAATGCTGCATCCGCGCTCGTTTTTTATTTATAAGTTAACTAATGATAAGCCTAACTAGGCTCCAGTTCGATCACTTTTAGCCCCAGTGGTTCAGGGCCGCTTAGTTTTACCTGCTGATGGGGTTGTAGGTCAAGTCTCATGCCTACGGCGTCAGCACTTATCGGCAGTTCACGCCCCCCTCGATCAATTAAAACAACCAAGATAACACTGGCCGGGCGGCCGTAATCAAATAGCTCATTTAATGCGGCACGCACAGTACGCCCTGTATGTAGGACGTCATCGACTAAGATAATGTCCTTGCCGGAAATATCTAAGGGCAGCTGTGAAGGCTTAACCTGAGGGTTGAGCCCAATTTGACTGAAGTCATCACGGTAGAAAGAAATATCTAAAACGCCGAGTTTACTGTCGAGGCCCAGTTGCTGATGTAATCTCTCGGCAATCCAGCGTCCACCTGTATGGATGCCGACTACTAGAGGGTCTGTAACCGCACGCTGTTCGATTAAGGCGGCAGTTTTAGCGTGTAAATCAGCTAATAAATGATCGAGCTTGAATTCCATCTACATTATCCTAGATTACTATTCATCCACGATTCCATCAGCAGCGCTGCTGCAAATGAATCGATCTCTTCTTTCTTAATCTTACCTTTATTTCGGTCTCTGCGCTCTTTCAATAAATCATAGGCGGCGTGTGAGCTTAAGGTTTCATCATGCAGGCAGACTTCCTTATTGAAGCGCTCAGTCAGTTGGCGGCTGAATTTATTAATTTTCTTACGTAAGGCCTTGTTGTTCTCTGAATCATCGGGGATGCCGACAATTAGCTTACTGGGTTGCCACTCATTAATGAGTTTCTCGATTTCAGCCCAGTTAGGATCACCATTGGAATGAAGTGTAGTGAGCGGTTTGGCGCTAGCGGTTATAGCGACGCCAACAGCTACCCCAGTCCGTCGTTCGCCAAAATCAAAGGCGAGAAAGAGATCATTCTCAGACAATTAGGCGTGCCCAGCAGTGGTGGATAATAGATTCATATCGATACCCAGGTTAAATCCAGCCGATAACCACTGTTTCTCAGGCGCTGTAGAAAAGACCGTCTCAGAGTTATAAGGGACGGTTAACCACGCATTGTTAGCAATCTCATCTTCCAGTTGCGAAGGTCCCCAACCGGCATAGCCTAAGGTGATTAAGCAATGCTCAGGAACCTCGCTATTGACGATGCTACGTAAGACATCCGTTGAATGACTAAGGCGAATGCCAGCAATAACATCTATGCCATCTTCGGGGAAGAGTGTGCTGTCATGCAGAATGAAACCCTGCTCATTGCACACCGGGCCACCATTCATGATAGGCATTATCGGTAGTTCTTCTTTATTATTGTCGATGTCTAATTGGTTGAGTAAATGGTGAAGTGATATCTCATGAGGGCGGTTTAGGACAACTCCAAAAGCACCTTGTTCTAGAGAATGCTCACAAATCAGGCAGATGCTTTGTTTGAACGAAGAATCTGCGAGTCCTGGCATGGCTATCAATACTTGTCCCTGTAATGATTCTTTAGTCATAATTTTCTTTGGTAGTGAAGGTTTGGTCACTTTGGTAAATCCAGGTACGTGTAATCATCAGTTGATCATACTGGCTCTGCATGGCCTCAGGGAATGTTCTGAAGGGTTGGCTGCGCTCGACAACGTGGTGAGCGGCTTGATTTAAGATGATATTACCCGAGCTACTGACAATCTTAGATGAAATAAGGCGGCCATCACTGGCGATGACAACACTCATAATAAGCGTCCCACTGAGGCCTTGTTGGATTGCACTTAAGGGGTAATAGAGATTGCCTTGCTCTTCGATACGGTCTACCCAGAGGCGCACATAATCTGCCTCTAAGGCTGATTTACTGCTGACACTATCAAAAAAGTGTAGTTTTGGCCGTTGTGCGTAAACACGCTTAGCCTGCTCTAGCTCTGACATCAGCGTATTGAGATATTGATTGCGGCTGCCTGCAGTTGGCTCAGTCTCACGGCTTGTGGAGGCTTGATCAGAGTGCTTGCTAGCTATGGTTTGTAGCTTAAAGGCTGTGCTGTTGTTTTTATTCACACGGCCAGCAGTCTGCTTTTCTTTAGGCTGGCGTAACTGAATGCTGTCCTGTGAGGTCGCATGCTCAGCTTGATTATTACTATTTGCAAGATAGACAGCCTCCTCATTACGTTGCAGATCATTGCTTGGATTGAGAATGATTTCTATTGAGCTATGACGACTTGTCGGATCAGGAAGGAATTGGAAGCTAAAGCCTAAAATGACTAAGGCATGCAATGCCATTGCAAGCAGCAAGGTGAAGCTGATGCGATCACTTGGGCGAATGTTAGGGCCAGTTGAGGTTGTCATGGCATTACAGTTGCATCCGTTTATACAGAAAGCTTGCGGGCAATAGCATTGAATAACTCAGCGCTGATGTTGAGATCGAATGCACGATCAAGTTCACGGATACAGGTTGGGCTAGTGATGTTGATTTCAGTTAAGTAAGGACCAATAACATCAATGCCTGCAAATAAAATACCATGCTCACGCAGATGCGGTTTCAGAACCTCACAGATCAGCCGATCAGACTCACTGAGTGCTATCCCCTTAGCATAACCACCTGCAGCTAAATTGCCGCGAAAATCAGAGGCTGACGGAATACGAGCTAGTGCGTAGGGAATGGGGTCACCATCGATTAATAAAATACGCTTATCACCAGCACTGATCTCCGGTATGAATTCCTGTGCCATGATGCTGCGGCGGCCGTAATCAGTGATCTGTTCAAGGATGCTATTTCGATTTGGGTCATCCTCTTCAATCCTGAAAATAGAGGCACCACCCATAGCGTCTAGTGGCTTGACGACAATACTGCCTATTTCCTCAATGAAGGATTGTAAGTGTGAAATGTTTGAACTAATGAGTGTTTCAGCGCAGATCTGTGGAAATTGACTAATGCTGAATTTCTCGTTTAAGTTACGTAATGCGCAGGCATTGTTAACAATCAAACTGCCCGCTGATTGAGCTAGCTCTAAGGCATAAGTGAGATAGACATATTCCATATCGAAGGGTGGATCTTTGCGCATTAAGATGACATCAAAGCTGGCTAATGTCTGCTCTTCCCAGAGCCCTAATTTAAACCAGCTAGCGCTATCATCTTCTACCACTAGGCTGGCAGCGCTACAGTGACTTTCACCATTACGGACATGTACTGAGCCTGGCGGAATATAGTATGAGCTATAGGCTCGACTTTGCGCCTCAAGTAGCATTGCAAAGCTACTGTCTTTTTGCACATTTATGGATTCAATAGGGTCCATGATAATGCCAAGTTTGATCGTCATGCTGAGCCTTTATAAACGGTGAATTAACATCTGTCTTTAGAGTTTATACAGAGTACTCATTCGCAGTCATTGGATGCAAGTGCCGAGACGCTTTAAATGTTGCTATCCAGATCGCCATGCTTTGCTTGAACTAAGCTGAGCAACGAAATAACCGCAGTTTCTAGACGTAAAATGCGCGGGCCCATTCTTATCGATTGGAATCCATTGAGCTCTGCTAGTGCGACTTCATCTTCGCTAAAGCCACCCTCAGGACCAATTAGACAGCTGATGCGTGTTGCTGCTGCTGCCACTGAATGTGCTTGCTTAGCAGTCGGTGAAGCGATTAATTTGATATTCTCAGCGGGGCAGTTGCCTAAGGCTTGCTGGAATACTAGTGGCTGCTCTAGCTGAGGTAGTTTAGCGCGGCCAGATTGTTCACAAGCACTTTCAATGATGCCCTGCCAATGAGCCATTTTTTTTTCCAGACGGCTAGCGGGTAGGGTGACATTGACGCGAGAGCTAATGAAGGGTGTGATTTGCGTGACCCCAAGTTCGGTCGCCTTTTGTAGGCAGAGGTCAAATTTATCGACAGCACAGAGTGGCTGCAATAGCTGAAGGTGTAGGGGTGATTCTGTATCAGTCGGCTGCGGCTGTTGCAGACGTAGTCGAACACTCTTTTTCTGCACATCTATCAGTTCGCCTGGATAGTCATTGCCATCCCCATTAAAAACAATAATGGAATGTCCTGCGCTTAGACGCAAGACATCACGAACATATCTAGCAAGACCATCATTTAGTTCGATTACAGTCTCTGCACGCATCTCTTGTGGTGTGAAAATTCTAGAGATACGCACAGCGAGTCGATATAAGTAGCTGTTTAGTAGCGGTAATGGTTGGCTTTGTATGGGCCATCAACATCGAGTCCTAAGTAGTCTGCCTGCTCTTTACTTAAGGTAGTCAAATTCACACCAATCTGTTCGAGGTGAAGGCGTGCGACTTCTTCATCAAGTCGTTTCGGCAAGATGTAGACCTGATTCTGATAGGTGTCTTCATTTTCCCAAAGTTCTAGCTGCGCTAAGACCTGATTGGTGAAAGAGTTAGACATGACAAAACTTGGATGGCCTGTACCACAACCGAGGTTAACTAGACGGCCCTTGGCTAGGAGAATAATGCGTTTGCCATCAGGGAAGATAACGTGATCAACCTGAGGTTTGATCTCATCCCATTCATAATTCTCAAGGCTGGCGACATCAATCTCATTATCGAAGTGACCGATGTTGCAGACAATGGTTTGGTTCTTCATCGCTAACATATGCGTGTGTGTGACGACGTTATAGTTACCTGTAGCGGTGACAATAATGTCCGCTTGACCACAGGCATCATCCATAGTGACTACGCGATAACCTTCCATGGCGGCCTGTAGGGCACAGATAGGATCAATTTCAGTAACCCAAACAGTAGCCCCTAGGCCACGTAAAGATTGGGCTGAACCTTTACCAACGTCACCATAACCACAGACAATTGCAATTTTGCCCGCAATCATGACGTCAGTAGCTCGCTTAATACCGTCGACCAGTGATTCACGGCATCCATAGAGGTTATCGAATTTCGATTTAGTGACTGAGTCGTTGACATTAATTGCAGGAATTAATAGAGCATCTTTTTCAAGCATTTCATATAAACGCATCACACCAGTGGTGGTTTCTTCAGAAACACCTTTAACATCGGCTAATAGCTCTGGATATTTATCATGCATGATTTTGGTTAGGTCACCACCATCATCTAATAAGAGGTTGGGTTTCCAACCTTTCGGTGCATGGATGGTACGTTCTATGCACCATTCATATTCTTCTTCAGTTTCACCTTTCCAAGCAAAAACAGGGATACCTGCTGCTGCCATTGCTGCTGCTGCGTGATCCTGTGTTGAGAAAATGTTACAAGAAGACCAGCGC
This sequence comes from Gammaproteobacteria bacterium, assembly GCA_029253965.1. Taxonomy (GTDB): domain Bacteria; phylum Pseudomonadota; class Gammaproteobacteria; order UBA4575; family UBA4575; genus UBA4575. The sequence goes on from JAQWYM010000004.1 coordinate 118,773, forward strand.
ACGTCAGCACCTAACTCGATCAAGGTCTCTATCAGAACCGCCGTCTGGATCGTCATATGTAGGCAGCCGAGGATGCGTGCACCCTGCAGTGGTTTCTTAGCCGCATGCTTGGTACGCAAGGCCATGAGGCCGGGCATTTCAGTTTCAGCAATAGCTATTTCTTTGCGACCCCAATCGGCGAGCGATAGGTCAGCAACTTTAAAATCTTCCATATGGTCTTGCAGTGCTTCAATTTTCATATCTACTTTTCTCAATGTATGGTGGCTCTAGGGGTAACTCTAAGCCTGTTTTAGTGCGTCTACTCTGTCTGTTTTTTCCCAACTAAATTCGGCTTCAGTACGACCAAAGTGGCCATAACTTGCAGTCTTACGATAGATAGGACGCTTCAGATCAAGCATGGTCAGAATGCCATAAGGGCTTAAATCAAAGACCTCATTCACTATCACTTCTAACTTTTCGTCATCTATGGTACCAGTGCCGAAGGTGTTTATAGAAATCGAAGTGGGCTTAGCAACGCCGATTGCATAGGACACCTGAATTTCACAGCGCTGAGCAAGACCCGCAGCAACAATATTTTTTGCGACATAGCGGCCGGCATAGGCTGCGGAACGGTCAACTTTGCTAGGGTCTTTACCCGAGAAAGCGCCGCCGCCGTGGCGCGCCATGCCGCCATAGGTATCGACAATAATCTTACGTCCGGTGAGGCCACAATCACCTACCGGACCACCAATGACAAATTTACCCGTCGGGTTAATGTG
>JAQWYM010000016.1 GCA_029253965.1 Gammaproteobacteria bacterium
AGTATAAGCCTGTACTAAATGGCTCTAGGCCAGTGCCTAGAGCCATTTTCTTACTCGCTGTTATATAAAAGGAGGCTTCGCGCCTCCTTTTATATGTCAGGGAACGCAAAGTTGAATTAACAGAGTTAGAGTGCAATCTATGTCAAAGCAAAGCAATTCAGTCGGATGGACTGGTTTTTTCAAGGTATCTAATAGTTCAGATATCGCCTCACACACCTCACAATATCGTGAGGAAGTTGCACAGTTACTGTTCAACTGCCTACTTGAGGTCGTGCAAAAACGTTGTCCTGAAATTGAGAACACCCTACTCGGCAAGCAGGAGCTACGTGACTCTAATCAAGATGTCATGACCTATGCGCTGCAAGCCTATGGTATTTGGTTCCAGCTGCTATCGATTGTTGAACAGAACTCCAATGTGCGTCACCTCCGCTCTATCGAATCTGAGATTGGTCATACCGAAGTCCCGGGCACCTTTGCCCAGGTTATTTCACAGGCCGCACGTCAAGGTATCGCCGCTGAAGAACTTCAAGGTGTGCTTGATAACGCCTCGATCAGCCCGGTCATTACAGCGCACCCGACTGAAGCCAAGCGTGTCACCGTGCTTGAGATTCACCGCCGTATCTACCTCTTACTGAAGAAACTAGAGCAAGACCGTTGGACGCCACATGAGCGCACGGTTATCAAGCAAACCATCACCAATGAAATTGATCTACTGTGGTTAACCGGTGAGATTCGCCTAGAAAAGCCTTCGGTACAAAATGAAGTGGAATGGGGTGTTCATTTCTTCAAAGAATCACTTTATCAGGGTGTGAATGAACTTTATGGCGAGCTAGAGCGGGCCTTGAATGATCATTACCCTGAGCATAGCTTCCACGTCCCTGCCTTCTTTAGCTTCGGCTCTTGGATTGGTGGTGACCGTGATGGCAACCCGTTCGTGACTAATGAAGTCACTGAGCATGCGGTTAAAACCACGGCCAAAGCGACCATGGAATACTATGTTACGCAGATCAACTCGATGGGTTCTTACCTTAGTATTTCAAAGAACTTTACCGATCTGCCAGAGAGCTTTAATGAAAAGTTAGAAGCCATTCTTGAGCACAGCAACGAAGCTGATGTGATGAAATCACGTCACCCTGGCGAAGTCTTCCGCCAGTTATGCTACTGCATCGGTAAACGCCTGAATGCCAATCTGGCTAAGCTCAATGGCGATGTCACTGACGCACAGGCTTACGCCTCTGCTGATGAGTTTGCCAATGACCTACGCATTATCGAAGAAGGCTTAGAAGCGGCACAGTGTCAGTCACTCTGCCTGCAGTATGTCAGCCCTTTCCGCCACACGGTTGAAGCCTTTGGTTTCCACACGGTGAGCTTAGATCTTCGTCAAAACTCAACCATTACCACCTTGGCACTGGAAGAGATTTGGACCGCTCAGCAGAGCACTGCTGCAACCATGCCGGAGAAAGACTCTGCAGAATGGCGTCAGTGGATATTAGATGCACTGAAAGAACCGCTAGAAGAATTACCTAGCTTCAGTAACTTAAGTGAAAGCAGTGTTGCCATCATGGACCTACTGCGCCTCATCGATACCATTCAAAACACGATTGATCGTGAAGCCTTTGGTGTCTTCATCTTAAGCATGACTCGCTCCAGCGAAGATATCCTTGGTGTTTACCTGCTGGCAAAATATGCCGGACTGTTCACTGATAGCCAAGCTATCGAGTCTTGCCGCATCCAAGTGGTGCCATTATTAGAAACGATTGGTGACCTGCGTAACGGCCCTGAGATTCTAGAAAACTTATTAGATGTGCCGCTGGTACAGCGCACCATTAACCAACTGGGTGGTCATCAAGAAATCATGGTTGGCTACTCTGACTCAAACAAGGATGGCGGTTACGTCTGTTCTACTTGGGAAGTGAGTAAGGCACAGACTAAAATCTATCAAACCGGTCAAACTCACGGCGTGCAGATTTCATTCTTCCACGGTCGTGGCGGTTCGGTTTCTCGCGGTGGTGCACCCGCAGGTCGCGCTATTGCCGCACAGCCAGCATCAACCGTTAACGGTCGCATGCGTGTCACCGAGCAGGGTGAAGTGGTCTCTGGCAAATACGCCAACCGTGGTGTTGCCGAGCAGCAGATTGAATTACTTGCCGCCAGTGTTTTATCGCACACACTATTCTCTGCCGGTGAAGACGATGCGCAAAATCGCCCAGCCTATGATGAAGTCTTGGAAGCCCTTGCTGGTACCTCCATGGTCGCCTACCGTGGCCTTGTAGATCATCCTGGACTGGTTGATTTCTACTCTTCAGCAAGCCCTGTAGAAGAACTCACATTAATGAAGATTGGATCACGACCTGCACGTCGCTTTGGCGCCGCCAGCTTAGATGATCTACGCGCCATTCCATGGGTCTTCGCATGGACGCAAAACCGTCTCATGATCACCGGTTGGTATGGCTTTGGTTCTGCCATCAATCAGATTATTAGTGTGCGTGGCGAGCAGGGGGAAGCGATCCTCTCTGAGATGTTTGAGAAGAGCCAGATTTTCCGTCTGATTATCGACAACATTGAAAAAACTATGTTCTTGGTCGACCTTGAGATTGCTGCTGAATACGGCACCTTGGTTGCTGACCAGCAAGCTGGTAATGAAATTCTTCAGATGATCACCCAAGAACGTGATCTGGCTGAGCAAATGTTACTCCGCATCACCAAAGAAGAAAGTCTCTGTGAGCGCTTCCCTATCTTCCGTAAGAATATGGATGCACGCCTACACGGCATTAAGCAGGTGGGTTTAGAGCAGGTGAAACTAGTGAAACAATTCCGTGCAGATCAAGCGGATGAGACCAAAGACGGTCAAAATACCTTGGTCTCGCTCCTACTCTCAATCAACTGCGTTGCCGCTGGTTTAGGTTGGACGGGTTAAATTAGTCGTTAGACGAGCATAAAACCAATGAAAAAATTATTATTCCATTTTGATACAGATCCGATTGCGAGTGTCTTTGACACCGTTGTCGCCTATGACGGCGGTGCCGACCAGCTAACACAGTTAGCTGCGGTCACCCCTGAAAACTGTCACCCCTTAGTTGAAGGTGCGATCTACACCCGCGCACCAAAAGACAAGAAAAACACCGCCCTCTTTATTGGTGGTAGTGACCTCGCCGCTGGCCAAGAACTACTGGCCGCCGTGCAAAAGATCTTTTTCCAGAAATTCCGCGTCTCAGTGATGCTCGACAGCAACGGTTGCAACACCACCGCAGCCGCCGGCGTTGCCTTGATCACGCGTCATATTGATGTCACTGGCAAGACCGCCGTAGTCCTCGCTGGTACCGGCCCTGTCGGCCAACGTGCCGCAGTGATGCTCGCGCTGATGGGCGCTAAGGTGCGCCTAACATCGCGTCAGCTGGATCGTTCTAAGCAGTCGTGTCAGTTAATGAAAGAAAAGTTTGATGTCGATCTAGAGCCAATGGTGGCCTCTGACGATGAGTCTATCGGCGCTGCCCTAGAGGGCGCACACATCGTCTTTGGTGCTGGCAAAACTGGCATCCAATTACTGCGTGCCGATCACTGGCAACAGCACCCGACGCTGGAAGTACTGGCTGACGTCAACACCGCGCCACCACTGGGCTTTGAAGGCATCGACATGATGGATAACAATACTGATCGCTTCGGTAAGAAAATCTTTGGTGGTATCGGCATTGGCGCAATGAAACTACGCCTACACCGTGCCTGCATCGGTCAGCTCTTTGCAAGCAATGATCAAGTACTGGATGCAAAAGAAGTCTTTGCCATTGCGCAGGGTCTAGACTAACGGACTTAAAGCCGACTGCTTTAATATCTAGCGATAAAAAAGCCGGTAATCAGGGAGTGATTCAGCGCATAACCCAGCTTGCGGTTAGCTCTGGTTAATTTTGTTCAGACCGTTAGGCAATGAATGGCCTAACGGTCTGAACAGAAGAGTCACGATGGCGAATCATCTGACCTTTGGCCTATAAGCCGCATCAGCAATACCTGTAGCCTTTCCATCAATGGCTTACACGCCACCATAAAGACCTAAGCCGCCTTTCGAAAAGAGCTCATCCTAGCGGCTATTCTCACCCGCAGCGCCTTCTTTGTTGGCGAAACCCTGACACAAACCGCCGAACTGATCTTTTTGCTCTTGCCAGTCCTGATCATCGAGTTAATCAACAGCGGCAGCGAACATGTCGTTGATCTCATGGGACTAGAGCATCAGCCACTCTCAGACCAAGCAAACGATGCCGGCTCAGCTGCCGTCTTTATCGGCAACATAATGAGCACCAGCATCTGGCTTTTAATCTGTCTCAATAACGACGTTTTCTAAGTTAAGCCTCGTCTTCTGCTTTTGGCTTAGGTTTGGCTTTCGGTTTGGCTTTGGCCTTCGGCTTCGCCTTAGGTTTCGCTTTCGGTTTTACTGCAGCGACAGGCTCAGCAGAGACCCCGTCATTGGCTTCAGGCATAGCTTCAGCAACCACATCAGTCACTAACTCTGCTTTGACTGCCGCCATCACTTCAGGCTGCGCCTTGGGACGGCGTGGATCAAACCGGTTCTTAATCAGCAACTCATCTAATGGCAGCTGACCTGGGCGTGGCCAAGGCTTTTCAGTTGCCTTACCAACAGTAATAAACATACTAATGATGTGATCCTGCGGTAAACGAATCAACTGCGCGACGCGATTAAAGTCAAAACCATCCATAGGGCAGGAGTCATAACCCATTGCCTTCGCCGCCAACATAATCGTTTGCGCGGCAATACCACAGGAGCGCATCGCTTCATCACGTTGCACACGGCTCTTGTTTGCATAATAGGCCTTGATCGCTGGCAGCATAAACTCACTGACGGCAGCATCAGCGTTTGCCCAATAACGTTCAGGTTGCTTCTCCCATGCCTTCAGATCAGCACAGAGCACAATCAACAAGGAAGCATCAGTGACCTGCGCCTGATCCCATGACTGTGCACGAATCGCTTGGCGCAAGGCGGGGTCATCAACAACAACAAAACGCCAATGTTGGACATTGAATGCGGTCGGAGAGAGTGCGGCTAAAGACAGCAGCTCCTCAATCTCTTCAGCAGTGATCTCATGATCTGCATCAAAATGCTTGATCGAACGTCGCTCTTTAATCGCTTTTTGCGTCTTCATACTGAATTCTTTAGATAAATAGAAAAAGGATTGGAACAGGTAGCGCGAGGATGTGCAAGAAAGATGTGAGAACAGGGCGAGATCTTCTGCCAATGGAGAAAAAGCGGCAGCTTCAAAAGCCAGACAAACCCGCGTCGTGCAGCGAAGAGAGTCAGCCCTTAGCTCGGCCGAGGCTGAGTGAGCGGCTTATAAGCGGAAGCGATTGCGCAAACCGAGGCCAATCAAAAACAGAGACAGAAAACCAAAGAGACTGTTAAGGCTGAGCAGAAAATAAAAGAGTGACGTATCTAAGATTGACCAACTGCTGAAATCAGGAAATAACTGCAGTTGTAGTTCAGCCGACTGACGACCGAGGCCAATAAAAGGTAGCGCATTCGCCAGCGCATAAAAAACACCTAAGAAGAACTTTTCACCGCTTGAGAATAATGTGTAGAAGAACGCAGATACCACAATCGAACCGATGAAGCCGAGCACTGGGCGCAAAATACTACCGCCAAAATTACTAGTCCATTCATACACGTGACTGATGAAATTAGAAGACCATTGTTTATCGACATGGCCACGCTTCGCCCTCATTTCCATGGCAAAGAAACGTTGTTCTTGGCCATGATTTCTTGCCTCAATCGCAAAGCACTTCAGTTGCCGATAACGATAACAATCTGTCTCAGCTAAAGCCAGATCTTTGCGTGTAGGTGTAGACTTAGCCTTAACAAGCTCAGCCTTAGCATAGTTTACAATCATGCCATCAATGAGATCAGGCGGCACCTGAGCATTACTAAAAGAAGGAGCCCCAGTAAATTCTGCTCCAAGAAAATCAAACCCTCTCTTTGCATCAACTCCAGCAAAGACAGTCCTCTGGCCAAAAGTAGAATATGCAAAGGAAGTG
>JAQWYM010000035.1 GCA_029253965.1 Gammaproteobacteria bacterium
CAACGCTTCAGTACACAAATCCTTTGCCAACATTCGAGCCATCTTCAACTTTGTCATTCAAGAACATGCCTTAGAGTTTAGGAATGTTTTTAAAGGTATGCAGCTACCAAGTGAGAAGGATGATGCGAAGAAACGTCTACCAATCGCTATAGCTGATATAAGACTTATTCAGAGACATTGTAAGGCCGTAGACGATGATATGAGATGGTTGGTTTCACTTATCAGTGACACTGGTCTGAGGCTGTCAGAAGCCGCTGGCTTGGTGCTGAATGACCTATGCTTAGACGAAGATATTCCACATGTCGTTATTCAGCCACACAAACATAGATCACTTAAAACTAGAAGTTCAGAACGCATAGTTCCACTCATTGGAGCTAGTCTCTGGGCGGCTCAGCGAATTGCACAGAACGCATAAGTAAGTGAATACTGCTTCCCACGTTACTGTAATGCAAAAGGCTGTAACGCTAACTCGGCTAGTACAGCTTTAAATAAATCGTTGAAGGTAGTAACTGAGAATAACGACTACGTGCTGCATGGTCTACGGCATAGCTTTAGAGACAGGCTACGTGCAGTAGATGCTCCGGCGGATATGGTTGACCAGATAGGAGGCTGGGCTCTGAAGACTGTCGGAGAAAGATATGGGGTTGGTTATAACATGAACTCTACAAGACGCATGTTAGCGAATTTACAATAATAATTTAATGTTTAATTAAAGTAATTATAATATTATATAATATAATATAATTTCTATTGTTATACATTATTAGATTCCAGCTGGGCTACTTTAATAAAGCGAGAATTAAGGCATCACCTCCTAGTATCTCTTTAATTTCAATCTAGAGAATGCATTCGATGACGCCCTGATAAAGAAAGCGAAAGCCTAATTAATCTAGTACATAAATTTACAGATGCCTTGCTCAATCTCCCAATTGAATACAGGGATAATCTTGCATAAGAGCTGATTATGAAAAATGAAAGAGTAAGCGATTTTTTTATTGGAGATTTATTGAAAGCTTCAGGCATTGAGTTTACACCCAATGGCAGCAGCATTAAGGAGGTACAGAGTGCTCTGAAAACAGCATCGAAAAAAGGAACAGGTAAAGCAGGCTTTCCAGAATTCACCGCCAACCTCAAAGGCTTTCTTCTAGTTATAGAAAATAAAGCTTTAATCGAACACCAAGCCAACTATGAAGATGAAGAAAAAACAACGCTAGCCACTGATACCAAATCCATCACTAACTATGCTGAAAACGGTGCGTTACATTATGCCCAGCACATTTTAGTCAACTCCAACTATAACAAAATCTTTGCTTTTGGCTGCTCTGGTGATGAAGTACACCATGTGATAAGGCCTATTTATGTGGATAAATCAGGTTATAAGCTACTGGATAAAATAGATAGCTTCGAAAATTTTAATGAAGGCAACATTGAACAGTTTTACCGCGAACAAATATTGGACGAAACGCCACCTAAAATATTAGAAACTCATGAACTAATAAAAAAATCAGCCGAATTACACGAAGCACTCAGAAATTATGGGCAGCTCGGAGACAAAGAAAAGCCTTTAGTTGTATCCGCTATTTTACTCGCACTTTCCTATGATGATTTCAATGTTAATAGTTTAAAAGGGCATCAAAAAAGCACTGACGGCATTAAAATCTACAATGCAATTAGCAACTACCTGGATGAGGTCGAGGTGTCTCCTGAAGTTAAAAAAAGCAAAGTCTTACACCAATTCAATCTCATCAAAGACCGTGCCCTATTAAATAGCACGGATACACAACTTGAAAAAACACCTCTATACTATTTCACCGAATTCATTCAAAAAAATATTTTAGCCTCAATAAAGGCCAATGCAAAAGAAGATGTTCTAGGCCGCTTTTATGGTGAATTTATACGCTATAGCGGTGGTGATGGGCAAAGTCTTGGTGTGGTACTCACACCTGACCATATCACAGAACTCTTTTGTGATTTAGTTGATTTAAAACCTACTGATAATGTATTTGACCCCTGCTGTGGTACAGCAGGGTTTTTAATCGCCGCCATGCACCGTATGGAAAATATGGTAGATGACGAAGAGATTAAGAAAAACATTAAATCAAACCAACTACATGGCATTGAAGTACGTGAAGACATGTTTTCCATCGCCACCACCAATATGATTTTACGTGATGACGGGAAAAGCAATCTAATCGTTGCTGATTATCTATCAAAAAATACAGAAGAGCTAAGAGAGAAAAACTATACTGTAGGCCTGATGAACCCGCCCTACTCACAAGCCAAAGGGAAAAGTACAGCCCATCTATCTGAAATCCACTTTATTGAACATTTACTCAATAGCTTAGCTGATGGCGCACGTGCTGTAGTGATTGTGCCTCAATCAACTATGGTAGGCAAAAACAACGCTGATAAGCAGGTTAAACAACGTATTCTTGAAAAACATACACTCGAAGGCGTGATTACCCTGAACAAAGACACCTTTTATCGTATTGGCACCAATCCGTGTATAGCTATGTTTACAGCACATAAACCACACAGCAATAATAAATACTGCAAATTTATTAACTTTGAAGACGATGGATTTGTTACTAGTAAGCATATCGGATTAGTAGAAACTGAAAGAGCCAAAGAACGTAAATCACACTTACTAAACTGTTGGCTTAACGACGCCCCTGCCGAAACAAAATTTATGGTGAAAACCATAATTTCACCTGAAGATGAATGGTTACACTCGTTCTACTATTTTAATGATGAAATCCCCACAGATGCTGACTTTGAAAAAACCATTGGCGACTACCTAAGCTTTGAATTCAATATGATTATGCAAGGCAGAGATTTTTTGTTTGAAAGCGATGCTAATAATGAATAATAATATCAGCTTAAATAATAAAAATTGGAAAGAATTTACGTTTGAAATTATTTTTGAAATAAACGCCACCGTAAGCGGCATTGATGGAAATAAATTAACTAGGAAGAATGGCGATATCCCCTATGTAACACGTTCCAATAAAAATAATGGTATGGATATGTTTGTTGGTCAACAACATACCAAATACAGACATAACAGAGGAAATACAATTACTATCGGACTGGATACCCAAACCGTTTTTTATCAGTCAAGTAAATTTTATACTGGTCAAAACATTCAAGTATTAAGAAATAAAGCATTGAATAGACACATTGCTTTATTCTTAATTCCATTAGTCAAAAGGCAAATGGAGAAGTTTAATTGGGGAGGAAATGGCGCAACTATAACCAGACTAAAAAGAAGTAAGATTTTTTTACCGGTATCTTCTAATGGCGACCCAGACTATAAATTTATGGAAGGGTATATACACCAAAAAGAGCAAGATAAGCTAAAAGCATACCAAACCTATATAACCCAGCGTTTATCATCAATTGAAGTGAGCAATAGCCTTATACCATTGGCACAAAAAAAATGCCGTGAGTTTTATATTAAGGAAGTTTCTGAAATACTATCCGGAAAAGATATTTACGAAACCAAACGAAAAATAGGCCATACGCCTTATGTCTCAGCTACAGCAAAAAATAATGGCATCGGAAATTTTATAAGTAACAAAAATTCAACACAAGAAGCAGGTTGTTTATCTGTAAATAGAAATGGCTCAGTCGGTTATTCATTTTACCATCCATATAATGCCTTATTTTCTAACGACTGCAGAAAACTGAGATTGAAACAGCCATCAAGACTAGCTGGCATTTTCATATCTCAACAGATTACGCAACAAAAAGAAAAATATGGGTATGGTTATAAAATGGGCACAGCACGTTTAGAAAAGCAAAAAATCATGCTTCCAACCACTTCCGAAAACACACCTGATTATGCCTATATGATAGAATATATGAGAGTGCTAGAGCACAAAAAACTAGCGGCCTACTGCAAATACAAAGGTTTTGAAACCAATGCTTCCTGAATTATAATTATAACGGGGGAATAAAGTAGAGCAAATGCCAAAGCTGACGCTGCAAAAGAGCCGAAATAAAGAAAGTGGACTAGTGCGTTACTATTCAACCTCTACAGAAAGCACCTCAACACCTAACATCCTCTCCAAAGCCTCTTTAGGTTTTTTAACGGATTTAGATATTAGTGCTTTAGCTGATTTTCTAGAACCTATATGCTTACTTTATTTGCACATGAGACTAAGGTGGAAAAGAAAAAAAGTGCAACAATACCGTACTGATATTTCATTGATCACCCTTATTCTAAAATACAAATAGACATTAATAAAATCTACTAAATAGAACTAATTGACTTAGTGCCTATTGACCCAAGTAGCCCATATAAGAATTCTCTCCAATTTATAAAGATCACTGCAAAAGATTGAATAGCTCACTCTTGAACAAGCCTTAGCTTATTACCTTGAGCAGAAGGGCAAATCTAGAAGTCTGTTATTTCATAAGCACGCTAGGCTCTATATCAGTTATCTACAGGCTGCAGTACCTAATAAAACCAAACTCAAAGACTTTACTACTAGAAACGCCCTCACCTTTCGTAATTGGCTGCAAGCTAAAGGCTTAAGTAATGCCTCCGTACATAAATCCTTTGCCAACATTCGAGCCATCTTCAACTTTGTCATTCAAGAACATGCCTTAGAATTTAGGAATGTATTTAAAGGCATGCAGCTACCCAGTGAGAAGGACGATGCGAAGAAGTGACTGCCAATAGCTATAACCGATATAAGACGTATTCAGAGACGCTGTAAGACCGTAAACGATGATATGAGATGGTTGGTGGCTTTGAATTAGTGATACTGGCATGAGGCTGTCAGAAGCCGCTGGCTTGATGCTGACTGCCCTACGCTTAGATGAAGATATTCCACATGTCGATATTCAGCCATACAAACATAGGCCACTTAAAACTAGAAGCAGTAAGCGTATTGTTCCACTTATTAATGCTGGCTCTGCTAGCGCTCCCATCAATAAATGGTTAAAGACTGTTACTGGCAAGAATTTTGTCTGTCATGGTTTTAGGCATGCTCTTCGTAACCAGCTATGTCAGTGTCTTTTAGGGCCTACTCTGGGAGTCCACTGTGCTCAAAGGTTAGGCGGTCAAAATGGCTATCCGACTGAGACTGATGTCGTACCTTGAGGGCTAGCTGGATATGGTCGTCTTTGCGATTGCTTATATTAGTCATGGCAACAGCCTCTGCTGTTTAGTGTTGTAGGCCAGATCGACGAGTAACATATGAGGAACTGTCAGTGCGGCGAGACCAATAAAGGTTAACTGAACAATAGATGCCGACAGGGGCCCCTGGAAAAATAATAAAAATACTAGCGCAGCAGTCCAGGCCATCAGACTATAGATTGCGGCCTCAATAAAACTGCACCTGCGCTCGCTATCATCTTCAATACTTCGCCATATCCGCAAGGTGTGATTGCGGCTGTGCCAGAGGCAAAAATACAGAGCGAAGCTAATAAGCGGTGGCAGTAAGAATACCAGTATTAATTGGGTAATCAGGCTGTTAAGCGGTTTTCGCCATGCTGGATTTTTCAAGGCGTAAACCGCATAGCCAGCGAAGCTCAAAAGCCAGGGTAAAAATAATGCGCCAATTGATTGGAGTAGCATGGACGCACCTTTGTCGCCCACTAAGAGGGCAAAAACTGGTTCTACGGCTGCCGGTTGCAAGCTGGGAATAGCGATAGAGACTAGTCCACCATGGGCTACCAGAGGCAGCCATCGATTATTGAGTCTGTCATTAGTAGACGCTGGAATGCTGGCAATATCACTCTGACCAAAGTGCAGCGCTGAGATAATTAGAAATATGGCCAGCCCTAGCATGGGCCATTGCCACCAAAACCAGACAACCAATGCTGCCAGCGCGATATAGCCAATATGGAATCCAAGCCAGGCAGTGGTGCCCTGAGGCCAACCAATACGTCGTGCCACTGCACCATCTAGGCCGCCATGAG
>JAQWYM010000062.1 GCA_029253965.1 Gammaproteobacteria bacterium
TGGCAAAGTATTGGAACCAAAACGCTGATACTTCAGTCAGTAGAGCGCCTTTTTGTGGGATTGGCGTCGGCATAATGACGTCAAAAGCCGAGATACGATCAGTCGCAATCACTAACATGTGCTCATCATCAACACGATAGATATCACGCACCTTGCCACGGTGTAGGATTTCTAAGCTGTCAAAGTTGGTATGATGGACGCTGCGTGTCATTCGATATCCTGATCAATAAGGGCGGCAATTGTAGTGCCATTGGCTTCAAATGGATATAGAACACAGGATATAGTACTAGCCTTATGACGCAAAAAGTTGGAAAATGCGCGTTTTTATCGGTAAGAGTGCACAAATATGGCCAAAATTGGCATTATCATGGGCAGTGACAGTGACTGGCGCATCATGCAGGCAGCTGATCATATGTTGAATGAGTTCGACATCGACCACGAATCTAAGGTGGTTTCGGCACATCGAACTCCCGAGCTTTTATTTGAGTACGCGAGCACAGCGCGCGTGCGCGGACTGCAATGCATTATTGCCGGAGCAGGGGGTGCAGCGCATCTACCCGGGATGACGGCAGCAATGACTGATGTGCCAGTATTGGGCGTACCTGTGCCCGGGAAGCATCTTGAAGGTCAGGATTCACTCTTATCTATCGTGCAAATGCCTAAGGGTATCCCCGTTGCTACCTTTGCAATTGGTGAGGCTGGCGCTGCTAATGCCGCACTCTTTGCTATTGCGATGATGGCGAATACAGATGCCGCCCTAGCTGAGAAATTGGCTGCTTTCCGCGCAACACAGCGCGATCAGGTCTTGGCTAAAGTGTTGCCACCGGCCTAACGCTTGATTAGCGTTTGCCTTTAATCGTCACATATTCACCGCATAATTAGCAGAGTCAAAACAATACAATGTCATTAGACGTAACATTTCCCTTACAACCTGGTGCCGTTCTAGGCATGTTGGGTGGTGGTCAACTAGGCCGCATGTTTGCCTTGGCCGCCGCCGAAATGGGTTACCAGGTTTGGGTCTATGACCCGAATGAAGTCAGTCCTGCTGGTGAAGTCGCCTATCGCCATATTCAAGCGGCCTATGATGACGAAAGTGCCTTGGCTGAATTTGGTCAGGCCTGTGCCGTCGTCACCACCGAGTTTGAAAATATTCCAGCAGATACACTGCGTTACTTACAACACTATTGTCAGGTCTGTCCTAATCCTAATGCAGTTCATATTGCGCAGCATCGGATTAGAGAAAAAACCTTTGTTAATGATTTAGGGATTCCAACCTCTGCATTTAAAGCGATCAACTCGCTGGAAGATATTGAGACTGCAACAGAGCTTAACTTTCCTTGTATCTTGAAAACAGCAGAGTTTGGCTATGATGGTAAAGGTCAGGCAGCGGTTGAGACTATGGCTGCTGCAAAAAATGCCTTTACGGAAATGGGTAGTATTGCCTGCATCTTAGAAGAGAAAATCCAACTTGAGAGTGAAATATCAGTCGTCTTGGGTCGAAATCAACAGGGTGAGATTAGCTTCTTCCCGGTGGCGCGAAACGTTCATAAAGATGGCATCCTACATATCAGTAGTGTGCCCGCCGAAGTCAGTGATGAGTTACAAACCTATGCCTGTGAACTAGCGCAGCGCATTGCTGAAAATCTCGACTATGTTGGCATTATGGCGGTTGAGTACTTCATCGATCAAGAGCAACAATTATTGGTTAATGAAATTGCACCACGGGTGCATAACAGTGGCCACTATTCACAAGATGCCTGTTCCATTTCACAATTTGAACAGCAGGTCAGAGTGCTTTGTGGCTGGGTACCTGCTGACACGCGATATCATACACCGGTAGCAATGGTGAACATTCTTGGTGATGCTTGGCAGGAAGGTGAGTTAGCCGCCGAGTCTTTATATAACAATGTTAATATCAAGGTTCATATCTACGGTAAAGCGGGGGCTAAACCAGGACGTAAAATGGGCCACTTTAATGTCTTAGCTGAATCAGTGGCTGATGCAATTAAGTTGGGTGAAGCCGCTTACCAACAGATGATGAAGCCTCCGGCTTGATGAGCCAGTCTATCCCAGAGTTATTCCCCGCATTCCGCATTCATGCTGCTGACGGCTTTCAAGGGGCTGCAGTAGAACACATATCCTTAGATCAGCTAAGTCCTGGTAATGTCGTTATTGCCGTGGAATATTCCAGCGTTAATTTTAAAGATGCCCTTGCCGGCAGTGGCAAAGGAAAAATTCTGCGTGTAGCTGAGCTTAATGGAGGGATCGATCTAGCAGGCACTGTCGTCGCTTCTGAGCACGCTGATTTCCTGACAGGTCAAAAAGTATTAGCCAATGGTAGTGGCTTAAGCGAAGTGCATGATGGCGGTTACAGCCACTATGCACGGCTACCTGCGGAGTGGTTGGTGCCGTTGCCAGAAGCTCTGGATACGCGCAGTGCGATGATTTTAGGTACCGCTGGTTTTACTGCCGCTTTAGCCGTGCAAAGACTTTTGGATAATCATCAGCAGATAGAGCAGGGACCTATTGTGATCACCGGAGCTAGTGGTGGTGTCGGGAGTTTTGCTGTGCAGTTATTAGCTCAGCTTGGCTTTGAAGTGGTCGCGATGACCAGAAAGCAAGAACACCATGACTATCTGTATGCCTTAGGTGCGCAAGCAGTGCAGCATAGTGATGAGTTGAAAAAAGATGCTCGCCCAATGTTGAAGGGACAATGGGGTGGTGCCATCGATAACTTGGGTGGTGATGCCCTCGCTAGTTTGAGTAAAAAAGTCAAGCCATGGGGAAATATTGTCAGTGTTGGAATGGCTGCCGGTGTCGAGTTAAATACCAGCACCATGCCTTTTATTCTGCGTGGTGTTTCCATTTTAGGAGTAACTTCTGCCGCCTGCCCACATGCCTTAAGAAAAAACATTTGGCAGCGCTTAGGTAATGACTGGCTGCCGCAAAAATTAGAAGCAGTCTGTGCTGCAGAAATAGGTTTAGAAGGGTTACCTGAGGCGTTTGATGCCTTATTGAAAGGGCAGGTACAGGGACGGCAGTTAGTTCGCGTTAAGGCTTAAGTAGCAAAGAAGGCATAAGATAAAAACACAGCAGCAGAAATTCCTGCAGCATCTGCCAACAAGGCACAGGCAATTGCGTATCGAACCTTTGTAATACCAACAGCGCCACAATAAACAGCCAACACATAAAAGGTAGTTTCAGTCGATCCCTGCATCACCGCAGCTACCTTTGCTGGAAAAGATTCCACGCCCTCTGTCTGCATCACTTCCAACATGGCAGCACGAGCACCACTGCCACTGAAAGGCTTCATTAAGGCGGTGGGTAATGCGTCAACAAATGCGGTATCGATATGCAGCAAATTAAAGCAATAACTGAGTCCGGAAATTAGGCCAGCGAGTAGACCGCTAACACGCAGCATGGCAATCGCCAATAACATCGCTACTAAATAAGGGATCAATTCAATCGCTGTCTGAAAGCCCTGCTTAGCACCGCTGACAAAGGCGGCATAGACATCGATCTTCTGACGTAGGCCGGCAATTAGAAACAGCGCGATAATGGCAAATAATGTGAAGTTGGCAAAGAGCTGCGCTTGTTGACTCATTTGTTCAGCAGGTAGATTCAGAAAATACACAGCAAGAGTTATTGGAACGGCACTTAGGCCAGCAAGATATAAAAGGACTGTGCGGTTGAAGAGATCGAGTTTCTGCATATAGGCGACACTAAAGAGCCCAACCAAGGTCGAGGTGAACGTGGCCAGTAGAATAGGGATGAATACTTCAGTGGGGTAGAGCGCGCCTTGTTGTGCGCGGAATAAAAAAACGCTGATTGGAAGAACGGTTACTGATGAGGTGTTAAGGACGAGAAAAAGAATCTGCGCATTCGATAAGGTATCTGCTGTCGGATTATTCTTCTGTAACTGCTGCATGGCTCTAATACCAAGAGGGGTTGCAGCATTGTCTAAGCCGAGGGCGTTCGCCCCTAGATTCATCGTAATAGCCCCCATAGCGGGGTCTCTTTTTGCTAGTTCAGGCATTAACTTTCGAAATAGAGGGTCTAAGGCAATCGCGACACGCTCAATCAAGCCTGCTTGCTCAGCAATCTTGAAGAAGCCTAGCCACACCGCCATGAGTCCAATGAGACCAATAGCAATCTCAACACTAAGCCCCGCAGTACTGAATAAAGCACGGATTGCTTGGTCAAATATAAGGATGTTGCCAAAAAATAGTAATTGGATCAGGCAGGCGAGGAACGAAATAAGAATGCAGCCCGCCCAAAACCAATTTAGCATCAGCTAGCGACCAATGGCCAAATAGAAGGGTAGCCACATGATAATAATGAATGCGACAGCAGCAAGCTCTGTCCAGAGGATGATACGAAAGCGCCTGCTCTCTTCACCGCTGCTGTCACTGGCTCGTATTTTGGACATTAAAGCATCAAATAAGATAACCATGATAAACAGCGGTGCAGCTGCTGGTGCGACTAATGTCTGCACCATTTCCCAGCCAGAATAGGAAATATAAGAGCCTGGTTCAGGACGTATTAAGACATCAAAGATGCCAAGGGCAATTAAACCGCCGCGGAGTAAGCCTAAGGACTTGAGATAATTCATAGAAACTAATCAAAAAGATAAAAAAACCAGTGTAGCAAAAATGTCACTAGCTAGCTGCGGCATAAAGCGGTTGAGTATTTGATTGCAGCCATGCTACAGGTGGCATATTGGTATGCACTAATATAAGAGCGCTATACTTATTTTTGAATCTAAGAAATGATGAGTAAAATGTTTAGTTACGAGGGATTTAGAAATGAAAAAATTAATACTTAGCTTATGTGTTCTGCTTACGCCATTCTCAATATTGATTGCCGATGACCATATCTCGATAGCGGCGAAAGATGCGGCGGTTTATTTTATTCAGCCAATTGATGGGCAGACCCTGTCGGCACCAGTGACGGTGCGCTTTGGTCTTAGTGGTATGGGAGTTGCGCCTGCTGGTGTTAAAAAACAGAACACCGGTCATCACCATCTGTTAATTAATCTAGAAAAACTGCCCGATCTATCAAAACCACTGCCTGCAAATGAGCATGTGAGGCATTTTGGTGGCGGTCAGACAGAAGTGGTTTTAGACCTGCCTAAGGGGGAGCACCGTCTGCAATTGTTACTCGGCGATCATCATCATATTCCACATCAACAAGCGGTTATGTCTGAAGTGATTACAATCACAGTCAGATAACTTAGCGGCTGCTATCGATGAAGTTAGGGGCCATATTCTTCACCAGCAAATAGGCTTAGCAGTGTCTGGCTGTGGCTAGAACACTAGCCTGATGAGGCTGAGCAAGGCAAGGCTGCCTGTGTTGCTGAGCAAGGCAACTAAAATGCTTTGCCGGTAACGCATTGTTGAGTAAAGATTAAGTAGATAGCTACTGACCATAATAGCGAGCAAGTAATTAACTCCAGGGATAGCGCAATAAAGAGCGCTAAGCTGGGAGCTGAATACAGCAGCCCAGAGACGTGTTGAGCTTAGTGCGATGTCGGTTGTCTCTGTGTCTTGACGCTGATTAATTTGACTGATGGTAAGCCATATGAAAAGGCTGTTAGAGAGGAGGTTGATTATGAAGTCGTTTAAACTGATGAGTAACATTGGTGCTAAGGCTCATGTCTAAGGGGGTGTTGTTTTCAAAACAGCAAAACCTATCTAATTGTTTATAAATATATTTAATTAAAATAATAACATACTGTTCTGTTTATGCTCAAGTTAGGGGCTCTCATAGCTGTTGTTTAGGGCTATCCAGAATGAGATCACCAGACCCTCTCTGATGGTGTTTTTTTTTAGCCCATTAGGCCGGTAAAATACGTCTGATTATTATTTTGCGATATTCTTTGATTATCGTAATCGTGCAATGGAGCGTTAGCGAAAAAGCATTCGTGCAGTCGCTGAATTAAGGAGTAGTTATGAAAGCAATTATCTTGGCAATGGCCGCTGTAGTGAGTTTAAGTAGTGGCTTGGTACAGGCCGCTGATATTGACGCAGGTAAAGCTAAAGCAGCAAGTTGTGCTGGCTGTCATGGTGGTGCCGGCATTAGCCCAGCACCGATGTATCCGAATTTAGCTGGGCAGAAAGAAATGTATTTATATCAGCAACTGGCAGCATTCCAAAGCGGCGAACGGAATAACGCGATGATGGCATCCATGGTTGCTGGCTTAAGTGACGATGATATGAAAAACATTGCAGCCTACTACGCCAGTCTGTCCTGCCAGTAAGGGTGATTAGATCTAGACCTTCTAGATCAGATTAATCTGTAGGTAAAACAAATGCGAACAACTGATTGACTGCTGAGCCAATCCGCTGTTCGCATTTTATTTATAGACTGACGTGTTCTAAGCCCAGAGCAATAACTAAAACCACCAATCCAATCAATAAGTTAAGTCCAACTAGCTGACGAATTTGAGCTAAGCTCTTAGCCCCTTCTGGAAAATTTTCTGCCTTCACAGCACGCCTGAGTTTCTGATAGGGCGCAAAAAACACATGCAGATAAATTAAGATCATGACAAGGCCTAGAGCCTGCATGAGATGCACGTGCAAACCGACAGAAGCAAAGCCATTAAAGAATGAGAAGATCATCCAGTAACCAGTTAAGGGTAATAAAATGACTGCCAGCCAGACCCATACGAAAAAGCGTTGTAAGGTTTGAGACCATAGGGTTAAGCGTTCTGCTGGTGCCAGCACAGTAGCGGCTGCGGGGCGCAGTGCGACATAAGCGAAGAACATACCGCCGACCCAAATAACAGCACTGATGCCGTGTAAAGTCATAGCTAAGGGGTAGATTAGGCTGTCTAAGGTCATAATGTCTGCTCACAATGAAAAGTCAGCTCAGTATAGAGTAACAAGGCAACCGACAATACTGACTTCAGCGCTATGCAAAGCGCCATGAGCTAGGCTAAAGTTGCGTTAGTGAGTCTTAGAAAAGGAAACATCATGGAAAACTGGATTGCGCCCTCAATTTTGGCGGCCGATTTCGCCCGTTTAGGTGAAGAAGTCGATAATGTATTGGCCGCAGGTGCGGATATTGTGCATTTCGACGTTATGGATAACCATTATGTGCCTAATCTAACGATAGGCCCCTTGGTCTGTGAGGCCTTGCGTAAACATGGTGTGACAGCACCGATTGATGTGCATCTCATGGTCTCTCCAGTTGATCGCTTGATCGCTGACTTCGCTGCTGCCGGTGCTAGTTATATTACCTTCCATCCAGAAGCTAGTGATCATATCGACCGCAGTTTAGAGCTGGTTCGCGGCAGTGGCTGTAAGAGTGGTTTGGTGTTTAACCCAGCAACACCTCTACACTATCTCGATTACGTGATGGATAAGGTCGATATGATTTTGTTGATGTCAGTTAACCCCGGCTTCGGCGGGCAATCCTTTATTCCTTCCACCCTAGATAAAGTGGTTCAGGTGCGCGAGCGAATTCAGGCCTCAGGTCGAGATATTCGCTTAGAGGTTGATGGTGGCATAAAGATTGATAATATCGCAGCAATTAAGGCGGCCGGTGCCGATACCTTTGTTGCAGGCTCGGCTATTTTCAATAGTGAGGATTATGCGGCGGCCATAGCAGCCATGCGCCAAGAACTGGACGTGGCTGAAGGGTTGGCCTTGTGACCAAGCAGTTAAAAAAGCCAGAATGGCTTTGTTTCGATTTAGACGGCACCTTAGTGGATAGTGCCCCTGATATTGCAGCGGCGATGAATTACGCCCTCAAAGCTATGGGCTTGATGCCGGCAACAGTTGCAGAAGTCCGTAACTTTATTGGTGATGGGGCTTATTCCTTGCTGCAGCGCGGTTTGCGACATGCTGGATTGGAACAGCCGAGTGAGGCGGAGATGTCTCAGGCTAAGCAATACTTTGATCAGGCCTATGCTGAAGGGATTAGCGCAGAGAGTATCTGTTATCCTGACTGCGAAAACGTATTAGCCGCATTTTCAGAGCAGGCGATAGCGCTGGCCTTAGTGACTAACAAGCCACGCCAGTTTGTGCCACCTTTGTTGCAGCGCTTAGGCTTATCTGATTACTTCCCTGTGTTGCTTTGTGGTGACGATCTAGCGCAAAAGAAACCAAATCCTGCGCCCATTCAAGCGGCCGTGGCGCAAATGCAGAAAGAAGTCAGCAGTGGATATATGATTGGCGACTCAGTCACTGATATGGAAGCTGCTTGGCGAGCCGGTGCGGGTGCAATTTATATGTCCTATGGCTATAATCGCGGCATCTCAGTCGAACAATTTAATCCCATACGATTAAATGGACTAGCGCAATTATTAGATTTATTTGAACGAGAGTAGTGGATGTTTCATATTCCGATAAAAGAATGGCAGTTTCAACAGAGTTGGCGTACATAGTGTGTCTAATGTGCTGCAAACTAATGTCTGTTTTTTTTAATTTGAATTTGAGTACCCATGAAGCCATCAACTTTTTCTGAATATGCCAAACAGGGGTTTAGTCATGTCCCTGTCGTGCGTGAGGTCGGCGCCGATCTCGATACGCCACTCAGTGCTTATCTCAAGCTGGCTAACAAGCCTTATAGTTTTCTCTTTGAATCTGTCCATGGCGGTGAACGCTGGGGTCGTTATTCAATTATTGGCCTGCAATGTGATGAAGTTATCTCTGTGCGTGGACAAGAAATTGTTAGGAAACAACAAGGGCACATAGTTGAGCAGCTAGTGCATGCTGACCCATTGGCCTGGATAGAAAATTATCGTCAACAATTTAAGTTGCCAGAGATTGCTGGGCTGCCACGATTTATCGGTGGCTTGGTTGGTTATTTTGGCTATGAAACTATCCGCTATATCGAACCGCGATTGGCTAAAGAGCAAAAACCTGATGCGCTGAATGCGCCTGATATTTGTTTGATGACCAGTGGCGAGTTGCTCGTCTTTGATAGTCTCAAGTCTTCTGTGTTTATTGTCTTATTAGTGTCAACAGAGGATGCAGCTAACTTAGCAAAAGCGCAGTTACGCATTGATGAGCTCGCTGCTGGAATGCAGCAGAAAGTATCTCTGCCTGTTCTAGACCTGAGTGATAAGCCAGCCACTGATCTTGATTTTGTTTCTGGCTTTAGCCAAGCAGGCTTTAAGACAGCGGTTGAAGAAGCACGAAATTATATTGAGCAGGGTGATGCCATGCAGGTGGTTTTATCACAGCGTCTCAGTGCGCCGTTTCATGGTGAACCCTTAGATGTCTACCGTCATCTGCGTCGCTTGAATCCATCACCGCATATGTATTATTTAGATATGGGTGACTTTCAAATTGTTGGCTCATCACCTGAGATTTTAGTGCGACAAGAAGAGCAGCAAGTGACCCTGCGGCCGATTGCAGGAACACGCCCACGCGGTGCTAATGCTGAAGAAGATCTAGCTCTGGAAAAAGAACTACTCAGTGATCCTAAAGAATTAGCAGAACATTTGATGCTCATTGATCTTGGGCGTAATGATGTTGGGCGTATCGCCAAGACAGGTACTGTAGAGCTCACTGATAAAATGATTATTGAGCGTTACTCGCATGTTATGCATATCGTCTCAAACGTCACTGGTGAGTTGTTAGATGACTATTCAAGTATGGATGTTTTGCGTGCGACCTTCCCAGCAGGCACAGTTTCCGGCGCACCAAAGATTAGAGCTATGGAAATAATTGATGAGTTGGAGCCGATTAAGCGTGGTGTTTATTCTGGCGCTATTGGTTATCTCTCATGGTACGGTGATATGGATACTGCTATTGCGATTCGCACAGCAGTGATACAAGATCAAACGATTCATGTGCAGGCCGGTGCAGGCATTGTGTATGACTCTATTCCAGAGAATGAATGGCAAGAAACCATGAATAAGGCGAAGGCCGTATTACGTGCAGCTGCGCTGGCTGAGAAGCCAGCCAAGCAATAGCAGGAAAGTAAAACTATGCTTCTGATGATCGATAACTATGATTCCTTTACCTATAATCTGGTGCAGTATTTTGCTGAGCTAGGTGAGCAGGTGAAAGTGGTGCGTAACGATGCCATTGGTCTGCAGGAAATCACGCAAATGAAACCGGAGCATATTGTTTTATCGCCTGGTCCTTGCACGCCTAATGAAGCCGGTATTTCATTGCAAGTAGTTGAAGAGTTTGCAGGAAAGATTCCATTGCTAGGTGTCTGTCTTGGGCATCAAACTATCGGCCAAGCCTATGGTGGAAAAATAGTACGAGCTAACGACATCATGCACGGCAAGACTTCTCCGGTGCATCATCATGATCAGCATATGTTTAAAAACTGCTCGCAACCTTTTACTGCGACGCGTTACCACTCATTAGTCATCGATAAAAGTAGTCTGCCTGACTGTTTGCAGGTCACCGCATGGACAGAAACTGCAGATGGCCAGATCGATGAAATTATGGGTGTTCGGCATAAAGAGTTGGCGGTGGAAGGTGTGCAGTTTCATCCGGAATCAATCCTTACAGACTTTGGCCACCATGTGCTGAAGAACTTTGTTGAACAAAATTAATATGAATGTCATTCAAGAGCACCTAAGTAAGCTAATTGCAGGTCAAGACTTAACCTCGGTTGAGATGGAGGCTGCGATGGACAGCATCATGCAAGGTCAGGCAACGGCAGCTCAAATTGCAGGTTTTATCGTCGCCTTGCGAATCAAAGGTGAGACTGTTGATGAATTGGCTGCAGCAGCACGCGTCATGCGAAGGCTCTCAAGCAAGGTGGATTTAGGTGAAGAGGATTTAGTCGACACCTGTGGCACTGGCGGTGATGGCCAGAAAACATTTAATATCTCAACAGCCTCAGCGATTGTGGCGGCCTCTGCTGGCGTTAAGATCGCCAAACATGGTAATCGATCCGTCTCGAGCAAGACCGGTAGTGCCGATGTGCTAGAAGCGCTGGGCGTGCGTTTGGATGTGACACCAGCAGTTATTGCTAACTGTGTGCGCGAGGTCGGTATCGGCTTTATGTTTGCGCCGATGCATCATAGTTGTATGAAACATGCGATTGCTCCGCGTAAAGAGTTGGCCGTGCGCACCTTATTTAATCTCCTCGGACCACTAACCAATCCAGCCGGTGCAAAAAGGCAGGTGATGGGTGTGTTTGATGATGTCTGGTTAGAGCCTCTAGCGAGGGTGTTGGATAGCCTCGGCAGTGAGCACTGTCTAATCGTGCATGCTGATGATGGTTTAGACGAGATAAGCATCTCAGCCGCCACGCAAGTGTGTGAACTTAAATATGGCGAGATCACGCGGTTTCAAATCAAACCCGAAGACTTTGGTTTAAAACGCGTTGATGGCAACGCAATTCAAGTTGAAGATGCAGCACAAAGTGCAGCGATGATTCATGCGGTCTTCGCCGGTGAGCAAGGCCCAGCAGCAGATATTGTTAGCCTCAATGCTG
>JAQWYM010000066.1 GCA_029253965.1 Gammaproteobacteria bacterium
CTAATTTCCTGTGCTTTTAATAGACCTTTCTTACGTAAGATCAGACTATCGGCCTGATCGCGGAATTGTTGCATAAAAACAGCACTCGCAGCCCACTCCATACTGCCCCAAAATGCTAAATAATGCTGGTAGCAGGCTAAATTTTCGCCAAATAAGCGCTCAAAGCCGTTTGCATACTGAAATCCAATTTGATCCTGCTCTGCTGACAACTGCATCGCGGCTAACAATGTTATTTCGGGCTTCGACTGCACATCATGCTCTGCAACCTCACCCATGCCGCCCGGATTAGCCAATTGAATTGCCTGATAAGCATAATCAGCATCCTCTACAGAAAGCTCTACGAGTACTTTTTTTACAGCAGCGGGTAACTGCTCTAATTCAACGCCGATGATTAAAGCCTGAACTATCGGTGCAGCTAGCAGAATAATACCCAGATTGGTGTTATCACCGACCGCATTATGTGTTGCCTGCACGGCGTGTAAGATGCGCTGACCGACACCACTAGCGGGCTTGATTAAGGCATAGGATGCAGCATTAGCACTGACCACGAACTGCGCTAGCTGCATACCATGACCATCGCCATGGAGACCAACATTCCCGGGTTTCAAAGCATGCAGCTCTAACAGGCAAGCGCGTTGAAAACTTCTACGAATGGTCTCTACACTGACTGACATAATCTTGATTACTTTACTTTGTTGTATTTAGTCGTGACACAAAATCATCACAGATGGCTGCGGCTACAGGTGTTTCAGTGGTGGATTGCAAGCCATGCCAGGCGGGCACACTATTCACTTCAGTCACCCAAAACTTACCTGTCTGATCACAGATTAGGTCGACACCGGCATAATCCATATCCAAGGCCTTTGCCGCGGCTATCGCCATCGCCTGTGTATTCAAATCTAATTGCACTGCACTCACCTCAGCGCCATGCGCAACATTACACAACCAACCGTCACTACTACGCTGCATGGTTGCAACCACATTGTCGGCGACTACAAAGACTCGATAATCAATGCCATGTCCGCGTCCGTTATCGATAAACTCCTGCGCATATAAGACACCCTGTGATGGATGGTATTCAGCTAGATCAGCTGCTGAACGAAGGCGTTGCACGCCTTTACCTTGCGAACCGAATAGAGGTTTAACAACATATTCTTTACCCTCAGCAAAACCCACACGCAGCGCCGAGCGCACATAATGAAAGTCACTACTAAAGACGGTTTCCGGTGTAGCAATGCCTGCCAATGACAACAGAAAAGATGTCATGCCTTTATCGACACTGCGCTCAACACAGCGTGTGTTGTTGACCACCGGTATCGACATTGCCTCGCAGGCATGTAGCACATCAAGGTAATAAACCACCTGTTCTAGATTGCCGCCGGGAACACCACGCACAAAAATACCATCCGGTAATTGCGCAAAACCAGGGATATGAATACGCGCTTCGGCGCCTGCAGAAATATAACAGTCCTGCAAACGCACAAAGCTACTTTGGCAGTTTCTAGCATCCAGATGATCGGCTATTTGACGTCCATGCCAGCCGGGATCATCAGTAACGATAGCAACTTTAAATGAGGCTTTAGCCACCGAAAGACTGGCTGAGAAGTTTCAGATCAACCGCGCCACCAAAATATGTATTACCACTATCGACAGCGGTCACACTAACCTGTGCCGGACTAAACAGCATTTGATCAATCTTGTAGAAATCATAGTTCGCATCAGTAAAGATTTCTGCAAATGGCTTACCATAATCCTTAGACGTACTGGAAGGCAGATTCTTTGCTAGCTCACGGGCATCATCATCAGGACCGGTGACATACAACTGCACACGACCACCGAATAGAATCGCATCATTAGTGCGGCCCATTGCTTGAATGAAGTCTGGGGTTGGTGGGCAGACAGGGGCTGAGCCAGCACCATCAATAATTCGCTCTAATGGAAATTTAAGCTCATGACTTTTATGCAATGCCGTCTCTAAGACACGCGCAACAACTTGCACAGCGCCGGCAAGCTTTGAGGTTGGAGTCAAAATAACTGTCATGTTTTCTGCTTCAACACCACAGGTCTCACACATACTTTGCAGTAGCTCAGTCGGTGGCATTTTATCAACTTCCATGACGAAACAAACTTCTTCTGCCTTATCTTCATAGCCTAGTTCTTTAAAGAGAGGCTCACGCAATGCCGCTGCACGACCGGGGCCAGATCCCAAAGCAAAAAAGGCATCCTTGCCTTCACCATGAGATAACTGCCAGCCAGCATATTGACTACCGAGACAAGCCAGCACAGGGTTACTGGTATGCACATAGACTGATAGAGGCCAGTTCTCTACATGGTTGGTATGAGTCAACTCAACAATGCCCAAGCCACCCAAACATATCTCGCTGATTAGGCGCCCTGCTTCTAGGCCACCCTCACAGTTAATGCCGGCATCAATAATAATGACGCCACTAGCATCGGCAGACACTTCACAACGCAAGGCGTCTGCATAGGTAATTAAGTGATCAATTAAGGGGGCGGTTAGTTCGTTAATACTCGGTAACTTGCTCATAATATTCGGCCGTTTGGTTCTGTTAATAGTAATTAGTTTATGCGATTCAGTTGTTGCAAGATGGCGCGCGAACGTGATTCTAGCAAAGCAGCAAGCGTTTGGCTCTGTTCATTAGAGCTGACTGCATTATCTTTTGCTGTGATACTGCAGATTGGCTCACCCGCTTGAAAAATAGTCCCCACAATCGGTCTATCTGAAGCCCACTCAGGCCATTCCATAGGTTCATTCAAGCGCCCTGAATATGGCGCAAAAAGAATACGATTGGCAGCCCTTCCACTCGCCTTAGGTAGGCTTGTCGCCTCTAATCCGCGACAGGCATGTAAATGTGCTTCAATTAAATTGATATTAGGCAGTAGCTGTTGATAGTGCTCAAGGCTTGCTGGGATACGCGGGTTGAGCTCTAACACCTTAATAGTGTTAGCAGATAACATCATGTCTAAGCTAAACAGACCGCGTAGTTCAAACTTAATTGAGAGCATCTGAAGATACTTCATGACTTGTTCGACCTGTTCTTTTGGCAGACAAATATTTGCCTCCAAACCCAGATATATGAAAGGCAGCTCAGCTGAGCCCTGCTCATGTTGTTGTCGGTTAAAACCAATAATATTAAGCTTAGCTCTGTCTGCAAGTACCAGCACTGAAATAGCCTCACCTTGGCAATACTGCTGTAGATACTGACCCTGTTTAAGCGCCAAACACAGCGCTGCAGAATGCTCCAGAATAGCTTGGTTTGCAGCAAATCGCACCTGACAACCGCCACTACCCTGCGCATCTTTAAGCAGCCATGAGGAGTCATTGGTCATGACGCAGTCTGTGGTTTGAAAAGACACTTTTGGATGGGGAATAGCCAATTCATCCAGACCTAAAAAGAACTGCCGTGGATCGCGTAATTGACGAATACTAGAGGCACTAAAGCCACGAAGATGCCACAGCGGATAGTCATCAAAATAGTTGATGGCATATTCAACACCGGCACCGAATACGACTTCCGCCTGCGGGTACTGACTATAGAGTTGATCCAAGCTTTTAACTAAAACAGAGAGATCGAAGCGCCATTCATTTAGTGGCACCTTATGAGTGATGAGACAGGCGTCCTGCGTTTCAAGATCGCTAAAGGCATCAACAGCGATGACTTCGTATCCTGCTTGCTTTGCCGCCTGGGCAATTGTCCTCGCACTGTGTGCGAGGACAATTAGGGCCTTATTTTTCAGCAACAAACTCACGTGCCATTTTGAATGCATGTTCAAAATGATAGTAAACGGGCTTATCTGTTGCACACATTGCTTTGAGCATACGGTGCTGCGTTTGATATTTTGCGTTACCGATGGCAAGCGCACCAATGCCGACGGCACCACTAACAGAACCTTCAATAGCCACACAGTCATCCATCACGCCAACACCAGCGATACCGCTAGGAGGCACTGCGTTAACATCCGCTGCAACCTTTAGCCTACTAGCTAATTTAACCTGCTCCGCACTCATCACTTGCACACCGGCAGCGGCTGTTGCAAAAACCACATCGACTTCATCTAAGAAGGAATCCAGCATGTTAACGGCTTCACCCTGAATGCCAGTCATATTAGAACCATATTTCTCATTACATAGTTCAGCAACACGTTGCGCATTATCTTTTTTACGCCCCATGATTTTAACCTTGGC
This sequence comes from Gammaproteobacteria bacterium, assembly GCA_029253965.1. Classification (GTDB taxonomy): domain Bacteria; phylum Pseudomonadota; class Gammaproteobacteria; order UBA4575; family UBA4575; genus UBA4575. The sequence goes on from JAQWYM010000066.1 coordinate 4,208, forward strand.
ACCCTGTTTAGCCGCAATTAATGCCGCCGCCATACCAACCGGCCCGGTACCACCTAATGCCAACACACACTTATCTTTAAAGTCAGTGTTATGAATATCTTTCAGTGCTTTCTCTACTTTCGCAACCATGCCAGCAGCGGTTGTAAAGGCACCACTAGGGTCAGCAAAACCAGAGACTTCAAATGGCGGCACCATTGAGCCTTGGCAGGTCTTCAACATATCCATCGCAATATGCATATCACGTCCACCAAAGAACATAGCGGTGCGTTTCACACCATTAGGGCCACGTGAAAAAATAGCATCCTGAACTAATGCTTGGACTTCATCAGCCTCAACAGAAGTATAAGGAACACAGTTGCTCCAGCCCGCATCAATAGCCATGTTGACATCAAAGGGACTTAGATTTTTGGCCGCAGTGACCATATGAAGAATATAAGGTTTTTCCATGATTTTTTCTCTAATGTCTGTATTTAAACAAGCTCAATGCTTATTGTGATTGTTGTTCTAAATTTGAATTTGACTCGTATTTTTTAATTTCAATGTTTGCACCCACATTATCTCCAGCAACAACCTTGAAACTAAGCTGAGTCAGATGAGCAAATGTCTGTTGCAGCTGACGCAACATCATATGGGCGTTTGTCTCACTATCAAAAAAAGCAAAGCCAGTAGGGCCCCATGAGCTTTGCCCTACTCCGGGAATGTCTTTTTCGATTAAATATTCAATAACTTCTGCAACGGCCTTACTAGTATAACGCCCACCTTGTGCTGGCGCGAAGTAATCACCGATGCGTTGCTGAATCTCTCTTACCCCTAGACCGAACTCATGCACATCTTTCTCTACAATGCCCGGAAGAACTCGTGTCAGCACCTGTCGTGATAGGAATGCAGCACATTGATCAGAGAACGCAGGGAGGGTTGAGAAGGCATCTGACTCATTTGTACCGTGCAACCCTGCATCACTCTTATCAAGGATTAATAGGGTACGCCAGCTCTCAGGGAAAGCATGATGCGCTAGTGTCGGTGGAACGCGCGTATGCTTACCTCGACCACCATCAATGATCATACCGCCATGTTTAAAGGCGGCAACACCGATACCTGACCTTGCCCCTCGCCCTAAAAGATAGGCCACTTCGTCGACATCAATATCGATCTCTGCCATTTTTACAATCGCTACACCGACTGCTAAGGCTAACTGCGTACCCGAACCTAACCCAGCATGCATAGGCACTAAGGAGTGAACTTCAACATGACAGGCGCCACTCAGATTGATTTTTTCAAACAAACTGCGCGCGTATTCTAAGGCGCGTTCTGAAGCGGGCCCATTAGCTGAGAATTTTGTCGCTGGCTTCACTGTGACTGTTGTTTTGAAACCCTCAATGGAGAGTCCAGCACTGATGAATTTTCGTCCCCAAGAGCCCCCTAAATCAACAAACCCGAGGTGTAATCTTGCGGGTGCAGATACGGTAACATGTTCGATTTTATGGTATAACACGGCTATAGCTTTCTCGCGATTTGAAACTGATCATTTATTGTTCATATAATTTAATCTGCTCGAGAATTTAAGACTAAAATTTATAATCGGCGTCCGACTCGAGGGGTGCTAGTTTACACTGAAGTATGCGGCTCAAACTAGCCATTACATTGGTCAAATCTTACATATTGTTATAATATAACATTTAGAGCCGGCTATTTTCTAATGAATTGAAATAAAGCTAGTACTTTCACCTAAAAACAAAAAGGCTAATCGAAGTGATCAGCATGCAATTTAAGCATATTACCTGCCCCCAATGCGGGCTACTCTGTGACGATCTGGACGTTAGTGTCGATGATCAAGATGTCACACTTAATAGTAATTCCTCACCGGTTTGCCAACAATTCTTTGTTGATGCGAGGCTCACCGCTAAGAGCGCATTACAACCACAGATAAAGGGAAAGCCCTGTACTCTCGATGAGGCTGTGGCCTATGCCGCCAAACTTCATGCCGCATCGAAGCAGAGTGTCATCAGTGGTTTGATCGCTGATGTGCAAGCCTGTCGTTCTGCCTTTGCCTTGGCTGAGAAAACACACAGTGTTATCGATCACGCCAATGGTCAAAGCATGCGCGCATCAACCGCTGTCATGCAGCGCTATGGTGAAGTGAGAACCACCCTAGCCGAGGCGCGTAATCGTGCCGACTGCATTATCTTGTTCGGGGCAGCGATATTAGAAAAATTTCCAAGACTACGCTCACGAATCCTACAGCCAAAAGAAACCTTATCTGGTGATACTGAACGCAAGATAATTGTTGTTGATGTCGTCGAGAATACCGACTTAGCTAATGACGAAGACATTGATTTTTTCCATCTGCCTTTGGCAAGTTTAGAAATCGCTATTCAGCAGTTACAGTATCTGGCCAGCCCATGTGCTAGCACTGAAACCGATATTGACCCGTCTATTCGTCTCATTCATCAGCATATCTTAGCCAGTAACTATTCTGTGCTGACATGGACTGCCACATTATTCGCTAAGAATACTGCAGAGCAAACCTTGCAGAACCTAACCTTCTTCATCAAAGAAACCATGAAGACTAAGCGTTGTGTCGGTCTACCTTTAAGTGGTTCACGCGGTGAGATAACAGCTAATCAAGTCTCAACATGGCAGACAGGCTTTCCTTTGCCAGTCGCCTTTAGCTCTGGGGCACCTGAACACAATCCAGTGATATATGACGCTGAAACTATGCTTAAAAACTCTGAAGCTGATCTGCTTACCTGGATCTCCACTTACAGCTCTGATGACACACCAAAGCAATATGCTAACGCGAACATTGTTATTGGCCACCCTAATATGAAGTGTGATCAAACCGTAGATGTCTTTTTTCCAGTGGGTATTCCAGGTATTGACCAACGCGGTCTTGCCTGCAGAACCGACGCAGTCGCAACACTGCCACTTCACTCTATTCGAAAAAATGATCTGCCCTCGGCTGATCATGTTCTAAACCTTATTTTTCAGGCCTTATAAGCATGGCAATTAAACTAGTAGGCGCTCAAATTTATGATCCGATGCATCAGATTGATGGCAAAAAGATGGATATCGGTATCGACCAAGAGAAAATCTGTGATGCAGATTCATTAACACCAGACTGTGAAAGCATCGACATCAGTGATTGTTTTGTCATGGCAGGGGCTATCGATTTGCACACACACATTGGTGGCGGCAAAGTAAATATTGCCCGCACAATGATGATCGAAGATCACCAAGCTCACAGCCATCATGGAGATCATCAATGTCGTTCAGGTAGTGGCCATGCCGTTCCATCGACCTTCACTGCTGGCTATCGTTATGCTGAGATGGGTTATACCGCTGGCTTTGAACCTGCCGTATTACCTGTTAATGCACGCCAGGCTCATATGGAGATGGCTGATACGCCAATGATCGATAAAGGCGGTTACGTCTTACTCGGTAATGATGATTTTCTATTACAGATGATGCGTGATGGTGCTAGTCAATCGGCCATCAATGACTATGTTGCTTGGGTTTTAAATGCCAGCCAATGTATTGGCATTAAGGTGGTTAACGCCGGTGGTGTCCATGCCTTTAAATTTAATCAGCGCCGCTTAGATGTTGATGAGGTTTCAACAGCAAGTGGAGTAACGCCAAGACAGATTGTTAATGTCTTGAGTCGTGCCGTTTATGAGCTGGGTGTAACCCACCCCTTGCATGTACATGCAAGTAATCTGGGTGTCCCTGGTAACTTCGAAACCACCATTGCAACCATGGGTGCAGCAGAAGGTGTACCGATCCATCTGACACATATTCAATTTCATAGTTACGGCACTGAGGGTGATATGAAATTCTCATCCGCCGCCTGTGAGATTGCTGAAGCAATCAATAAGAATAAAAACGTTACGGCTGATGTTGGCCAAATTATGTTTGGACAAACAGTCACCACCTCTGGTGACACCATGATGCAGTACTATGGACATGAGCACGGCAGTCCAAAGAAATGGACTGTTATGGATATCGAGTGTGAAATGGGCTGTGGTGTTGTGCCATTCCGTTATCGCGATAAAAGCTTTGTTAATGCCTTACAGTGGTCTATCGGACTCGAAATATTCTTACAAGTAAATGATCCATGGCGCGTATTTCTGACCACTGATCACCCTAATGGGGCTCCGTTTACTAGTTACCCACACCTCATAAAACTACTGATGAATCGATCGTTCCGAAATGATCATCTCAGCAATCTCCATCCAGAAGCTCAACGCATGTCGAATCTCTCCTCTATGGATAGAGAGTATTCGCTCTATGAGATTGCAATAATGACGCGTTCTGCTCCTGCAAAAATATTAGGACTCGCTGACCAGGGTCATCTAGCCATAGGTGCGACAGCCAACATTACCGTCTATCGCAAACAAGATGATATTGAAAAGATGTTTGCTCAACCTGCCTATGTCTTTAAAAATGGCACATTGATTGTAAAAGATGGAAAAATCGTCGAAACCGTAAGAGGGGTTACTCATGTCGTCAAACCTGAGTATGACAAGTCGATTGAAAAATCCTTAGGCACCTACTTCGATAAGTTCCAAACCATCTCCTTAGATAATTTCAAAATATCTAATGATGAAATGGAAGAATGTATCGGTAGTCGGGTAGTCGAACATCCATGTACGAAACCATAAGCTTATGAATATTAACGGCGTATTTATCGAAGATACTTTTGCAGAAGCATTTCCAATGCGTGCAACCCGTATCATTATTACTGGAATCAATTACAAATGGGCACGTCACGCAGCAGAAACCATGACTGGTTTCGCTACCTCAGTGATTGGCTGCAAGGTTGAAGCAGGTATTGAACGTGAGTTAGGCAACCATGAAACGCCTGATGGCCGTCCTGGAATTGCTGTCCTTTTATTTTCGACCGATAGAAAAACTTTAGAAGCGCAGTTACAGGCTCGTATCGGCCAGTGTGTACTCACCTGCCCGACAACCGCAGTTTTTGCAGGCCTAGTAGGTGAAGGTCAAATCGCCCTAGGTAAGAATTTACGTTACTTTGGTGATGGCTATCAAACATCGAAGAAAGTAGGTGATCATCGTTATTGGCGTATTCCAGTGATGGATGGTGAGTTTCTTTGTGAAGAAACCACTGGCTACCAAACCGCAATTGGTGGCGGTAACCTACTCGTGTTTGCACGCAGTTTGTCACAGGTATTACTTGCCTGTGAAGCCGCTATCGATGCCATGAGCATGCTCCCTAACATCATCCTCCCCTTCCCTGGCGGTGGTGTGCGTTCTGGATCTAAAGTTGGCTCAAAGTACAAGACACTCAGCGCCTCAACTAACCATCCGTATTGCCCGACACTAAAAGGTTTACCTGATAACGTCCTCGATAAAAATGTTGAAGCCGTTATGGAGATTGTTATTGATGGATTAAGTATAGAAGACTTAAATCTTGCGATGCGTCGAGGTATAGAGGCGATCTGTGATCTGGGCAAAGCTCAGGGTATTGAAAAGATTACTGGTGGTAACTACGGCGGAAAACTTGGACCTCATCACTTCCATCTGCGAAAGATTATGGAAGGAGATAAGGCATGAGCATAACCACCATAGACTATAAAGGTAGCGGTCAGCATCGTCTCGATATGCGCTGGCTACAGCAGGCCATAGAGCAAAAGTTATCCGCTAAAGAAGTCAGTAAACAGAGACTACATTTAGGCTCTGAAGAGGTATTAATCGGTGATGTTTTTAGTATTAACGGGTCATTATCAGCGGTAGAACTGAGTCTAACCAATAGTACAACTAAGTTAGATTATATCGGTGCAGGCCTAGCCACAGATAAAACACTCAGAATCGAAGGTGACTGTGGTCACTACATGGGGCAACAGCTCGCCGGCGGCCGTCTTATTTGTGATGGCAGTGCGCTGCATTATGCAGGCTGCAATATGCAGGCAGGCAGTATTGAGATCATCTCTGATGCCGGTGACTACGTCGGTGGGTCAATCGCTGGCAATAAACGCGGTATGGCCGGCGGGCGCATCTTAATTCATGGTAGTAGTGGTGATTTCACTGGTGACCTAATGCGCAGAGGTTTACTAATGGTGGCCGGAGATATTGGCGATCACTGTGGTAACCGAATGATTGCTGGCACCATTACCAGCATGGGCAGTGTTGGCGAGAATGCAGGTAGTGGTATGCGAAGAGGAACTTTATTATTCCCCAGCAAACCAGCCAGCATGGCAACTGGCATCAATGACTGTGGACGACATAGCCTAGGCTTCCTACCGCTATTAATGCGCGATATACGAGCCCCAGAAAGTGCTTTTCAAACCTTACACCCGATGCGTCGCCGCGTGCAGCGTTACTTAGGTGATGCTAGTGTCGATGGTCAGGGTGAAGTTTTAATTTGGATTGGCTAAATAATTTGGGTTATTAGAACACCCAAAAGCCGATCCTAAACTGTTATAATTTATAACTACTTCTTGTTTAATAATGACCATATCCCCTGATAGGAGAATACAATGCCAAAATATATAATTGAACGTGAGATCCCAAATGCAGGTGCTTTAACTGCGGATGACCTACAAGGTATCTCGCAAAAGTCATGCAGTATTCTGAAGAATATGGGGCCACAGATTCAATGGGTGGAGAGCTTCGTCACAGAAAACAAAGTTTACTGTACGTATATTGCACCTAATGAAGATGAGATTCGCAAACATGCAGAAGAAGGTGGCTTCCCTGCTAATGCTATTAATGAGATTAAATCGGTTATTGACCCAACCACCTCAGAATAGTTGCTAGGCCCATAAAAAAGGCCAGCTGTTGCTGGCCTTTTTTATGTCTATTGATTTATTAATCAGCATTATGGGCTTCCAAAAATACAGCCTGACTCAGTCAGTACCACTGGGAAATCCCCGAGACTTTTTAATGTCATAACCACGCTGAATGAAGCAAAATATTCGGCTATATGAGCAGCTTCCACAGAGACAATGGCATTACGCATTACGCGTAGAAAATAGCCTTGGTCTTCACACAAGATACGAAAGCCTAGGCTATCTTCTTGATGTTCTTGTTGAATCTCACAATCTGCAAACTCACTCATCAGGTACTCGACAACTGCTTCACATAAGCTTTCTTCAGATACTGACATCTATAAATTTCACCTGGTTTTATAAGTTAATACTAGCTAACTGCTTATGCTTAGTAATGATGGCTTCTATCAATTCAATCATATCAGTAGAATCCCACTCACGCTCACCAACAGCCTTATAGATAATTTCACCCTCGGGTGACACTAGAAGAGTCGTTGGTAGCCCGGTGACTCCCCAGCTAGACAGTTCCATCTTCTTATCAATAACAATGTCAAACTCAACAGGGTGCTTCTCAAGGAAGGTTTTAACTGTTGCTAATGCTGGGCCTGCATGCACGCCCAGCACCTTAAAATTAGTCTCAGAAAAATGTTTATGCAAGTTGTTTAAGGAAGGCATTTCTTTGATGCAAGGTGGACACCATGTTGCCCAGAAGTTAACTAAGACAAATTGACCCGCATAGTCAGATAGCTTGATATCACCACCATCTGTACTCATCAAAGAAAATTCTGTCGCCATGACCGCCGGCTCAACCGCATTCATGCCATCACGAGCAAATGCATTACCCAGCAATAGCTGAGTCAATAGTAGTACTGCAATGGCTAGCCCACTATAAAGAGGTACTTTTTTCGTCTTATCCATAATACTGTCCTTGAAGAATCTGATAGCGTCTAACTAGCTTATAGAGTCTAGGATTAACAATTAGTTCTGCGAAGCTGCGTGCTCATTTTGATATTCATCAAATACACGGCTTAAAAAATCTACCATGGCGGGTGAATTCCAAACCCGTGTACCCACTGCACGATAGGCAAAGCTACCATTCGGGGCTATCAAATAGCTGGTAGGCAGTGTCGGTACACCCCAAGATCCCAGTGCTAAGTTTGAATCCATTAATACCGTAAACTCGACCGGATTAGTTTCTAATACTTTTTCAACTTCCTCAGCTTGACCACCAGCGTGAATAGCGATCACTTTAAAATCATAGCTCTCTTTTAGCTGTGCTTGCAGGTCGTTCAACGTGGCAAACTCGGCTCTACAAATAGTACAGTCTTTGGCCCAGAAATTGATCAAGGTGAAACTACCTTTCAAATCTTTTAACTGATGCTCTTTTCCGTTTAAATCGACTAGGGAGAAATCACCCGCCATCATCGATGAAGGCATAGGATCAAGTAAACGATCAGCCTGAACTGTAGCAGTCACTAATATTAAAGCCATTACAGCGGCGATCTGTTTAAACATGTGGTCTCTCCTATCCTACTAAGGGGTATATTCTGAATCATGGGCCCAGTTCGGATCACTTGCACGCAAGTCTCCGATCGGTGCCGCAAAAGCGTCGGCCACTAGTGTATCCACATTGGCACCAGTAAGGCTATGTAGAAATGCGACTAACTGATCTATTTCAAGACTGGATAGGTTTAACGGTTTAATCAAGGGGCTAAGCAATTCGTTTTCGATGCCGCCTTGGTTATAAAATTCGATAACTTCTCGCAGTGTGCCAAAAGCACCGTCATGCATATAGGGTGCTGTTAGCTCAATATTCCGCAGCGTTGCTGTTCTATACTTCCAGCGATCAAACGGGTTTTGAGTCACTTGATAGAGACCGACATCATTTTCTTTCTTCTGTAGATCGACTTCCGCAATAATTTCTTTAGGTACATCAACAAATACACCCGGTGCTAGTTGAACACGGGTGGTCGCAGACTTCTGACCCATAGACACTGCATAGCCATGACCGGTGTTGTGTGTCTTGTGATCACTAAAGAAAGCATCATCAGAACCAATCGTATGACATTGCACACACTGGCCTTTACCAACAAAGACATTAAAACCAGCTTTTTCCTCACTATTCAGAGCATCTTCCTGCTTCGCGTAATACCAACGGTCAAAATCTGAATTAGCTGAGACCAAAGTACGTTGATAGCTCGCCAGAGCCTTGCTCACTGTTTCGATAGTTACCGTTTTGCCATCGAAAGCTTGTTCGAAACGCCCTTTATATTCTTCTATGCCTTTTATCTTTCTAATGACATAACCAAACGAAGGGTTGTCCATTTCATTACGCGCCAGTAACGGCGACCAGGCTTGTTGCTCTAGGGTGTCTTCACGTCCATCTTGGAAAAGCTTCTCATAGAACCCAACATTGTATAATGACGGGCTGTTACGCTTCACACTGCGACCTTCAACCCCGACAGCCGTTGAGATTTCATTATTAGTGAAGCCCTGCTCTGGAATATGGCAGATAGCACAGGAAAATGTGTCGTTGCTTGATAAGCGACGATCGAAAAAGAGCATGCGCCCTAATTCAATTTTAGCGGCACTCAACTGGTTGTCTATCGGCACAGGTAATAGCGGCAAACCAAGGTGTTTGCTAGTAGCAATCGCTAGCAGGTCTGCAGCCTTGCCTATGCGCCTATCTAAGCTCACTGAGTTAGTACGGTAGCCTTTGCTATCGTAGCCCTGTTTGCGGTCACCAGGGCCAAATAACAAGGCGTTATCAACTTCAGCTGTATCCTCAGAAGTGGCTGAAACAATAGAAAGTGCCAGGCAAAGCAAAAGCACGCTGCTTAGACAGACTATGTAGGCAGATCCTTTCATACTACTCATGCTCTTGTCCTCTCGCTATTCCTTAGCAAATTTACTGCAAGCCTTCCATCAGGATGGTTTTCACATCACTGACTAACGACTGTTCATGTAAGAAGCCTGCACTATATTGTGAACGCTTTTTAGTATTTTGATCTATCAGGAAAACACGCAGTATGTGCGCAAAATTATTTGTTGGATTTCCAGCTTCATCATATTCTCGATTAACATACTGACCGAAGGATTCTGTAATTGGAAATAGTTCGGCTTCAGACTCTGTGGTCAGAAATTGCCATTCTAACCCACCCATATCTTGGCTACCTTGACCATAAAACTTCATCACCTCAGGGGTGTCATGTATTGGGTCAAAGCTTAAACTAATGAGTCGGATCTTATCGGCTAACTCTGGATTATTGAGCAAGCGTTGCTTAATTTTATAGAAAACAGCCGTCACTAAAGGACAACCATTCAAATCTGAACACTGTGTGTATATAAAACTCATAATGACGATTTTATCGCCAAAAAACTCTGATAAGCGCTTTCGCTCACCGTCTTCGGTTAATACCCAGCCATCCCCAGCATCACCAAATATCGGCAGATCATAGGTACCTGGCACTGGTGGTTCAAACTGCATATTACCCCAGCCTGCGGCAGGGACTAAAATACTGTTTTCATGACTAGCAATACCAAGGTTACGCTCTGCTTTTTGCGTGACCACTGATTCTGTTAATCCATTGTCGCTCGTCTGCTCTTGATCACAGGCTATCAGTAATAAAGCAGCACATAGCCATAAGGTAGTCTGTTTAATTAATCTCATTTTCCAATCTTAAACAATAATTAATGTATCGGGAATAAAAAAAGGCCACCTAAAGATTAGGCAGCCCTTTTTGTACTACTTTAGACGTATCTTAAAGATACGAGCCTCGATAGAACCTACTTAGCTGCCTGAGACAACATAGTGTCTGAAGACTTAGGGTTCTGCGAGTATAAAGAGTAAGCACCGAATCGCATTTGATGCGCACGACCTAACTTCAATGCATAGAAGTCGATAGTGAACTGGTGATCTAGCTCTTTACCATTCCAGTGATATAACTTGAACCACTGCTCGTTGTCTTTACCGGTCTTATCCCAGCTACCTAACAAAGAAGTAGTGAAGTAAGCACGCTTACCATCCCAACTTTGAGAGATCATGTTTACTTGAGAACCAATTACGTGCTCGTAAACCTGAACTGGCTTATGTGGGTTAGTGATATCAAAGTAACGTGTCTTACCGTCCATGAATGTTTGAACCCAAAGACCTTTGTCATCTGCTGTGATTGAAATATCAACAGGTAGAGGCACTTTTGAAGGATCGCCGATGTCAGCAACGTCTTCTGCCTGCCACTCACCGTT
>JAQWYM010000069.1 GCA_029253965.1 Gammaproteobacteria bacterium
GGCCATAGCCCATCAAAAAATAAGCTAATCAGTGCAGATACCCGGCAGAAAGCCCTACCCTACCGCGCGCTATAACGGCGAGTGGTTAGCAGGAAATAGAAAAATTGGTGGAGCCAGGCGGGATCGAACCGCCGACCTCTTGCGTGCCACGCAAGCGCTCTCCCAGCTGAGCTATGGCCCCGTTTGTAACGTGGAGGCGTATTATGCCCGCATTAAGAGGCTGGCTCAACAAGGTTTTCAATGTAGCTTATCGCGGTATTCAAACGCCTAACCACGGCTTCTTGTCCAATCGTAGTTAAGGTCTGATCTAAAGCCGGTGAATTAGCGTTACCACAGACAGCAATGCGCACCGGAGGGCCCACTTTGCCAAACTTCAATCCCTTTTCATCAGCATAGTCAGCAATACAGCCCTGAATGGCTTCTGCCTGCCAGTGAGCTAACTGCGCTAAGCGTTCTTTAAGATCCGTTAAGATCGGCAGACTCGCCTTACCTAAAAATTTCTTCGCCGGCTTAGGGTCATAGGCTGTCGGATCTTGGAAAAATAAGACACTGGTTTCGGCCATCTCTGACAAGCTCTTAACGCGCTCTCGCTGTAATTCAACCACCTGCAAGAGCATCTCTCGTGGTGCCGCTTGTAAGGCTTCTGGTAGGCGCTTAGCAAGGTCATCGGCAAGCTCATTCGCATCTGCTTCTTTTAAATACTGCTGATTCAACCAATGCAGCTTATCAACATCAAAGGTAGAGGCCGATTTATTAATCCCAGTGAGCTTAAATAAGGCGAGCATCTCTGCTGTGCTAAACATTTCCTGATCACCATGCGACCAGCCCAGACGCACGAGGTAATTGAGCATCGCCTCACGCAGTATGCCCTCTTCGGCATAGGCTGAAACACTGACAGCACCATGTCGTTTAGACATGCGCTTGCCATCATCACCCAAGATCATCGGTGCATGTGCATAGATTGGCGGTATGCCACCAAGCGCTTTAATCAAATTAATCTGTCTTGGTGTGTTATTAATATGATCATCACCACGAATAACATGCGTGATATTCATGTCCATATCATCAACGACGACGGTCAAGTTATAAGTTGGCGTACCATCAGATCGCGCAATAATAAGGTCATCTAACTCTTCATTCGAGATCGTAATCTGGCCGAGAACCTGATCAGCGATAACAACGGCTCCGTCTAATGGGTTCTTAAAGCGAATCACTGCGGCGACACCGGCCGGTGGCTCACCACTGAAATCACGATAGCGACGATCGTATTGTGGTCGTTGTTTGTTGGCGACCTGCTCTTCACGCATGGCTTCTAATTCTTCTTTACTGCAATAACAGCGATACGCCTTGCCTTCGTCTAATAGTTTCTGTATCACCTCGTTATAACGATCAAAGCGCTGTGTTTGGTAAAATGGCCCTTCATCATAATCGAGTCCTAACCACTCCATGCCTTCAAGGATGGCATCAACCGAGGCTTGGGTGGAACGCTCTTTATCGGTGTCTTCAATGCGTAAAACAAAACTGCCACCATTAGCACGTGCAAACAACCAAGAAAATAAGGCAGTGCGGGCACCACCAATATGGAGGTAACCGGTTGGACTTGGGGCAAAACGAGTTCTGACTTGCATGAAAATCTCTCTTCTATAACTACAGTAATTTTAAGGCAGTTTTTATACACTGCCGCAGTAAATAATTAGGACGCCATTACAGCGTAGTGGTGAAGACAGTGTCAACACCAGCGTTTATAGCAGCCTCGGCCCCATTAATAGAATCGCGAGCTGCAGACAGATGGCGGCAAACACACCGGCTAAGACATCATCGATAACAATACCTAAGCCACCCTGCACTCTGCGATCCAGCCAATTGATCGGCCAGGGCTTCCAAATATCAAATAGACGAAACAACAAAAAGCCTAGAACAATCCATAGCCAACCATTGGGCACCAAGATCATCGTTACTAAATAACCACAGATCTCATCCAAGACAATACCACTATGATCATGCGTCTTGAGCTGCTTTGCCGATTCACCACAGATATAGATGGAGACTAAGATCAATAACAGCAGTAAGGCCATGTAAACCGATAAGGATAAGGGCTGCAGTACTAAGTAAAGCGGTATCGCGACTAAGGTACCAAAGGTACCCGGGGCAAATGGCGCTAAACCACTACCCAAACCAAAGGCTAAGGCATGTATTGGGTTAGTCATACATTCTTTAATACTAGGGTTTTGTGCTTTCGCCATTTTAATTATCCATGAGCTACATTAACTGAAATGATCAAAACCAGCGTGACTCGGTAGCGCTTCACTTTGTCCATTGCGTACTAATCTTAATTCATCACCTGCACAGATACTGCCAATGCAGTTGATCACACAACCCTCTGCTGTCGCTAACGCCTGCAGTTTTGACGCCACTGCTGCAGGTGCAGTAAATAATAACGCATAATCCTCACCACCACTGAGCGCCATGCTCTCATCGACAGATTCGGCCAGCGGTAGTTTTTCACAGTGAATGACGGCGCCAACCCCACTGGCTGTTAGCAGTCGTTGCAGATCAAGTAAGAGGCCATCAGAGAGGTCCATCGCAGCATGGCAGAGTTCAGGCAATGCCTGCGCAAAGGCTATATGGATAGGCGGTCGGTAGAGCGCCGCTGCCTGCGCTGCAGTCAATTTCGCATGCTCATTGCGCTCCTGCTTAAGCGTCGCCACGGCACTGGCAGCCAACCCCAGTGAGCCGCTGACGTAAATATCGTCACCCGGCTTTGCGTTGCTGCGCAGCAAGGCCTTTCCTGCACTAACCGTGCCGATGATTTGTAAACCAAGGTTGAGTTCGGTTGAACGCAGCATGTCACCACCGACTAAGATCAAGTGGTAACGAGCCATCGCAGCAAACAAGCCGGCTGAGAAATCTTTTAACCAAACTTCGTCAACGTCATTAAGACTGAGGTTTAAGGTCAGCCAACGCGGTGTTGCTGCCATCGCTGCCATGTCACTGACATTAACAGAGACCAGCTTATAGCCGAGATCATAGGCTGGAGTTTGCGCAACAAAGTGTCGGTCAATGACCATGCTGTCACTGCTAACAACCAGTTGCTGGCCGTCTTCGATTTGAATTAAGGCGGCATCATCTCCGATACCGAGCAAAACATCAGGGTCAGCCAGCGCCTGCGCTGGGGCTTTGAAAAAGCGTTGAATAATCTCGGCTTCAGTCATAGTGGCAAGAGCTATCGCTTTCCAGTGAAGTCAGTTACTGCAAAATAGTCAGACGATTATGTGTCTTGCAGATGTTATCTAAGGTGGCGTTAACAAACTTGAAGCCTTCATCTGAACCAAAGCGTTTACACAGACGAATCGCCTCAGCAATAATCACATTTTCAGGAATGAATAGACTGTGACAGTATTCATAGACAGCGATGCGTAAACTAGCCAGCTCGATAGGGTCTATCTGTGCGACTTTATAATCACTGGCAGCATTGATGATTTCATTAAATTTTTCTTCACTGGTGAGGCAGACCTTAAGCATCTCGGTAAAGTAGTCTTGGTCGGCCTTCTTCCAGTATTCATCGCTTTCATACTGTGCCACCAATTCAGCTACTGAGTTCTCTGTGAACTGACATTGATAGAGTGCTTGCAACGCCAAACGGCGAGAACTTTGACGCGCGTAGTTAGCACTACGTTGCTCTGGATTAGCCACTAGTTTTCTCGTATTTGGTTAAGTACATTATTCATTTCTAACGCGCATAAAGCCGCATCTACCCCTTTATTTTCTCCATTCAGCTGTGAACGAAGTTGTGCTTGTTCGAGCGTGTCCGTGGTCAAGACACCAAAGATAACCGGTACACCACTATCCAGACCGACCTGCATGATACCGCTAGCCGCCTGACTGCAGACAAAGTCAAAGTGTGGTGTATCACCACGGATAACACAGCCGAGCGTAATGATCGCCTGATAACGACCACTGTTGGCTAACTCACTGGCCAGCAGGGGCAGCTCAAAGGCACCAGGCACATAGAGTATATCGATACTCTCATGCGCCACGCCTTGCTCGAGAAGACACGCCTCGGCCGCGCTCAGCATGTTATTAACAATTTCATGATTAAAGCGTGCCGCAACAATAGCGAAGCGCGCATCACCGGCACTGATATCACCAGTCTGAATTGGTCCTGTTTTCATCTTAGTTACTTCCCACTGACATATTCGACGATCTCTAGGCCAAAACCACCGAGTCCATGAAACACTTGTTTGGCACTCAATAAACGCATTTTATGCACACCAACATCAAATAGGATCTGCCCACCTATACCGAGGGTGCGTCTATCGACTGGTGTATTCGCATGGGGCTCTGCGTTCTCGGCCACAGTACCTCGCTCTTTTTCATCTAAGCGTTGCAGTTGTTTAATCAAGTTGCCTGCGTCATTACCGATACGCAGTAAGACAACCACACCGACCTCTTCTGCAGCTATTCGCTGGATCGCATCACGTAACGGCCAGCCAAAGGCCTCGCTCTTACCGAGCAGGCTATCGATAATAGTATTTTCAAGATGTACCCGCGTTAAGACTGCCTTATCCGCTGTGATCTCACCTTTGACCAGAGCAAAATGCACCTGCTTGAGTACTGCATCCTCATAGGTGTGTAATTGAAAATCACCATAATCAGTAGTAAACGGCTGCACTGAAATGCGACGAACTGTCGGCTCATGCTGCATGCGGTAACTGATCAAATCTTCGATGGTGCCGATTTTAAGATCAAATTCTTTTGCAAACTTTTCTAAATCAGGACGGCGCGCCATAGTGCCATCTTCGTTCATGATCTCGACAATCACTGCGGCTGGTTCTAATGCCGCTAAGCGAGCAAAGTCACAACCGGCTTCAGTATGCCCAGCGCGGGTTAAGACGCCACCGGGTTTCGCCATTAACGGAAAGATGTGCCCGGGCTGTTCGATATCACTAGGTTTTGCGTTCGGTGCGACTGCCGTGCGCACAGTGTGTGCTCGGTCATAGGCTGAGATGCCGGTGGTCACACCCTCGGCCGCTTCAATCGATACCGTGAAATTAGTTTTGTAGTTATCACCAACCGCATCCACCATTAACGGCAGGTTCAACTGCTGGCAGCGCTCACGCGTTAGCGTTAGACAAATCAGGCCACGACCATGCGTTGCCATAAAGTTAATGTCTTCTGGCTTGACCATAGAGGCCGCCATCAGCAGATCACCTTCGTTCTCGCGATCCTCATCATCGATGATGATCACCATCTTGCCGGCAGCAATGTCGGCAATGATTTCTTCTGTCGAATTAAATTTCATAGTTACTACTTCTGGAGCGTCGGTGATTAGCTATCGGTAAAGGTATTCAGTCGCTCAACATAGCGGGCGATAACATCTACTTCTATATTGACTCGTGTGCCAACTTGGTAGCTGTGAATCGTCGTATTTTTATAAGTATGCGGGATGATCGCAACGCTGAAGAGTATAGCATCGACTGCGTTCACCGTGAGGCTGACACCATCAATACAGATCGAGCCTTTGCGCGCTATATATCGCGCCAGTTCAACAGGCACCTGACACTGCAGAAACCAAGCGTCACCTTCTTCTCGAAGCGCAATCACCTCGGCAACGCCATCAATATGACCAGAGACCATGTGTCCGCCTAATGCCGTTGTTGGCGTCAGTGCGCGTTCCAAGTTCAAGCTATCACCGACAGCCCTATCACCGAGCGTGGTACAGGCTAAGGTTTCTAATGAGGCATCGGCAGTAAATGAGTTTGCTGTGATGCTGGTAGCGGTTAAGCAGGTACCGAGTACACAGATACTATCGCCGACCACTGAATGTTCTAAAAAGCCATCGCTTGTTGTGATAGTGAAGACACTGCCACCTGCAGATTTATCGATTGCCTGACACGTTCCTTGCGCCTGTATTATTCCCGTAAACATCTGTCTTTAAACCTCTACATCCAAGGTGAACTTTTGAATAGGTAAGGCACTGCTAGTATGCAACTCAGCACTCGCCTCGATAGCAACTGTGGCAATTTCTTCAGCATCATCACTGCGCTCATACATCGCATAAAGTGCACCCAAGGCAATTTCAGCACCGGCACCAATCGCCCAAAAACTGCGGTATTGAAAAACTTCCCGCAGTGCGTAAAGACCATATATACCAGTCTTATTTAAGAACAAGGCATCAATGCGAGAGGACTCATAGGCGTCATCATCTTCATCTTTTGGGTTTAAAAAATAATTCTGTTTAAGTATCGGATGCAGATTTAAGAAGCTATGGTAAATCGCCTGACGTGAATCCAACTTAATGTTGTTAGCCTCTTGTGCAAAGACACTCTGAATGACTAGATGATGTGCTGCACTACCGACTATGCCCATGTAGCTTCCTGCATGTTCGAGAATCTTGTCACTACTGGCATCGTAACGATGACTTTGACGAATATCGCCAAAAGTGGTCAAGGTATCCGCTGCAATACAGCCTTTACCATTCTTAATAACCGCAACAATTGTAGACATAATTAGGTGTTATTCAATAAAGCAGTAATACGTAAGTCGTTACCTACACTGCGTGAATCGGTGATCGTAAGATCTTGTTTTTGTGCCAGTGTATCTAATGGCCCTAAGGCTGTTATGCCGTGGGTACCCTGGCCAAGTAATGTCGGTGCAAGATAGAGTACTAACTCATCTGCCAAACCACTGGCTATCGCTGAGGCAACCAGTTTCGGCCCTGCCTCTAGCATAACCGAGTTAAGCTCGCGTGCTGCAAGATCACGCAGTATCCACGGCAGTGATAAGCCTGAGGCATCGACTGGTGCCGGTATGACGTGATCCGCTTGGAAGCCATTAGCGTTAACTCCATTTTCTGCTGTGTAGATAAGGTAGTCACCCTTAGCCTTGATTAACTTCGCAGTGCTTGGTGTCTGTAACTGACTATCCAGCACAACCCGCAGCGGTTGCACGACATCAGTATCGATCTTTAACTGCGCCTTGCTAAGGCGAACGTTTAGTTGAGGGTCGTCAGCCAGTACTGTGCCAATACCGGTCATTAGCGCATCATGCTGGGCACGCAGATAGTGCACATCAAGGCGCGCAGCCTCTGAGGTAATCCATTTTGACTGACCATTATGCAGCGCTGTGCCACCGTCGAGGCTGGCTGCTGTCTTGATTGTTAGCCATGGCAGGCCTCGGCTCATACGTTTAATAAAACCACGGTTCAGCTGCTCTGCCGCTGAGCTGTTAGGCATGAGTTCCACATGAATACCGGCAGCACGTAACTGCTCAATGCCACGACCCGCAACCAGAGGATTAGGATCTTGCATGGCGATCACGACGCGCGCAACACCGGCCGTAATTAAGGCCTGCGTGCACGGGCCTGTACGGCCATGATGTGCGCAGGGTTCTAAGGTGACATAAACTGTCGCTGCACGCAGATCAATACTGGCATTGTTCAATGCGTTAATTTCCGCATGCGCCTCACCCGCAAGCTGATGATAACCCTGAGACAACACCTGACCTGCCGCATCGGCAATGATGCAACCGACTATGGGATTAGGGCTGGCACTATAACGGCCTTGCTCTGCAAGACGCAGCGCCTGCGCCATTAAGGCTTGGTCCTGCGGGCTAATCATAGTAAACCCTATGAATCCTTGATTAATTTGAGCTGACTTTTACGCATTTCAGGCGTCAGGTCCTTTTCTACATGATCAATGATATCTCTAAATTCTTGAACGTCAGTAAACGATCGATAAACCGATGCAAAACGCACATAGGCCACTTGATCAATCACCTTGAGTTCATCCATTACCCACTCCCCCATCTGACTGGCGGGAATTTCACGATCACCATAGCCTAAGGCTAGGCGACGAATATGGTCAACAGTCTCGTCTACTTTATCCATAGACACTGGTCGTTTTTCGATGGCGTGTAATAAGCCGGAGCGTAACTTGGCAACATCAAAGTTCTCACGTCGGCCATCACGCTTAACGATACGCGGTAGATCTAATTCAGCGGTTTCGTGCGTGGTGTAGCGCGCCTTACAATCAACACATTCGCGACGTCTTCGCACCTGACTACCCTCAGCAGCCAAACGTGAGTCAACAACTCGTGTATCAGTAGCAGCACAAAATGGACATCGCATACGCTTTACCTATTTGTCGTTAAAAGCAGATTTCAGAAACAAAAACGCGGCCAAGGGTTACCCCAGTGGCCGCGCTTCATGTCGCAAAGCTGTCTTAGCTTGCGTGTTTTGAAGATTCGTATACTGGGAAACGAGAGCAAAGCTCAACAACTGCTTTCTTTACACGCTCTTGAACTTCAACATTTTCTACGTCATTCATTACGTCACACATCCAGTTAACCAACTCAACACACTCGGCTTCTTTAAAGCCACGTGTGGTGATTGCTGGAGCACCCAGACGAATACCACTGGTCACGAATGGTGATTGTGGGTCGTTAGGTACGGTGTTCTTATTAACTGTAATGTTAGCGTTACCTAGGGCTGCGTCTGCGGCCTTACCGGTAATGCCTTTTTTGATCAGGTCAACCAAGAATAGATGGTTATCAGTGCCACCCGATACGATGTCGTAATCGCGTGCTTGGAACTGCTTAACCATAGCGCGGGCATTAGCAACAACCTGCTTTTGGTATTCCTTGAACTCTGGCTGTAATGCTTCTTTAAAGGCAACGGCCTTAGCAGCAATAACGTGCATCAATGGACCACCCTGCATACCAGGGAAAACCATAGAGTTGATCTTTTTAGTAATCGCTTCATTTTCACGCGCGATGATGATGCCACCACGAGGACCACGCAGTGTCTTGTGAGTTGTAGAAGTTACAACATCAGCTACAGACACTGGATTTGGGTACATATCTGCTGCAATCAGACCAGAGACGTGTGCCATGTCAACGAGTAAGTAAGCGCCAACCATGTCTGCGATTTCGCGGAAACGAGCCCAATCCCATATTTTAGAGTAAGCAGAGAAACCAGCGATTAGCATTTTTGGCTTGTGTTCTTTCGCTAATGCTTCAACTTGATCGTAGTCAATCTCGCCTTCTGGCGTTAGACCGTACTGAATCGCATTGTAGAAGCGACCTGAGAAGTTTACTGGGCAACCGTGAGTTAGGTGACCACCCTGTGCCAATGAAAGACCCATAATGGTGTCATGTGGCTGTAGCAGTGCGAAGAAAACAGCACCGTTAGCCTGTGAACCAGAGTGCGGCTGTACGTTGGCATAGTCTGCGCCGTAAAGCTCTTTCAAACGGTCAATAGCAAGCTGCTCTACTTTATCAACATGCTCACAACCACCGTAGTAGCGTTTTGAAGGGTAACCTTCAGCATATTTGTTGGTAAGTACTGAACCTTGCGCTTCCATTACACGTGGGCTGGCGTAGTTCTCTGAGGCAATCAGTTCGATGTGCTCTTCTTGGCGAATTACTTCGCTGCTCATCGCATCTGCTAGCTCTTTATCAAATTCGGCGATAGTCATATCGGCAGAAAACATAGTCATTCTCCAAAAGGTTTATTCTGACAAAATTTAGTGGCAGAAGTATACCCCATTATGCCAGAAGAGAACCACCCAATCCTATACAAGCCATTTTACTTATTTGGCTCTGCACTGGTATCTGGACAGGGACTTAGAAGTCTGGAACTATGCCACCAGCTAATACAACCACCAAAGATCCTAATATGGCCCAATATGTCTTCTCAATGAGCGCTGTCGGCAAAGTCGTGCCACCCAAGAAAGAGATCCTTAAAGATATCTCCCTAAACTTCTTCCCCGGCGCCAAAATCGGTGTTTTAGGCTATAACGGCGCCGGGAAATCGACTCTTTTACGCATTATGGCCGGTGTTGATACCGACTACCACGGTGAAGCAAGACCTCAGGCTGGCCTCAATATTGGCTATTTACCTCAGGAACCGCAGCTCGATACGAGCTTGGACGTGCGCGGCAATGTCGAGCTTGGTATCGGCCCGTTGAAACAGGCCTTGGATGAGTTTAATGCGATTAGCATGAAATTTGCCGAACCGATGAGTGACGACGAGATGGCTGCCGCCTTAGATCAACAGGCAAAACTTCAGGACCAAATCGAAGCAGCGGATGGTTGGAACCTTGAGCGCAAGCTAGAGGTCGCAGCAGACGCCCTGCGCCTGCCCCCTTGGGATGCTGATGTATCGGTACTCTCTGGCGGAGAACGTCGCCGTGTTGCACTTTGCAAGCTGCTGCTCTCAAACCCCGATATGTTGATCTTGGATGAGCCCACCAACCACTTGGATGCTGATTCGGTCGCTTGGTTAGAACGCTTCCTACAGGACTTTGCCGGTACCGTCGTTGCTGTCACTCATGACCGTTACTTCCTCGATAATGTCGCTGGTTGGATTTTAGAACTCGACCGTGGCCATGGCATCCCATGGGAGGGTAATTACTCGAGTTGGCTAGACCAAAAACAGGCACGCCTAAAACAGGAACAACGCCAAGAGAGTGCTAGACAGAAAACCATGGCGGCAGAACTAGACTGGGTACGCAGTAATCCCAAGGGGCGTCAGGCCAAATCTAAGGCGCGTTTAAAACGCTTTGATGAAATTAATTCGCAGGAATATCAAGAACGCGCAGAGACTAATGAACTCTTCATCCCAACCGGTGACAGACTCGGTGATGTGGTGATTGAGGCCGAGGCACTCAGTAAGGGCTTTGGCGACCGCATGCTCTTTGATGATGTCAGCTTCAGCTTACCCAAGGGTGCGATTGCTGGTGTTATCGGCGGTAACGGTGCAGGTAATCAACATTACTAAAGATGTTAGTTAATCGCGAGACACCCGATAGCGGCACGCTGCGTTTAGGTGAGACCGTGAAACTTTCTTATGTCGACCAGTTACGCGATGACCTACAAGGTGAGCGCACCGTTTGGGAAGAAATCTCAGATGGCCAAGACATTATGCAGATTGGTAACCATACGGTGCAGTCACGCAGTTACTGTGGACGCTTTAACTTTAAGGGTGGTGATCAACAAAAACGCGTTAAAGACCTTTCTGGTGGTGAACGTAACCGCTTACAACTGGCCAAGCTATTAGCCAGTGGCGGTAATGTCTTACTACTCGATGAGCCAACCAACGATCTCGATGTGGAGACCTTACGTGCCTTGGAAGAAGCCTTATTGAACTTCCCCGGCTGCGCCATCGTTGTCTCTCACGACCGCTGGTTCTTAGATCGAATTGCCACCCATATACTCGCGTTTGAGGGTGATTCCGTGGTCACTTGGTTTGAAGGTAACTTCACTGAATACGAAGCCGATCGCAAACTGCGGCTGGGTGAGGATGCAGCGCAACCACGACGTGTGAAATACAAGAAGATCGACGCTTAAAACAGCGCTAGCACTCTAGAAGTTGCGCTTTAGATCCATTCCGGAATAGAGCGCAGCGACCTGCTCGGCATAGCCATTGAAGGCCAGAGTTTTGCGTTTGCGAAACTCACCAATACGCCGTTCACGCGCTTGGCTCCATCGCGGGTGATTCACCTCTGGATTAACGTTCGAATAAAAACCATATTCTTTAGCTGCTGAGAGATTCCAACTGGTTTCTGGCTGCGTCTCACTGAAGCGAATCTTGACGATGGATTTAATACTCTTAAAGCCGTATTTCCATGGCACCACTAAACGCAGTGGCGCACCGTTTTGGTTTGGCAGTTGCTTACCATAAAGCCCAACAACCAAAAGACTCAGTGGATGCATCGCCTCATCAATACGCAGGCCTTCAACATACGGCCAATCCAACACAGGGAAACGCTGGCCCGGTAAATTAGCCGGATCATGCAAGGTGGTAAATTCCACATATTTTGCTTTTGAGGTCGGCTTGAAGCGTTGTAGCAACGGCCCTAACTCAACACCCATCCATGGTATAACCATCGACCAGGCTTCAACACAGCGCAGGCGATAAATGCGTTCTTCAATATCTTTCGTTTGGATTAAGTCTTCAAGGGCAATCATACCAGGCCGCTCACACTCCCCTTCAATCGTCACCGACCACGGCTCAGTCTTTAACATTGCGGCATTTTTTTCTGGGTCTTTCTTGTCTGTGCCTAGCTCATAAAAGTTATTGTATGAGGTGATCGACTTTTCGGCGGTCAGTTCGGCGGCCAACGCCTGATCCGCTGCTTTTTGATAGGCTGATAAATCAACCCCTGCGATGGCAGGCAAGCCCGCTGCTGAAAGGCCGATAGCGCCACCTGTGGCGAGAGATTTTTTAATAAACTCACGGCGTTGTAGGTAAACCGAGTAATCGGTTACCGCCGACTCTTTTAAGGCATGTCTAGCAGGGATTTTTATAAGCATAGTTAATCAGTCATTACGCAGTTAAAAAAGTTCCATCAGCCCTAAATTAAAGACTAAAACAAGGTCCGTGCATTGCGGAAGAGTCGTAACCATGGGCCGTCTTCATTCCAGCTAGGGTCAGCCCAAGAGTGTTGCACCGTCCTAAAGAGACGTTCTGGATGCGGCATCATGATGCTAAAACGACCATCTTCATTAGTAATCGCGGTCGCACCCTCAACAGAACCATTCGGATTCAGCGGATAACGTTCGCTAGCGCTGCCATTTTCATCACAGTAGCGCAGAGCAATCAGCGCCTGAGCTTTTAGCTGCTGCTGATCATTCTCAAAGTGCATCCGACCTTCACCATGGGCGACGACAATCGGCAGCTGTGAACCAGCCATTCCCTGCAGCAACAATGACGGGCTAGATTCAACTTTTACATTCAGTAAGCGCGCCTCAAACTGCTCTGAGGTATTGCGCACAAACGTTGGCCAAGCCTCACTACCCGGAATCAGCTGACGTAGCTGAGAAAGCATCTGACAGCCGTTACAAACACCCAAACCAAGCACATTTTTATCTTCAAAAAATGCTTTAAATTGATCGAGTAACTTACTGTTATATAATATATTATTAGCCCAACCAGAGCCGGCACCCAAGACATCACCGTAGGAGAAGCCACCACAGGCGGCAAGCATCTGAAATTCACTCAAATGGCTGCGATTTTCGAGCAGATCAGACATGTGAACATCGACTGCCCGAAAGCCAGCGCGATCAAATGCCGCCGCCATCTCAACCTGTCCATTAACCCCCTGCTCGCGCAGAATCGCTATCTTCGGCCTAACGCCTGTGGCGATGTAGGGTGCAGCAACATCCTCGTCTGGATTAAAGCTCAGCTGCGCTAGTAAACCGTGAACGCCCTCTTCATCGATCAAATCAAACTCAGAATCGGCACATTCGACGTTATCACGCTGTCTTTGTATCTGATGACTGACCGCAGACCAGCGTTGCTCTAGGACAACACGGTCACTACTAAAGAGTAGCTCAGTGCCGGCACGACAATGAATCGCTTCATCACCACGGACGCGGGCAACAACCCGTGTCTGCCCACCTAAACCCACCGATTTCGCCAGACTCAAGACCGCATCAAGATCGCTTTCAGCCACTTGAATGACACAACCCAGCTCTTCTGAAAACAGCGCCGCTAGGGCCTGCTCGGCCGTCACGTCAAGTTCGATATCAAGGCCGCAGCGACCGGCAAAAGCCATCTCTGCAAGGCAGGCAAAGAGCCCGCCATCGCTTCTGTCATGATAAGAAAGAACTTTATCTTCATCTCTTATCTTACTGATAAATAATACTAAATTCTTTATCAAATTCACTGAGTCCAAGGCTGGAACCTGACTATCAGCAAATTCAAAGACCTGCGCCAGAACTGAGCCGCCAAGACGATTTTGAGCGTTACCCAAATCGATTAATAGCAGACAGCTGGGCTCATCAATCGCTTTAATTTCAGGCGTCCATGTCTGTCGCACATCGGCGACTGGAACAAATGCCGTGACCACCAACGAAACGGGCGACACCACCAACTTGGACTCCGCATCTTGTTGCCAACCGGTTTGCATTGAGAGTGAGTCCTTGCCTACTGGGATCGCAATATCAAGCGCCTGACAGAGCTCACTGGTAGCCGCCACGGTATCGTATAAAACGGCATCTTCACCGGCATAGTTAGCTGCTGCCATCCAGTTTGCAGACAACTTCACCTCTCGCGTATGCGTCCAAGGGGCTGCTAATAAGTTGGTGATTGCCTCAGCAATCGCCATTTGTGCAGATTTTGGCCCAGAATAGAGCGCAATTGGAGTGCGTTCACCCAGCGCCATGGCTTCACCGCTGTAGGCTGTGAAACTGTTGGTGGTGACAGCGACATCAGCCACCGGCACCTGCCATGGGCCAACCATCTGGTCACGCACCACATGACCGGTCACCGAGCGGTCACCAATCGTAATCAAAAACTTCTTCGAGGCCACGGTCGCCTGCCCAAGCACGCGATCGACGGCATCGGCAATGTCTATACCACTGTAATCGGCGCTCAGCGCAGTTGATGGCAGCCGTTGAGTATCACGCTTCAGCTTCGGTGGCTTACCGAGTAAGACCTCCATCGGCATTTGAATTGGGGCATTATCAAAGTGGCGGTCGTGCACCTTGAGCTGTTGCTCTTCGGTGGCATGCCCAACCACGGCATAAAGACAGCGCTCACGCTGACAGATACGCTCAAATTCTTCGAGTTGATCGCGGTTGATCGCTAAGACATAGCGCTCTTGTGCCTCATTACACCAGATTTCCAGTGGCGACATGCCCGGCTCAGCATTAGGCAGCTGACGCAGCTCAATGACGCCGCCTCGACCACAGTCATGCAGAATCTCAGGCAAGGCATTAGAGACGCCACCCGCACCAACATCATGAATCGAGACAATTGGGTTATTATCTTGCATCTGCCAACAGCGATTAATCACTTCCTGACAGCGTCGTTCCATCTCTGGGTTTTCGCGCTGTACCGAGGCAAAGTCTAGTTGCTCAGCGCTGCTACCAGCATCTACTGAAGACGCAGCACCACCGCCAAGACCAATCAACATCGCAGGCCCACCCAAGACAATAATCGGCGTACCTTCTGGAATAACATTCTTTTCAACATCTTCAGCACGGATGTTGCCGAGACCACCGGCGATCATGATCGGCTTGTGATAACCGCGCACAACGCCATTTAAGCTTTGCTCAAAGCTGCGGAAGTATCCGAGTAGATTCGGACGTCCAAATTCGTTATTAAAGGCAGCGCCACCAATGGGCCCTTTAAGCATAATATCTAGAGCTGAAACCATACGATCTGGCTTACCGTAATCATGCTCCCATGGCTCTAAAAGCTCAGGCAAACGTAGATTAGACACCGAGAAACCACAGAGCCCCGCCTTGGGTAAAGAGCCTCTGCCGGTCGCACCTTCATCTCGAATCTCGCCACCGGAACCGGTTGCAGCACCGGCATAAGGGGCTATGGCAGTTGGGTGGTTATGCGTCTCCACCTTCATCAAAATATGAATATCTTCATCAAAATAACGGTAGCTGCAATCGGCTGACTGCGGATAAAAACGCGGTGCAGAATAACCTGTCATCACCGCCGCATTATCTTTA
This sequence comes from Gammaproteobacteria bacterium, assembly GCA_029253965.1. GTDB lineage: Bacteria > Pseudomonadota > Gammaproteobacteria > UBA4575 > UBA4575 > UBA4575. The sequence goes on from JAQWYM010000069.1 coordinate 15,472, forward strand.
TAGGCCGATAACACGTTTGCAGGTGAATGCTTATAAGTCTCACGGATCATGCCAAACAGGGTGTTAGCCTGCGGCTCACCATCAATCGTCCATTCAGCATTAAAAATCTTATGCCGGCAGTGCTCTGAATTAGCCTGCGCAAACATCATCAACTCAACATCGGTTGGGCAGCGCTGGAGACGTTGATAATTCGTCACCAGATAATCGATCTCATCACTCGACAGGGCCAAGCCTAACTCTGAATTTAAGGTGCTGATATCAGCACTGAGCGTCTCAATCGCCGGCAGACGTTTAACCGCTGCAGGCTCTTGGGTGCTAAAGAGCTCAATGCAAGAGCCTAACTGCGGCATTATGCTCTGTGTCATGCGATCGTGCAGTGCAGCCGTCACTAGAGCCTGCTCATCAGCACTTAGTTCTGACCAGCCGCTAACCGTAACGAGGGTACAACGCTCAACACGACCACCGGCAGCCAAACCACAATGTTCAAGAATATCAGTCGCCTTAGACGACCACGGCGAGATAGTACCCATGCGTGGGCTGATGATGAACTCATCCTGCAACGCAGTTTGGCCAGAAATAGCCGCCTCAACACCGAGAATATGGCGAATAAGCCCGATCTGATCGGACCCCATGACACCGCAGTGCTCGACCAAGTAAAGCCATGACATTTGCAGACCCTGCAAAGCCGGTACTTGTTGTTGAATAGTCTTGAGCTGCTGCTCAAGTTTGAATGGCGTAATAGCGGCTGCACCGCGAAGAAAAAGCATTCGAACCCTTGGAAACACGTGAAATCAATCAAAGAGAGTAGATTTTATAGGAAACTGCCGTCTGTAACACGTAAAAATTAGCCTCAGCATGAGCCTAACCTATCGTGCTTTTTGCGCTATACTGAGGGCACATCAAGGGGGCGACCTGGCTTTCGACGCCGGTTGCGAATCTGGAGGTGCATGCCGAGGAAGTAGTACTCCTCGTTAAATAAGACTGCAAATTTATAGTCGCAAACGACGACAACTTCGCTCTA
>JAQWYM010000078.1 GCA_029253965.1 Gammaproteobacteria bacterium
CAAAAAATACAGCGCCACCTTCACGATCTTTCAATCGCTTGTAACACTCTACGCCACGCTCTACTGAATACTCAGTCTCACACTCAGACCAAGTTAGTTTAACGCCGCCAACACCACCACGTGAATTGACTAAGTTGTAATAATCCAGAATACCACCGAAGTAGCCTGTACCACCTGCCGCGTATGGACCTACGCGGTAAGATGGAATAGGCACATACATGCTTTCTTCTGCACTGACTACGTTGCTCATGCCTACCATTGCTAGTAGTGCACTTGCGAGTACCGTTACTCTTGCTTTCATTGATTTACTCCTCCTCTTTATATAAAGAGGTCTTTTTTACTAGAGATTATTATAGTTATATTGTGGTCTTAGGAAGTCCCATATATGGCAATCCTAAAACTCAAAACCCCAGTCATTGCTGAGTTAGGATTCTGAGTTCAGTGTATGCATAAAAGAAGGCTTTGCCAACAAAAAATTTGGTTATAAATTAGTACTTTAGAAAGCTCTAATGTACTAATTAAGTTTCCTTCTCAGCAGCGCATTACTAGGCTTATTTTGCGTGCAAAGACTTTTCTAGAGGAGGTTCACGCAGGTGGCTGATTTAGTTTGAGTTTAATATTTTACTGAGCTCGTCCATTAAGGTGTTTACAGCGATTTCACGACTGTCTTCATCGCTTCGACTTTTGTACTCAAGCACGCCTTTTTCCAAATTTTGCTCACTGACAACAAGGCGGTGAGGGATGCCAATGAGGTCATGATCAGCAAACATGATGCCTGGGCGTGCTTTTCGGTCATCGATTAAGACCTCAACACCCTGTTGGATTAAATCGTTATAAAGCTGTTCACAGTAGCTACGTACTTTGTCTGATTTCTCCATTTTCATCGGAAGGATGGATATTTGGAAAGGTGCTAGTGCCGGTGGCCAGCAGATACCGTGGTCATCAAAGTTCTGTTCTATCGTTGCAGCAACAACACGACTGACACCAATGCCGTAGCAGCCCATAGTTAAGGTTGTCTTTTTACCATTCTGATCTAAAACATTAGCGTCTAAACGTTCGCTGTATTTCTTACCTAGCTGAAAGATATGGCCCACTTCGATACCGCGACATATCTTGATTGTGCCCTGACCGTCTGGACTGGGGTCACCAATTTCAATGTTTCGCAGGTCAGCAAAGGTTGGTCGTGGTAAATCACGCGTCCAATTGACATGAGTAAGATGAAAGCCTTCTTTGTTGGCTCCGCAGACAAAGTCTTGCTGTTGTATTAGTGAGTAATCAGCAAGGATTGGACAGCTTATAGCCAAGGGGCCGATAAAGCCTGGGGGGCAATCGATAAGTGCCTTAATATCATCCTCTTCAGCAAAACTAAGGGGGGCTAGCACCCCTTCGAGCTTCTCTGCCTTAAGGGTATTAAGCTCATGGTCGCCGCGTAGTAATAATGCGATTAGACCACCATCTTCTGCCTTAACTAATAATGTTTTAACGCAGTCTGCTGCTGTTACATTGAGGCTTGCTGAGACCTGCTCTATTGTTTTTGCTGCGGGTGTTGAGACCTCAGTCATAACAGCAGCCTCTGCTGAGAGCGCTATCTCGGCAACCGCTAGCAATGGGGCTAATTCAACATTCGCGGCATAATCACTGGTCTCACAGTAAGCAATGGCGTCTTCACCTGAGTCCGCTAGCACATGAAATTCATGTGATGCGTTACCCCCAATTGAGCCGGTGTCTGCGTCTACAGCACGAAACTTTAAACCCATACGACTAAAGATCTGACTGTAAGCCTGATACATATCAGCATAAGTCTGCTCTAGGCAGGCCGCTGTCTCATGAAAGGAGTAAGCATCCTTCATGATGAATTCACGAGAACGCATAATGCCAAAGCGTGGCCGGATCTCGTCCCTGAATTTGGTTTGGATCTGATACAGATTTAGCGGTAACTCTTTGTAAGAACGGACTTGCTTTCGCACCAAATCGGTAATTACTTCCTCATGTGTTGGACCATAACAAAACTCACGGTTATGTCGGTCATGCATACGCAGTAGTTCAGGACCATATTGTTCCCAACGGCCAGATTCTTGCCACAGCTCCGCCGGTTGTACTGAGGGCATGAGGATTTCCAAGGCGCCTGCTTGATTCATTTCTTCGCGCACAATCGCCTCAGCCTTGCGTAATATGCGTAAACCTAGGGGTAGCCAAGTATAAAGACCGGCTCCTAGCTTTCGAATCATGCCGCTTCGCAGCATTAATTGATGGCTAACAACCTCGGCATCAGAGGGAACTTCTTTCAGTGTATTTAATGGAAATTTTGAAACGCGCATGATTTTGTTTGATTGTGAGAGAGTGGGGCTTAGTAAATACGAGAATGAAAACCGACGCAAGCGTGATAAATGAGCATCTTATGCAGCACTATTAAGCAGGATCTGAAGATGAAAATGATATGCTAAAAGTTAACTAATTATCAGGCAGTGGTTAATGTCGGATCGGACTCTAAGGATATTTTATACCGTAGCGCGCATGCTCAGCTTTACAAAAGCAGCAGAGGCATTGCATATGACTCAGCCTGCAGTTACATCCCAAGTGCATCAGTTAGAGGGGCAATTTAATACACGATTATTTGATCGCACACATAATCGTGTGAGTCTGACTGAAGCTGGGCAATGCGCCTTCGAATATGCCGAACAGATTTTCACTGTGTATGGTGAGATGGAGGAAGCTATCAAAGGATTGACGGGGGATAGCAGTGGGACCTTAATGTTAGGTGCTAGCACAACCATTGCTGAATACGTCATGCCAAAGCTGCTCAGTGACTTCAATATGCTGTTTCCGCATATGAGGCTGAAGTTGGATGTTTCTAATACCGAGGGCATTGTCTCTATGATTGAAAACAATCAAATTGATCTCGGCGTAGTGGAGGGACCGGTCAGTAATAGGAGTTTATCGCTAGAAGTTTGTCATCTGGATCAGTTGGTGGTTGTGCTGCGACCAGACCACGCCTTGGCACAACAGGCCTCCATCATGCTAAAACAACTGATGCCATACCCTTTTATTTGCCGTGAAGAGGGTTCTGGTACTCTAGAGGTTATTTTAGATTATTTGAAGACACAGGGCTTTACGAAGGATGACCTGAATATAGTCGTTGAATTAGGGAGTCCCGAATCAATTAAGGGTGCGGTTGAGGTGGGTCTGGGTTTATCGATAGTTTCAATAAGCACTGTTGAAAAAGAACTCTCCCTTAAAAAGCTAGCTGCGATACCATTAAACCCATTATTGACTCGGTCTTTTTCCTTTGTCCGGCAGAGACAAAAGTTTAAGCAACAGGGTATGGATAATTTATTAGAGTTTGCTCGAGGCTTCTGCGGTAAAACCGACGCCAAGGACTAGGCTAGATAACAGGATGTTTTTTAAAGCTGGAGAAACCGCATATGTTTAATTATTTCAAAGCTTGGTACCAACGTAATTTTTCTAACCCACAGGTGGTTACCCTCAGTATATTTTTGCTGACTGGCCTTGGTGTTGTCTTGTTTGCGGGTGAATTGCTCGCTCCAGTGCTCACGAGTCTTGTTATAGCCTATTTACTCGACGGTGCGGTCAATACACTGCAAAAAGGCCACAGCCCACGCAGTATCGCGCTATTGGTGGTGTTTGTTATATTTATCGCAGTGCTTTTTGGTTTGATCTTCTTATTCTTACCGCTGTTCTCAAAGCAGTTGTCACAGTTTATTTTAGAGCTGCCGGTAATGATCTCTGCCGGCCAGCAGTTACTCCTAGGACTACCTCAGCGTTTCCCTACCTTGGTCACTGAACAACAGATGATTGAGCTCATCGCTATGATTCGTGGGCAGGTGTTGCTCTTGGGTCAGGGTTTGTTACTCAAACCTTTTGCCTCAGTGGTTGGCCTCATCAGTATTTTAATCTACTTAGTCTTGGTGCCGCTGATGGTTTTTTTCATGCTCAAGGATAAGGCCATGATCATTTCTTGGATTGAAGGCTTTGTGCCACATGATCGTGAACTGAGTCATGAGGTGTGGTTTGAAGTAAACGGTAAAATTGCTAGTTATGTTCGTGGTAAAGCGATCGAGATTGGTATTGTCTTTGGTATCACCTACATTACCTTTAGTGTGATAGGACTGAATTATGCGTTGATACTTGCTGTCTTGGTTGGACTTTCAGTGATTATTCCCTATGCCGGTGCCGCTGTTGTTACCTTACCGATTGTTTTTGTTGCGTATACTCAATTTGGTGGTAGCAGTCTCTTTTTCTATAGCTTGATAGCCTATGCGATAATTCAGTTCTTAGATGGTAATATTTTAGTGCCATTACTGTTTTCGGAGTTGGTTAATCTTCATCCCGTGGCGATTATATTAGCAGTGTTGTTTTTTGGTGGTATTTGGGGTGTATGGGGTGTGTTTTTTGCAATTCCTCTAGCGACGCTCGTCAGTGCTGTGATAAATGCTTGGCCGACTAGCAATCCAAGCTCAGCGTGACGCTGCTTAGTCACTATAAGCCGAGCCAATGAGGTAGCCCTCGCTTGTAAAGAATGGGTCTGCCCATTACTATGCGGCGATCAAATTTGAAGTATACGGAGCACAAAATGTTCACAGGTAGCATGGTGGCGATTGCCACACCTATGCGAGAAGATGGTGCGGTTGATTATGACGCCTTAGCCGGCCTGGTCGATTTTCACCTGCAAAATGAGACAGATGTCATCATTCCAGCGGGGACTACGGGCGAGTCAGCCACGCTTAATCACGAAGAGCATTGTGAAGTTATTCGCTTTGTCGTTGAAGAAGTGAAGGGACGAGTGCCTGTCGTCGGCGGCACGGGCGCTAATTCAACCTGGGAAGCCATATCACTCACACAGTGTGCGGCAGATGCTGGGGTTGATGCCTGTCTATTAGTAACGCCGTACTACAATAAACCAACGCAAGAAGGTCTCTACCAACATTATAAGAAAGTGGCAGAAGAGGTCGATGTGCCACAAATCTTATACAATGTACCGGGTCGCACCGCCTGCGATATGTTGCCTGAGACCATTCAGCGGTTATCACAGGTGGATAATATTGTTGGTGTGAAAGAGGCCAGCGGTGATATGAGTCGTGCAGTCACCATCAAGAAAACTTGTGCTGATGGCTTCATGGTTGTGAGTGGTGAGGATGGGCAGGCGATGGAGTCCATCTTGGCCGGTGGTCACGGTGTCATCTCAGTCACGGCGAATATTGTACCTAAGCTCATGCATCGTATGTGTATGGCTGCCTTAGCGGGAGATCGTGCGCAGGCTGAAGCCTATAATAATAAGATTAAAGATCTGCATGAAGTCCTGTTTATTGAGTCGAATCCGATTCCAACTAAATGGGCGCTGCAGCAAATGGGTCTGATCGCTGCCGGTTTAAGGCTGCCTCTGACGCCATTGGCAGAGCAATATCATGAGGCTGTACGTAACGCTTTAATTAAAGCGGACTGTTTATAAAATTATTAGGATTAGCTAACTGTGACAAATCTCCGATCGGTAAAAATTATAATGCTATTAGTTAGCATTATGAGTCTACAATCCTGTGCGTTGGTCAACCGTTTTGCGGGTACTAAATACGGTGAAGCAGCCAGTATTGGAGGCTTGGAAGCGCCCCCTGAGCTAGTCACTCCTGAGTGGGAGGATAGCTTGGAAATCCCTCAGACCAGCGCTGATCGCGTTAGCGCATTAGAAACCTATGGTAAAGATATTGATGCCAGTGTAGCGCCTGACTTTATTGACGTGTCTGTGCGCCGTGAAGGTGATCTTCGTTGGTTGGAAGCTGAAATTGATCCGGTTAATATGTGGCCGCTATTGCGTTCATTCTGGGCTAATCAAGGTATCCCGTTAGAGCGTGATGAGCCGATGCTAGGTGTCATGGAGACAGACTGGATTGAAGATATCGACTCGGAAAGTTCAGGTCTTAGTGGGGGGCGTGAGTTCACTGCCACACGAAGTAAATATCGTATACGTATAGAGCGTGAACCTAATTCGATTACCAACATCTTCCTCAGCGAGCGTCGTAAAGAACTGCAATCAGTAACTGAGCAGGGCGCTGTCTGGACAACGGTAGCCACTGATCCAGAGATCGAAGCAGAGATCTTAGTTAGTTTGATGGAGCACGTAGGTCGTTCACGTGAAGACGCTTTATTTGAAGTGGCGAATACACAGGGATCACGCCTCTATATCGAAATGCAAGATATTGATGGTGTACCTGTTCTGATTGTTGGTGATAGTTATAGCCGCGTTTGGCGTCGTACGGGGATGGCCTTGGATCGCGCTAATATGCCTGTGATCGAACAGAATCGAAGTGAGGCTTATTATAGGTTCACGGTTGGAAGCTTAAAGTTACCTGCAGAGATTGTGCTTAATGCTAGCCGTTATCAGCTACATTTATTACCACAGGGTGACGTTACTCTGATTACAGTGCATGCGGTTGAAGAGGCTTCAGAGATAATAACCCCTCATGAAGCACGTGTTTTGCTGCAGCAGATATTGAATAGTTATCAGGTCTTTAGAACCACCGGTTAGATCAGGTGATGCTGATGACTTGTCAGTAAAAGAAACTGATAGAAAAAAAAGAGCGCTAAATAAGCGCTCTTTTTTTGTCTCGAAGATCTACAAACTGAGTAGTTACTCGCTGCTTTTATCCTTTTCGATATAAGCATAAGCCGAATGATTATGTATTGACTCAAAGTTTTCTGATTCAACTCGGTAAGAGAGAATACGATCATCTGCATTTAGCTCAGTTGCGATATCACGCACTAAGTCTTCTACAAACTTTGGATTATCATAGGCTTCTTCTGTTACATACTTCTCATCTGGACGTTTAAGCAGTGCATAGAGTTGGCAGGAAGCTTGTGCTTCTATCATCTCAATCAGCTCTTCGACCCAAACAAAGTCAGCGATGCGAACCCAAAGAATAATGTGTGAACGTTGATTATGTGCACCATATTCAGAGATGCTCTTGGAGCATGGGCAGAGACTGGTTACTGGGACTAGAACACGAACATCCGTTCTAGTGACACCGTCTGCGATCTCACCAAGGAATGTCACTTCATAGTCTAGTAAGCTTTCTACACCACTGACTGGCGCTGTTTTCTTAACGAAATACGGGAATGTCATTTCGATATGTCCAGAATTAGATTCTAAACGGACAGCCATCTTCTCCAGCATTTCACCAAATGACTTAACCGAGATCTCACGGTCATACTCATTCAATATCTCGACAAAGCGCGACATATGAGTGCCTTTGAAGTTATGTGGCAGATGCACATACATATTGAAGTCTGCAATCGTGGCTTGCTCGCCACCTGAGCGATCGAGTACACGTACAGGGTGCTTAATACCTTTAATACCGACCTTGTCGATAGGGATTTTACGGGTATCTTCTTTGTTCTGTGTGTCAGGGATGGACTGCACAGGGGTATCAGTGCTTGAACTCATAATTTAGGTAACCTTCTTAATAAAAATAGGCTGGCGCGTGATTTCCGCACAAATATTAATCGCATGATGTTACGTCAGGGATTTGCCCTTAGCAATCCCTAGACGGGTATATCTGCTGCACCTGTAATAGTATTGAAGCTGGCTCTAGGCCCGCATCAGCGAGTAATTCTTCTCTGCTAGCATGTTCTTGGAAACGGTCAGGTAGCCCTAAATTCAGAATTTTCTGTGCGCTGCCATTACCGACGAGATATTCATTGACGGCGCTGCCCGCTCCCCCCATGACAACATTGTCTTCAATGGTCACTAATAAGTCATGTTCAGCAGCCATCTGTGTGATTAAGGCCTGATCTAAAGGTTTGATAAAGCGCATATTAACAACACTGGCATTGATCTCTTCAGCGGCCTCTAAGGCGGCCTGTAGCGGGCTACCAAACACTAGGAAGACAACCTTTTCACCCTTGCGTCGGACTTCAGCAGAGCCAATAGTAAGAGGCTCTAGGCTATCCTCAACGCTAACCCCAGGACCGCAGCCACGTGGGTAACGTACCGCTGCAGGTGAGTTCATGAGATACCCCGTTGAGAGCATGCGTCTGGTCTCGTTCTCATCACTGGGTGCCATGATCGTCATGTTTGGGATACAGCGTAAGAAACTGATATCAAAGCTACCGGTATGAGTTTTACCATCGGGGCCAACCACACCGGCGCGGTCAATGGCAAACAAGACCGGTAGATTTTGTACGGCAACGTCATGAATGAGCTGATCATAGGCGCGCTGTAAAAAAGTGGAATAAATCGCTACAACGGGTTTATGTCCGGCACAAGCCATGCCAGCAGCTAGAGTGACCGCATGCTGTTCGGCAATAGCGACATCGAAATAGCGAGTTGGGTATTCTTTTTCAAATCGCACCAACCCCGAGCCCTCGCGCATCGCTGGTGTAATCGCTAGCAAGCGGTGGTCTTTGGCAGCCATGTCGCAGATCCAGTCAGAAAAGACCTGAGTGTAGCTGAGTGTGCTGCTAGCCTTTTTCTTAACACCCAACTCAGGGTCGAAAGCTGGAACCGCATGATAGGCCACTGGGTCAGTTTCAGCCTGAGCGTAGCCCTTGCCTTTCTTACTGATGACATGCAGTAATTTAGGCCCACGCATTTTCTTAATATTGCCTAAAGTGGTGATCAAAGAACTGACATCATGGCCATCGACAGGGCCAAAATAGTTGATGCCCATTTCTTCAAATAGCGTACCGGGTGCAAACATGCCTTTGACATGTTCTTCAGTGCGACGCGCAAGTTCTAGCATCGGTGGCACTGGGCTCAAGAGTTTTTTGCCTCTTTCACGCATAGCATGGAACAGTGGCTCAGATAACATACGTGTCAGGTAGTTACTCATAGCGCCGACATTGGGTGAGATCGACATTTCATTATCATTTAAAATGATGAGCATATCGGCCTTAATACCACCAAGGTGATTGAGCGCCTCATAAGCCATGCCTGCGGTTATGCCGCCATCGCCAATGATAGCGACAGCCTGCGCCTCACTCGCCGCTAATCGATAGCTAATATTCATACCCAATGCGGCACTAATAGAGGTGCTGGAATGGCCAACCCCAAAGCTGTCGAATTCGCTCTCTTGTCGACAAGGAAAAGGACTCAATCCTCCCTTACTGCGTATGCTAGTAATGGCATCTCGACGGCCGGTTAAGATTTTGTGTGGGTAACATTGGTGGCCAACATCCCAAACCAATTGGTCGACCGGTGTGTTGTAGACATAGTGCAGGGCAGTGGTTAATTCAACAGTGCCCAATCCGGCAGCAAAATGTCCGCCACTTTGTGAAACAGACTGTAATAGATAACGACGCAACTCTGCTGCCACAGCCGGAACTTCGCTGCTGGCGAGTGCACGTAAATCAGATGGCTCGTCTATACGAGCTAGTAGAGGAAATTTATCTATGTCCATTATAGTTTTATATTAACGATTTCGGCTGACAATAAAGTCTACGAGTAAACGCAGAGAGCTAGCGCTTAATTGACACTGTGATAGTTGATCCAGTGCTTTTGTGTGTAATTCCTGACAACGCTTTTTCGCCTGATCTAAGCCCAATAGGCTAACGTAGGTCGATTTACCCTTGTTGCTGTCTGAGCCCTGAGGCTTACCTAAGGTCGCGGTGTCGCTGATCTGATCCAAAATATCGTCTCGAATTTGAAAGGCTAAACCGATGGTTTCGCCTAGGGAGTGCAGAGTATAACGCTCATTATCAGTCAAATGCGGGGCACAGATAGCCGGCATAGTTATACAGGCCTGTATAAGCTGCCCTGTTTTATGTTGATGCATGCTGCTGAGCTGGTCGATTTCCAGCGTTTTACCGACGCCAGCTAAATCCATTATCTGACCGCCGACCATGCCGTTCGCACCACTGGCACTTGCTAAGGTCTCAATTAACTGCAGTTTAATGTCGGCAGTGAGGGCGCTTTCTTTATTCGGTGCTAACGCGTTCTTCGACAGCGTTTCAAAGGCAAGTGCCTGTAGGGCATCGCCGACGAGTATGGCCGTGGCTTCATCATAAGCCTTATGACAGCTAGGTCGACCCCGACGTAAATCATCGTCATCCATCGCCGGTAGATCATCATGCACTAGTGAATAGGCGTGGATTAACTCAATGGCTACTGCACTGGCATCAACTAACCCAAGGTCTAGTTGCAAGGCATCTGCAGTGCTATAAACCAATAATGGGCGCATGCGTTTACCAGAGCCTAGGGCGACATAACGCATGGCGGCATAAAGCGGTTCTAGGTTTTCATTACGATTGGAGAACGTCGTTTCTAGAATCTGATCAATACGTTGTTGGTAAGGACGCAGAGTTTCACTCAGGTCCGTCAAGAAAATCCCCTACGTCCTGTGCGCTGGCTTGGGTGAAATCACCTTGTTCTTCGGTCAGTACACTGATGCGCTTTTCTGCTTTTTCTAGGGCAGTTTGGCAGTTTCGAGTCAGCGTTATACCCTTTTCAAAAAGCTCTAGAGCTTTTTCTAATGGTTGGTCACCAGCTTCTAATTGTTGAACAATTTGTTCTAGCTCTGCCATTGATTTTTCAAAATCAATATTGCTTGAAGGGGCTTTTGGGGCCACGGCTTATCTCCGAAATTTTATGCTTACCTCATGACCTATTGGATAGTCTAGGCAGACTGGAGGTAGCGGTTGACAAGGTTATGCTATTCACATGAAGGCTAGCGATAACTTGGATTATCCATAGCTCGCTTAACGTTTCCTAGGCTTATTTTAACTGGAGCTTAGGCTAATGTCTCTAAAAGGTAGTGTGCTATGGCCTAACCTAAGGGGGTAGTTGTGACGGCTTGCTTGGACTAATTTCAGCTGGGTTTAGTCGGCGGCTGATCAAAGACCATATTTTCAACACCATTATAAATCAGGAAGGCCTTACCCTTGGCTCTGGCAATCATGCTAACACCAAGATCTCGGGCTAAATCCAAGCCCATTTGGGTAACGCCAGAGCGTGATAATAGGACAGGTATACCCATTAGGGCGACCTTCATCACCATTTCTGAAGTCAGACGACCGGTGGTGTAAAAGATCTTATTGGCACCGTGGGTACCCTCCATCCACATGGCTCCTGAAATGGCATCGGCAGCATTATGACGGCCGACATCTTCAACAAAGTTTAAGATTTTATCGCCCTCACAAAGTGCACAACCATGCACACCACCGGCCTGTTTATAAATCTCATTGTGTTTACTGATGTTGGCTAATAGGGCATAAATTAAGGATTGCTTAATGGGTTTCTGTGCCAAGCGCTCCGCATATAGCTTATCTAGCGTACAGCTGAACACAGTGCCTTGGCCACAGCCTGTGGTAACTGTACGGTTAGCTAATTTTTCCTGCCAATTGCTGATGCCACCACCGCTGTTAGTGCAAACATCAGCGACCTCGCGTTGCCAATCGACAGTGATACTTTTGATCTCATCAAGGTTATCCAGTAGTCGCTGGTTGCGCAGATAGCCTAGGGCTAATAATTCAGGGTGGGTGCCTAAGGTCATCAGGGTGACGACTTCACGGTCGTCTACTTTCAAGGTCAGTGGTGACTCACCAGCAACGCGCACAGCACGAGGTTCACCATATTGATCAGTGGCGCTAACGGCATGGGTAGGGGTTAGTCCAGCCTGACTTAAGTTTGGTTTTTGTTTTTGATCACTCATATTATAAATTTAACCCCGTGCAAATTCATTTAAAACCAACTCAATTACTTCCTGTAAGCGAGATACGGCATGGATTTTTAGTCCCGCTATCTTTTCTTTGGGTTTGTTGGCGCTGGGGATAATGGCGATTTCGAAGCCTTGTTTAGCGCTTTCACGTAAACGCTCCTGTCCACTAGGTACGGGTCTGATCTCACCAGCAAGGCCAACCTCACCAAATATAATCAAGTTACGTGGGAGTATAAAATCTCGGAAACTAGAGAGCACTGCAAGCAGGATAGGCAGATCAGCACCGGGTTCCTGTACTTTTACTCCACCAACCACGTTGATGAAGACATCCTCATTATGTAGGGCAATACCGCCATGCTTATGCATCACTGCGAGCAGCATTGAAAGTCGATTTTGATCGACACCCTGTGCTAGGCGACGTGCATTGGCACCATGATTTTCATCGACTAAGGCCTGCACCTCAATAAGTAGAGGTCGAGTGCCCTCACGGGTCACCATAATGCTGCTACCCGGAGCTGCCTGCTGATGGTTGGAAAGGAATAAGGCCGAGGGATTTTTCACACCACGCAAACCGTATTCTTGCATATCAAAAACACCTAGCTCATTGACGGCACCAAAACGATTTTTGCTAGCACGTAGAAGCCTAAAACGTTCGCTGCTGTCACCTTCAAAATACAAGACCGTATCGACCATGTGTTCCAAGACACGAGGTCCAGCGAGTGTGCCTTCCTTGGTAATATGCCCAACAACGAAGAGCGTGGTGTTGTTGTTTTTAGCGTACTGCACCAGTTGTCCGGCGCATTCACGTACCTGTGAGACCGAGCCTGCAGCAGAGCTTAGAGCTTCACTAACTATAGTCTGGATGGAATCGATGATGGCCAAGGTTGGCTTGTTTTTTTGTAGGGTGGCAAGGACCTCTTCCAGAGAGATCGAGCTCAACAAACGGATATGCTCGGCCTGCAGTTTAAGGCGCTCAGCCCGCATCGATATCTGTTGAGCTGATTCTTCACCACTGACATAAATTGTAGAGTGGTCGGCCAGCTGTGCAAGCATCTGTAACAATAAGGTGGACTTGCCGATTCCTGGGCTACCACCTAAAAGCACCACTGAGCCGCGAACTATACCGCCACCAAGAACACGGTCTAATTCGTCAATACCGGAGGGTATGCGAGACTGTTCTGCACTAGAGATATCACTTAAAGGGATTAACTGACCCTCATGTGCAGAGCGGGTTTTTGCACTACGTGGACTTATCGAACGCGCTTCTTCCAAGGTGTTCCAAGCATTACACTCAGGACATTGGCCACTCCACTTGCTAAAGGCTTGCCCGCAAGCATCACACCGATATTGTGCTGCCTTACTCATTCTGTTTTTAGCCTGATGTCATTCATGGTTAGGAAAAAATACTTTATGTCGATGGCTTGTTAATATTAGGGCGAATACGAATGGTGCGAATACTATTGTTTAAGATACGCACAATTTCCACCGGGTGTCCGTTAATTAAGATGGTCGTGCCTGCTTCTGGGATGGTTTCTAATCGCTCCAGGACCAAGCCATTGAGAGTGCGCGGGCCGTTATCATCTAGATTCCAGTCGAGCATTTTATTGATCTCTCTGATATGTGTACTGCCATCAATGACATAGCTGCCATCACCCTGTGGATGGATATCGACATGTAGACTGGCTGGGTCATAGGTAAACTCACCAACAATCTCTTCTAATAAGTCTTCTAGTGTCACCAGACCTTGAATGTCACCATATTCATCAACCACTAATGCAACACGTCTGCGCTCACGTTTGAAATTGAGTAGTTGTCGATTGAGGCTGGTGCCGGCGGGTATAAAATAGGGTTCACTTAAAACCTGAGTTAGTGTCTCAAGTGACAACTCACCCTCACTGATATGAGGGAGTATTTTTCGAAGATGAACGAAGCCAACGATATTATCTAAGTTTTCGCGAAAGGCAGGCATTCGGGTGAAAGTTGCATTGACTAATTGTGAGGTGATCTCATCTAAATCGTCATCTAAATCAATCCCTTGCACCTCATGTCGTGGGATCATGATGTCCTCTACGGTGATGGATTCTAAGTCGAGTATAGAAATCAGCATCTTTTGGTGGTCAACAGGGATCAGTTCACCCGCCTCCTTGACCACGGTTCGCAGTTCATCACCACTGAGTGCATTTGATCGGCTTTTTTTCGCATCAACACCAAAACAGCGTAATAAACCATTGGCCACAGAGTTGATCAATAGGACGACTGGAAAAGCAATGTAGAGCAGCGGTCTGTATATATAGGCGGCAGGTAGAGCCAGCTTTTCTGCATGTAATGCAGCCAATGTTTTTGGCGTCACCTCAGCAAAGAGAAGGATGCTGACGATAAAAAGAGCGGTCGCAATCGCAACACCACTATCACCATAGAGGCGATAGCCAATATAGGCTGCTAATGGTGAGGCTGTTAAGTTAACAATATTATTGCCAAGCAGGATCAGGCCGATTAAACGATCTGGCTTTTCTAATAGGCTTTGCGCGATCTGTGCGCCTCGGTGGCCCTTGTTGGCAAGATGGCGTAGGCGGTATCGGTTGACTGCCATCAAGGCTGTCTCCGAACCCGAAAAAAATGCAGACAGTAGCAACAATATAGTCAGTACTATCAGTAGCGTACTGATCGAATATTCTTCCAAAAGCTGTTAGCGCTCCGCTTGAGAATGGGACATGTTTTTTTACTATGTCAGTGTGTGGATGATGTCTAAAACGATATTTTCGCTTAGACGCGCTGCAGGATGAGTTCCAATACAAACTTACTGCCAAAATAGGCGATAATCAAAAAGCTAAAGCCCAGTGACGTCCAATGCGTTGCTGTGCGACCACGCCAACCAAATTGTTTGCGACCAAAAAGAAGGACAACAAATACCAGCCAAGCTAAACAAGATAAAATAGTCTTATGCAGTAAGTGCTGGGCAAAGAGGTTGTCTAAAAAGGTAAAGCCACTGGCCAGTGCCAGTGTCAGCATGAGCACGCCGAGTATGATTAACTGAAACAAATTGGAATCATTCTCTTGCAGTGACGGTAGCGCACGCAGCAAGGACGAGCTGTTGTAATGACGTAGATTGGCTTCTTGTATGTAGTTCAAGACAGCCTGTACCGCAGCCAAGCAGAGTAGGCTGAAGGCAATGATAGAGAACAGGATATGCGCCTGCATGCCTAATGATGGCACGGTTGTTAGTATCTTGCTTTGATTGAAACCCATACTCATCGCAATAGAAAGGGCGCTGCTGGGTAAGATAATCAGACCAAGATAGTAGATCGGCCGAAACACACTCAAAGTAAAGGCGAGTGCAGAGATTAAGCAAGAACTGATAGCGAAGGTGTTGTAGAAACCAAAATCTAAGCCAGTGCTGACTGTAATCTGTTGCCTAATAAAGAGTGCGCTAACAATTAATGAAGACAGCCACAGCAGCATGAAGCTGCGACGGGTCGTCTTTTCCGGCAGAGGCTGAGTACTAGACTGATCGATTGCAGAGGCCTGCTTGCGCATGTAAAGCCAGATGCTGCCGGTGCTTAACAGGCATAGACCAAGGGCAATTACGCCAAAAACTGTCACACTGCGTCCTTTTTGTGATGGATTTGCATGTATCCCTGCATATTACCTGTTTGCTCGCTTAAGTCCTAGCGACTCAGCAGTAGTCACTGACAACCCATATTGCAGTGCTTGGCGCTGACCTAGGGTGCAAACATGTATTACAATATGGTCTCCCTCGAATTCGGGTTAGACCTCGATTTCTGAAGTAACGATGAGTTAGAAGAATATGTTCGATAATTTAAGTCAAAGGCTGAGTAATACCGTAGCTAAGCTGCGCGGCCAGTCACGTCTAACTGAAGACAATATTAAGGAAACCCTGCGTGAAGTTCGCATGGCACTATTAGAGGCCGATGTGGCCTTGACCGTGGTGCGCTCGTTTATCGAGCGGGTGCGTGAGAAGGCTGTCGGCCAAGAGGTGATCGAAAACTTAACCCCAGGTCAGGCGCTAATTAAGGTCGTACAAGATGAGCTTGTGCACCTGATGGGCGATGCCAACGAGCAGCTACAACTTAATGCTCAAGCGCCAGCCATCATTATGATGGCGGGTCTGCAAGGTGCAGGTAAGACCACCACCATTGCTAAATTAGCAAAACGCCTGAAAGAACAAGAAAAGAAAAAGATTAGTGTGGTTTCCTGTGACGTCTATCGACCTGCAGCCATCAAGCAGCTAGAAACCTTGGCTGGGCAGATTGAAGTCAACTTCATTCCAAGTAGTGCCGATGAAACGCCTTTAAGTATCGCGACACGTGCGGTAGAAGCGGCTAAATTGAACCATGATGATGTTCTATTTATCGATACCGCCGGCCGTTTACACGTGGATGGCGAGATGATGAGTGAGATTATCCAGCTTCATCAGGCGGTAAATCCGGTTGAGACACTGTTTGTCGTCGATAGTATGACTGGCCAAGATGCCGCGATGTCGGCGCAGGCGTTTAACGAAGCCTTGCCATTAAGCGGTGTGATCCTCACCAAGACTGATGGTGATGCCCGTGGCGGTGCCGCCTTATCGGTGCGCGAAATCACTGGTAAACCGATTAAGTTTCTAGGTACAGGTGAAAAAGTTGACGGTTTAGAGCCATTTCATCCTGATCGTGTGGCATCACGCATCCTTGGTATGGGCGATGTGTTGTCTCTGGTTGAGGAAGCACAGCAAAAAGTTGACCACAAAGAAGCGGATAAGCTGGCTAAAAAGATCAAGTCGGGTAAAAGCTTTAATATGCTCGATCTGCGCAGTCAGTTAGCACAAATGCAAAATATGGGTGGTATGGCCGGATTAATGGACAAGTTGCCAGGTGCTGCGAAAATACCGGCAGCGATGAAAAGCCAAGCAGGTGATAAATCGGTGCAGGGAATGATCGCCATGATCGACTCAATGACCGCTAAGGAGCGTCGTTTTCCGGACATTATTAAGGCTACGCGCAAGCAGCGTATCGCTGCCGGTTCAGGCATGCAGGTACAGGATGTTAACCGCCTCTTAAAGCAGCATAATCAGATGCAGAAAATGATGAAGAAGTTCTCAAAAAAAGGTGGCATGAAGAATATGATGCGCTCTATGCAGGGTCGTATGCCGCCAAACATGCCAATGTAGGCCAATGCAGTAAAATAGGCTTTTAATTCTCGGTGGTTTGCGTACAATGCGCGGTTCGCTGCGGATGAACCCGTTGCCCAATAACTTTCACAATGAAATGTAAATCGTATGGTTAGTATTAGATTAGCTCGAGGCGGCTGCAAGAAGCGCCCCTTCTACCACATTGTTGTAACTGATTCGCGTAAGCGCAGAGACAGTGGATACATTGAGCGACTGGGTTATTTCAACCCACGAGCAACGGGTCAAGAGACTCGTCTACACTTAGAGCTTGATCGTATCAAGCACTGGCGCAGCGTAGGTGCTCAGCCATCTGAACGCGTAGGAAAGCTGCTTACAGGCGCTGAAGCTAGCGCTAGCTAAAGATTGACTGGCTACATCTAGCAGATCTGCGGTGAGCGACGACAACATAGTAATGGGCCGCATAGTTGGCGTATTCGGTGTTCGTGGCTGGTGTAAAGTGTTTTCACACAGTCGGCCGCGTGAGCAAATATTAAGTTACACGCAATGGCAGATTGGTCGGGGTGAAAACCGACAGATCGTGACCTTGCAAGAAGGCAAGGTTCACGGTGAAGCAATTATCGTCAAATTAGACGGAATTGATGATCGAGACCAAGCCGCAGCCTTAAAGGGTAGTCATATTTGGATTGCACCAAGTCAATTGGTGCCATTAGCAAGAGACGAGTATTATTGGCATCAGCTGATTGGTCTTGACGTATTAGATCAAGCGGGTGCGCTGCTCGGAAAAGTAGACGGTCTCATCGAGACTGGAGCAAACGATGTATTGCTTGTGAAATCGGGTAAGCAAGAACATCTGATTCCATTTATTTTGGATCAGGTGGTGATGAAAATAGATATTGAGATGGGACAGATATCGGTTGATTGGGATATCGATTATTAAAGGCAGCGAGCTATGAGCCAGAAGCCATTACAGATCGACGTCATTAGTCTGTTTCCAGAATTTACCGCGAGTATCGCTGAGCAGGGCGTAGTAGGCCGCGCGATACAGCAGGGCAAAGCGAGTCTAAACGTGATTAATCCACGTCAATTCTCGACGCTTAATCACCAACGGGTCGATGACAGACCGTATGGTGGTGGCCCCGGCATGGTGATGCAATTTGAACCTCTGCAGGCCGCGATTACGCAGGCGCGAGGTCAATCGAATGACGCTAAAGTCATTTACTTAAGCCCTCAGGGGCAAAGTCTACGCCAAGAATCGGTGCGAAGATTAGCCAAAGAGAGTCATTTGATTCTACTTTGTGGTCGCTACG
>JAQWYM010000080.1 GCA_029253965.1 Gammaproteobacteria bacterium
GGTAGCCGCAAAGAAAAAAGCAGCACCTAAGAAAAAGGGAGCGGCGAAGAAAAAAGCAGCACCTAAGAAAAAGGTAGCCGCAAAGAAAAAAGCAGCGCCTAAGAAAAAGGTAGCCGCAAAGAAAAAAGCAGCGCCTAAGAAAAAGGTAGCGGCGAAGAAAAAAGCAGCCCCTAAGAAAAAGGTAGCGGCGAAGAAAAAAGCAGCGCCTAAGAAAAAGGTAGTGGCGAAGAAAAAAGCAGCGCCTAAGAAAAAGGTAGCCGCGAAGAAAAAAGCAGCGCCTAAGAAAAAGGTAGCCGCGAAGAAAAAAGCTCCAGCTAAACGTAAATAAGCTGAGCAAGACCTAGAAAGGGCCCTGTAAGGGCCCTTTTTTTTGCCTTACCTCAGGAAGAGAGGATAAGCAGGGTTGTCTGACTCTTCATGATACCTGTAACCCAAACCATCTAAAAAGGCTCTAAACTCATCACGATCTTGTTCTGCCACCTGTGCTCCGACCAGCACGCGTCCATAAGCAGAACCATGATTGCGGTAATGAAATAAACTAATATTCCAACGCGCACCCATCCCCTCGAGAAATTGCAGTAAGGCACCTGGTCGTTCTGGAAATTCAAAACGAACTAAAAACTCCTCTTCTAACTCCGGTGAATGCCCACCAACAAGATGCCTCAGATGCAGTTTTGCCATCTCATTATCTGAAATATCAACCACGGCATAGCCGTTAAGCTGCAGCTTTTCTATCATCGCTATTTTTTCTTTCTGCGCCTGTTCAAACTTCACACCTAAAAAGATATGCGCTTCAGAAGCCGTTGAATAACGATAATTAAATTCACTAATACTGCATTTCCCAATAATCGAACAGAATCTTAAGAAACTACCTTTTTCTTCAGGGATGGTTACCGCAAACAAACCCTCACGCCCCTCACCAATCTCAGATCGCTCAACAACATGCCGTAAACGATCAAAGTTAACATTCGCACCTGAGTTAACTGCTACTAAGTTTTGATTTTTACAGTTCTCTCTAACAATATATTTCTTCATCCCTGCTACAGCTAATGCACCTGCAGGTTCTGAAAGAACACGTGTGTCATCAAAAATATCATGTATTGCAGCACACATATCATCAGTTGAAACGAGGATTACTTCATCCACTGTTTCACGAGCGACATCAAAGGTATTTTGTCCAATCTGCTTGACGGCAACACCATCAGCAAAAATACCAACCTGCTCTAAAACAACACGTTCCTGGGCTGCCATGGCGGCATGTAAGGTTGCTGCATCTTCTGGCTCAACACCAATAATCTTTGTTTCCGGCGCATGTGTCCGCAACCATGCCGACATGCCAGCAATCAAGCCACCACCACCTACCGGAATAAACACCGCATCTATGGGTGACTTAAATTGCTCTAAAATTTCTTTGGCAACAGTGCCCTGACCAGCCATCACAGCCATATCATCATAAGGATGAATGAAGGTTTGCGTAGATTTTGCAGCCAGCTCAAGCGCATGCCCACAGGCTTCATCATAGTTATCGCCATACAACACAACTGCAGCACCCATGGCTCTGACTGACTCAACTTTAATGCGTGGTGTTGTTGTCGGCATAACGATTTGTGCCTTAATCTTCAGGCGTTGAGCCGCTAGCGCAACACCTTGCGCATGATTCCCTGCAGAGGCTGCAATCACACCTGCTTGTAATTGTTCCTCAGAAAGGTTGGATATTTTGTTGTAGGCACCACGCAACTTGAATGAAAACACACTCTGCTGGTCTTCACGCTTCAACCACAGTTGATTGCCATAGCGACTACTTAAACGCTTAGCCAGAGTCAGCGCAGAGACCTCTGCGACGTCATAGACATTAGTTGTCGGAATCATTTCTGCGAGTTGCTTGATTTTAGTATTACTGATTTCCATCTGTGTCTTTGAAATTGTCACAATATGCTTTAGCCTTTACGGTAATCTTTATATTCCTTCATCAGCCCGTCTTTAGTGAGAAAAAAATGAATGCCGACGATAAAAAACGTTTAGCTGCCGAAGCAGCACTTGATTATATACAAAACGATGATGTAATCGGTGTTGGCACAGGATCTACCGCCAATTATTTTATTGATGCCCTTGCCAATATCCGCGGAAAAATCGATGGTGCCGTGGCAAGTTCCGAAGCATCAGCGCAACGTTTACGTAGCCACAATATCCCAGTACTCGACCTAAATGCTACAGGTGATCTCCCTTTATATGTTGATGGTGCCGATGAAGCGACCGAGTTAGGTGCTTTAATCAAGGGCGGTGGCGGTGCCCTGACACGTGAAAAAATAGTTGCTAATGCCAGTAAGCAATTTATTTGTATCGCCGACGATTCTAAATTAGTTAAACGCCTTGGTAGCTTTCCACTGCCAATAGAAGTCGTGCCTATGGCACGGAGTGCAGTTGCCCGTCGTATGGTTCAACTCGGTGGTGCGCCCGAGTTACGTCAGGGATTCACTACAGATAACGGCAATATCATTATTGATGTGCATAACCTAAACATTACTCAACCAATAGAAATGGAAACTCAAATTGCTGTCTTAGCAGGCGTGGTCAGCGTTGGCATTTTTGCTATTCGACCCGCTGATGTTTTATTGCTTGGTGGTGATTCTGGGCTAAAGGTCATTTCATAGGATAATCACAATGACACTACGACAAAGACTACTCAACAATGAAGTGTTATATGGCACCTTAATATCAGTGGCCAGTGTCGAGGTCGTTGAAATGACAGCACAACTCGGCTACGACTGGCTTTTTATTGATGCTGAACATGGTGCTTTAGGCCCCAATGAGGTCTTTCGACTCATTCAAGCTGCTGGTAACTGCCCCTGCCTGGTACGCGTTCCCGGTTTTGATGAGGGTTTTATTAAAAAAACCTTAGATGCCGGTGCTGCCGGTATTATTGTGCCGCAGGTAGAAAGTTTAGCCGAGGCGCAGGACATCGTCCGTGTCAGCAAATACCCTGCACAGGGACAACGGGGTGTCGGTTTAGGTCGAGCACACCATTACGGCTTACATTTTGAGAACTATCTAGCCCGTGCCAATGACGAAACCATCATCGTTATCCAAGCTGAAAGCCGCAATGCAATCAGTAATATTGATGATATGGCGAGTTGTGAAGGTGTTGATGCCGTGCTTATTGGGCCTTATGACCTCTCTGCTAGCCTTGGTCAGGTGGGTGATTTTGAGAACCCAGAATTTATTGACGCAATTGAGCAAATCACCGAAGCCTGTATGGAGCACGACAAAGTATTGGGTATTTTTGGTGTTAGTGCGGAGGCGGTAGCCCCTTATAAGGAGCAAGGCTTTAGTCTACTGACTGTTGGCGTCGATAGTTTATTCTTACAACAGGCATCTGCAGAGGCGCTAAAGGCGATCAAGAATGCCTAAGAATAAGCTTAGAATTTAACGCAAAATATCGACAGGGTTGTCAATAACAGGCTGCTTTTAGAAAAAAAGAAGGTGAAAAGTAGTGCTCCAGAGCATGGCTCCGAAGCACTATATAGATTAACGCTTGGAGTACTGCTCTTTCTTACGTGCTTTACGTAAACCAACTTTCTTACGCTCAACTTCACGTGCATCACGTGTTAAGAAACCGCCCTTGCGTAGCTCACCACGAAGTTCTTCGTTGTAAACCAATAATGCGCGCGCTATGCCCAGCTGGATTGCACCGGCTTGGCCATTTGAACCGCCGCCGCTAACGCTGACGCTGATATCAAACTGCGCTAATGTGTCTGTTGCTTCCAGCGGTTGGCGAATAATACGACGTGAAGTTTCACGACCGAAATAAACGCTGTCTTCACGCGAGTTAACAACAATCTGGCCTTTGCCAGGCTTAAGGTAGACGCGTGCTGAAGAGCTCTTGCGGCGTCCGGTACCGTAATATTGTGTAGTAGCCATATTTTTTAAATATCCAGAGTTTCTGGTTGCTGCGATTGGTGCTTATGTTCTGGTCCAGCATAAACTTTAAGCTTGGAGAACATCGCACGACCTAGTGGATTCTTTGGCAACATACCCTTAACGGCTGTCTCAATGACACGCTCAGGGTGCTCATCTAATAGATCAGCAAGATTAGTTTTCTTCATGTTACCGATGTAACCGGTGTGGTGGTAATACATCTTATCGTTCAGCTTATTGCCGGTTACACGGATCTTTTCCGCGTTAACTACGATAATGTAATCCCCCGTATCCACGTGTGGCGTGAACTCTGGCTTGTGCTTACCGCGTAGGCGGTGAGCTATTTCAGTCGACAAACGACCTAATGTTTTATTCGTGGCATCGACCAAAAACCATTGGCGAACGACATCAGCTGGTTTTGTGCTTGTTGTTTTCATACGGGTAATAGAATTCTGTAAAGGCGCGCAATACTACTAGACTAGTGGAGGCTAAACAAGCCAATTACTGCTTCGCGGTTACTTTTTGGGCAAAAAAAACGCGCCGGGCTAATTAAGACCGTCGCGCAATGGATACCACAAGAGGAGTAAAACAATATTCAAGAATATTTGAATATACGCATTTTCTAATATAG
>JAQWYM010000020.1 GCA_029253965.1 Gammaproteobacteria bacterium
ACGCAAACTAACGTCTTGAAGATTTCCAATCGGGGTTGCAACAATATAGAGTGTAGACACGTTTTCACCTGTTTTTGATTACCTAAGGTTTATACCTGAAATCCAGCTATGAAACAGCACCCTTACCGTCTTGTATTATTGTTACTGCTCTTATCCACGCTACTATTAAGCAGCTGTGGACCTATTCCTGGAGAGCTAAGTAGGCCAGAAGCAGCAGAAAGCACACTGCTCTCAGAAGCAGAAAGTCTAGCCGCCAGAGGCCATTATACGCGTGCCGCTTCACTCTATAGACGTAATACTGAAAAATCTGACAATGCAGCCCATGACTGGTTACGTGCTGCCGAGCTGATGCTCTTAGCTAAACGTTATCTGCAATCAGCAAATGATCTTGCTGAGATTGCCGAAGATCAACTTACGCCACTCGCACTGACACGCAAACGCATTGCTGAAGCCGAGCTTGCACTGCATGACAAAAACCACTCTAGGATCATTCAAGTTCTCGCTGGGCAAGACAGCCAGTACAACTCTAGAGCGAGCCAACTGCAGCATGCTGAGCTATTACTCGCCGCCTTTCGCACACTCAGCAAACCATTAGAGGTCATTCAAGTACGTGCACAGCTCAGCGGCTTACTTTCCTCCTCAGCTAAGATCGATAATGAAAAACAACTATGGCAAGCGCTCAAAAGTATTGATTTAGAACAACTCGATAGCTGGCAAGCCTCTGCCATTCAACCGCTTTCTGGCTGGGCAGCATTGGCACAAACCTGGCGTGTCAGCTACAGCGCTGAAGCTGATTTCAAACGCGCCCTATCTGACTGGCAAACACGCCATCAAAATCACCCTATGAGTAGAGGTTTACTCAATCAAATCTTGCAACAGATGCGCAGGCATATCCCTGCGCCTGAGAAAATTGCTATCGTCCTACCCTTGAGCGGTGATCATGCAAAAGAAGGCCTTGCGATCTTAGCGGGACTAGAAGCTGCAGCAGAGTTAAACACCTCGACAGAGTATCGACCGGTACTTCGACACTATGACAGCAAAAGCATTAGCCTCACCGCCTTCAAGATGTATCAACAAGCTGTTCAAGACGGTGCTGACTTTGTTATCGGCGCCTATACCCCAGGGGCTCTCGAGCAATTTGCTCGGCAATCTAAATTAAAAGTTCCTTTGCTTGCCTTGAGTGAGATTTCATCTGGTCGCGCACTGCCTAAGAACTTGTTTCAATTCACACTTAACGAAACAGACCAAGCACAACAGGTTGCACAACGTGCCATCTCAGAAAGACATAAGCGCGCAATTATTATTACGCCTGATAACGAATGGGGCAGCGAGGTTGCAGAAAGTTTTAAACTTGAGTTTGAACGTCTTGCTGGCACTGTATTAACCACTGAAGTTTATCAAACCGCGAAGAAGGATCATTCTGAAACCTTGAAGCAAGCATTGCACATCAGTCAGAGTGAACAGCGTAATCGCGCACTTCAAAAGGCATTAGGTATTCGCCCAACATTCGAGCCGAGACGTCGACAAGATGTCGATATGATTTTCTTACTTTCTGAACCAGCAACTGCTCGACTGCTGCGCCCACAAATTGATTTTTACTACGCTACTGACTTAGCGGTTTACAGCACTTCTAGAATATTTTCTGGCATTCAAAATATTGCCCGTGACCGAGATATCAATGGCACGACTTATTGTGATATGCCATGGATTTTACAAACAGATGCGAGTACTGATTTACTGCGTGATGTGCTCCTGATCACAGCAACTGATAGTTATAATTATGCACCCCGCCTCACAGCCTTAGGGATTGATGCCTATCGCATCCCAAGTGAATTAGGTCGGCTTATGAACTCAGATGAACACACCTTTAATGGCGTCACAGGCGAGCTACATTTAAGCGAAAATGGTCGCCTAAAAAGTCAATTAACCTTTGCAAAATTTAGTAAAGGTCGAGCCAGACCCCTGCATAAAACACTGTCTTTACCTGAAATTACAATGATGGCTATACCAGAAAGCACGGAAAAAAATCAGGCTGCAAATGAGCCGGCTTCGCGGTAAAAAAGCAGAGGACTTAGCCTGCTATCACCTGCAACAGCAAGGCTTAACGCTTGTCGCACGCAATTATTACTGTCGTTACGGTGAACTAGACCTCATCATGATGGATGCTGACATACTGGTTTTTGTTGAAGTACGCCTACGTGGCCGTTCACGCTATGGCTCTGCCTTAGAAAGCATCGATACACATAAGAGGCGCAAACTTATCTTTACCGCAAATCATTACCTGCAAAAAAAACAATCGCTACCGGTGACGCGCTTTGATGTCGTCACGCTAGATAGTGACAACAGTTTAGAGTGGCTTACTGATGCCTTTAGTGCAGACTAAAACACGATGAATAAAGCAGTGACTGCTAAGACACAGAGGTTAGTGAGTAGTACATCAGCGCAACCTCAACAAAATAATTCACGGATTAACACTATCTTCAGTCGCCAGCCTTGTTAAAATCTATCTATTAATGATTTAAGCAACCGAGTAAACCGTGCCTATACAGCCTGCAGTAGCCCAAGCTCTATTAAATATTTTTGGCGAGGATAGCGTCTACCTAGACGCTGCTGACTGCTGGACTTATGGTTATGACAACAGCAAGTTACATCATCCGCCTGATGCCGTTGTTATGGCCGCCTCACATGAACAGGTACTCGATTGCATCGCGCTATGCAAAGAACATCGCATTCCATTAACAACGCGAGGCCGAGGCACTGGTACCACTGGTGCCGCGGTACCAATTCATGGCGGTGTCGTTTTATCATTAGAACGAATGAATCAGGTGCTTGAGTTTGACCCAGGTAATCGCAGTGTTCGGGTGCAGGCGGGTATCACTAATCTCGCCCTGCAAAACTTTTTAAAGCTGCATAATTTCTTCTGGGCACCCGACCCGAGTAGCGCTGAATACTGTAGTGTTGGTGGCAATCTTGCCTGCAATGCAGCCGGACCTGGTGCAGTCAAATATGGCTCTTGTCGTGATAACACGCTACGCCTAAAGGCGGTTACCGGTAATGCTGAGACCATTATTACCGGCAGCAAAACCAGTAAAGGTGTTGTCGGTCTCGACCTCACTCGTTTGCTGATTGGCTCTGAGGGCTGTCTTGCTATTATTACGGAGGCCGATCTAAAATTATTACCCCTGCCCTCGGACAAAAATACTTTCCGTGTTTTATTTACATCTCATGCTGAAGCCAGCGCTGCCATTCAGGCCTTAATGGCACAGCCGCACACACCCTGCGCCTTAGAGTTTATGGATCATCATGCTTTAGATTTATTGCGCCAGCATAGCCCGCTGCAACTACCAGTGGCAGCTGCAGCTATGTTAATGGTTGAGATTGATGGTGACCCTGACTCTTTAGTTGTCAGCAGTCGTCTGATTGAAAGCACCTTAACAGCACTGAAACCATTACAGATCAATCGCGCACACAGCGTTGGAGAAGCGAAGGAATTATGGGCAGCACGAAAAGCTCTTTCACCGATTCTGCGTAATCTTGCGCCCAATAAAATCAATGAGGATGTCGTCGTTCCGATTCCACAACTCAGTGATTTACTAGCCGGTTTAGATAAACTTTCTCAACGTTATGAACTTCCAATCGTTAACTTTGGTCATGCTGGTAATGGTAATTTACACGTCAATATATTATATGACGCCAGCGATCCGAAGCAGAATCAAAATGCGCAGAGCAGTCTACTTGAGGTCTTTGATTTGGTCCTTAGCTTAGACGGCACCTTATCAGGTGAACATGGCGTTGGGATTGCTAAGCGGGATTATGTCGACCGTGAGTTAGGCGAGGCAGAGTTACGTTTAATGCGTCAAATCAAACAGCAGTTTGATCCATTACTTATTCTTAACCCGAACAAGGGTTGGCCCACAGAAGTTTAGTCGTTACGTTTTATTAGGACGCCAACGCTATTACTCGAGGGCTTACTTAACAATCTTTAAGTGAGATCGTTTAGCTGCTGGCTTAATTTGATCAGGTTTATCTGGATTGGGAGGTAAGGTGTCTTGATCACCCTCATTAAACATCATGCCCTGACCATTTTCTCGGGTATAGATAGCCAAGACATAGGCAATGGGTACATAGATAGCCACACTCTCACCACTAAAGCGCGCATCAAAGACAATAGCATCGTTACCTAGATCAAGATTCTGCACCGCATCAGGGCTGACATTCAAAACGATTTTACCGTCTTGTTCATGCTGCATCGGCACAATGACATGCTCATTCTGACAGTCCACCAATAGATGTGGTGTCATATCATTATCAAGAATCCACTCAAAGATTGCGCGGACTAGATATGGGCGTGATGAAGTCATAGTGTTTGCAACTAAGCGTCTTAAGGATGGAATGAATCAAGTTAAACACAGCTAGCTTGCAGAGGATACAAGCTGGCTGTGTTATGCATATTTATTCTGGGCGCATCTCGCGTTCTTCTTCACTCAGGCTGCCGCTGAATGACTCGCGACTAAAGACACGTTCACAATACTCATGAATCGCCTTACTTTGCTTAGGTATTTCAACCCCTAACAACGGTAAACGCCACATTAAAGGCGCCAGCGTGCAATCAACCAGACTAAAATCATCACTCAAGAAGTAAGGCTTTGCTTCGAAGATCTCTAGTGAACTCACCATGCTATCCGTCAAGACTTTACGTGCCTTTTCCTGCTGCACAACGCTGCCATGAAGAATTTTTTCTACTGGTGCACACCAGTCCTTTTCGATATGGAACAGTGCTAGGCGTGATTTTGAACGAGACACGGGGTCTACCGGCATCAATGGTGGATGCGGGAAGCGCTCATCAAAGTACTCCATGATTACACGCGAATCATAAAGTACTAAATCACGATCAACTATTGTTGGTACTGAGTTATACGGATTTAAAGCAAATAAATCCTCAGGCTTGTTATTTGGGTCGATATGAATAACGTCAGCCGTAATATCTTTCTCAGCAAGCACGATCCTTGCGCGATGACTATGCATGCACAATGGATCAGAAAACAAGGTCATTACAGACCGCCTATTCGCGATTAAAGCCATAAAGAACCTCGGTTAAATTGCTTTGTTGTGGTCGGTATTAATGGATGTCTTTCCAGTACTCTTTCTTCAAGAAGTATGCAATAACACCAAATGCGGCGAGGAAGAATAACACACCTACGCCAACTGATTTTCGTTTCAATTGAGCAGGCTCGCCCATATAAACCAAATAGTTAACCAAATCAGTCATTGCACGGTCGTATTCTACCGCTGTCATCTTGCCTTCTTGCACCAATTCAAAAGGTGACGCAGGGGCAGCAGCATGACCACTTTCAGCATGTTCATCAGTGTGATCAACAGCTTTTAACGCTTGGTAGCCTTGCAAATCCCACAATACATGCGGCATAGCGGTACCCGGCAACATTAGATTATCAACGCCACGAGGTGAGTCTTCACTGACGTAGTAGCCCTTAAGGAAGCTGTAAATCCAATCTGCTCCACGAGCACGCGCCTTAACACTTAAGTCAGGTGGCGGTGCGCCGAACCATTCAGTTGCATTCTCTGTAGTCATCGCAACGGTCATAGTCTGACCAAACTTACGGCCAGTGAACATCATGTTCTCTTCCATCACCGCCTGCGGGATACCGAGATCTTCAGCGACACGGTTATAGCGACTGAACTGTGCTGAATGACAAGATAGGCAGCGGTTCACAAATAAAGTTGCACCACGTTGCAAAGACGCACGGTTATCCATGTCTATATTGACGTGGAATGCAGGGCCATTACCACCAGCAGCGAAGCTGTTGGAGGCACTAAGTATGATCGCCGAAACGATTAAACGCGCTAATAATTTCATTCGGTGACCCTCTCTGGAACTGTTTTATCCTGATCTAAGTTTGTAAACGCTGCACCCAATAGAGCAACCACAAGGAAGGCCGCTGGGACTAACCAGGTTTGCCATACCAAAGCGGCAATTTCAGTATTGCTGCGGTACAGGTCATAGGCACTAATGATAGCGATAATGATGACAAACCATTTGATGTAATAGAACGTTGAACGATTGGCGCTATAGACGCCTAATACAACAAAGAATAGGAAATACAGCTCAGACATACGCAATGCCATCTCTGAACGCATCGGTGTAACCCCTTGCATACCAAGATAGCCTAACCAAACGAATGCAACCAAGAATACCGCTAGGTTGACCTTATAAAGGATAGAACGGTAACGGATTGATTTAACTTTATTCTTATCGATCCAAGGTAGGAAGAATAAGATCATCACCGCAGCACCCATTGCCAGCACACCACCAAACGGGTTCGGTATGGCACGCAGTACCGTATAGAACGGCGTGAAGTACCAGACAGGAGCAATATGCTCTGGTGTCGCTAATGGATTAGCGGGTTCAAAGTTTGCATGTTCTAAGAAGTAGCCATTCATTTCAGGGAAATAGAAGACCACGATAGAAAACAAGAATAAGAAAACTACTATGCCGACAATATCTTTCACCGTGTAGTACGGGTGGAATGGAATACCGTCTAGAGGAATGCCATCAGCATCCTTGTCCTTCTTGATTTCAACACCGTCCGGATTATTAGATCCAACGGTATGCAGTGCGGCAATATGAGCAAAGACCAAACCTAGTAAAACGATAGGCACAGCGACAACATGCAATGCAAAGAATCGGTTTAAGGTGGCATCTGAGACGACGTAGTCACCGCGAATAAATAACGCTAGTTGATCACCAATAACGGGGATCGTACCGAATAGGTTAACAATAACCTGCGCACCCCAGTATGACATCTGACCCCATGGCAATAAGTAGCCCATGAATGCTTCTGCCATTAGACAGACGTAGATCAAGACACCAAATAACCAGATTAACTCACGCGGTTCTTTGAACGAGCCATACATTAGGCCGCGCAACATGTGCATATAAATAACGACAAAAAATGCAGAGGCACCGGTTGAATGCATATAACGGATCAACCAACCCCAGTTAACATCACGCATGATGTACTCGACCGATGCAAATGCGAGCTCAGCATCTGGCTTGTAGTGCATGGTCAAGAAAATACCCGTGAGAATCTGCATCACGAGTATCACTAAGGCTAATGAACCAAAAAAGTACCAAAAGTTAAAATTTCTTGGTGCGTAATATTTGGAAAAATGGGCTTCCCAAAAATCACCAATTGGCAGACGTCGGTCTACCCAACCTAGAATTCCTTGTTTTTCATTACTCATTACGCGGCCCCTTCTTCGGCATTCACACCAATCAATATCACCTTATCACTCAGGTATTGATGCGGTGGAACCTCTAGATTGTTATTCGCTGGTACGTTTTTATAGACGCGGCCAGACAAATCAAAACGTGAACCATGGCATGGGCAGTAGAAACCACCGACCCAATCAGGCCCCATATCTTCTGGTGCAATCTCTGGACGGAAGGTTGGTGAACAACCTAGGTGCGTACAGATACCGACTAAAACTAGAATATCAGGCTTAAGTGAGCGTGTTTTATTCTGTGCAAATGCAGGCTGCATCTGAGGTGCAGTAGAATCTGGATCACGCAGACGATCTTCTGTTGTCTCTAGTGAAGCAATCATGTCCTCTGAGCGACGAATAATCCAAACGGGCTTGCGGCGCCATTCAACTTGGATTTTTTGTCCTGGCTCGAGTTTGCTCACATCGATTTCAACGGGGGCGCCGGCAGCGAGGGCGCGTGCACTTGGGCCCATAGTAGAAACGAAAGGCCATAGCG
>JAQWYM010000038.1 GCA_029253965.1 Gammaproteobacteria bacterium
CTCATCCTGGTATCTACGTTCAGTGAAAGATAGAAGAGTAGTTGTAACCGGACTTGGGATTGTTTCACCTGTGGGCTCAACTGTTGAGACCGCATGGAAAAACATCTGTGCCGGAAAAAGTGGTATAGCGAGGATTGAAGCCTTTGATGCTTCAGAATTCTCTGTGCAAATCTCAGGTCCAGTTTCGGGCTTTAATGTGGACGACTATATTCCGAAGAAAGAACAACGGAAGATGGACCCGTTTATTCATTACGGTATTGGTGCTGGCACACAAGCAATCAAAGATTCTGGTCTGGTAGTCACTGAAGAAAATGCAGAACGCATTGGTGTGGCAATCGGCTCAGGCATTGGTGGTTTGCCGGGCATTGAAAAGAGCTATGGCACTTTCTTAAAGTCAGGCCCACGTAAGATTTCACCCTTTTTCGTGCCTTCAAATATCGTCAACATGGTCGCAGGCAATTTATCGATCATGTACGGTTTCAAAGGACCGAATATTTCTATCGTTTCAGCCTGTACCACAGGCACGCACAACATTGGTGATGCAGCTAGAATGATCGCTTATGGTGATGTTGACGCGATGGTTGCAGGGGGAGCTGAAATGGCAACCTGTCCTCTGGGTGTTGGTGGCTTTGCCTCAGCGCGAGCACTCTGTTCTTCACATAATGACGATCCAACGACTGCCAGTCGCCCCTGGGACTTAAACCGAGATGGTTTTGTGCTTGGTGATGGTGCTGGCTGCTTAATGTTGGAAGAATACGAACACGCTAAGAAACGTGGCGCTAAGATCTACTGTGAAATTGTAGGTTATGGCATGAGTAGTGATGCACATCATATGACACAGCCGGCAGCGGGTGGTCTAGGTGCTGCAAGATGTATGGCTAATGCGTTTAAAGATGCCGGCATCAACCCTGATCAAGTCGATTACATTAACGCTCATGGCACTTCAACCCCAGCAGGAGATTCTGCAGAGACTGATGGTGTGAAGGCGGCTTTGGGTGATCACGCCTATAAAGTGGCAGTGAGCTCAACGAAGTCAATGACCGGTCACTTATTGGGTGCTGCGGGTGGCATTGAAGCTTTGTTCACCGTACTGGCTATCCATGATCAAGTCTTGCCACCAACGATTAACTACGACACGCCAGATCCTGCTTGTGATCTAGACTATGTGCCAAATGTTGCTCGTGATGCGAAGATTGAATACGCCATTTCCAATTCCTTTGGCTTTGGTGGAACTAACGGTACGGTTGCGTTTAAGCGTCTCTAAAGTTCATTCAAATTGCGTGTGGGAATTGTACTTCCCACACGCGACTTTCTCTGTTGCTGTGATAACCTAGCGTCTATGCTAGTTAACGGTAAACCACAAACAACTATTGCGCTCAGCGACCGCGGTCTGCTGTATGGCGATGGTGTCTTCGAAACCTTCCTCTGCGAACAGGGGCAGCCACTCTTATTCGATTTGCATATGCAGCGATTACAGCGAGGTTGTCAGCGACTTTCATTGAGCCTGCAAGATAGTGCTGTGATACGTCAGGAAATTGAACAGGTGGCAGCAAATAAAGATGCTGTAATCCGTGTCAGTGTGACTCGTGGAGAACGAGTCCGTGGCTATCGATATGAACGCACTGATATGAGTTTTAATCGTATTGTGATGCGGGATGATCATCGTCCTAGCCCTTCGAGCAACACAGAGCAAGGCATCGCACTTTATCTTTGCCAGCACCGCCTGCCACAACATGCGGTGCTGGCTGGTATTAAGCACCTAAACCGATTGGATCAAGTGTTAGCACGCAGTGAATGGGATAGTGACTATGCTGAAGGTCTACTGCTGAATGATCTTGGTGAGGTAATTGAAGGCTGTATGAGTAATCTCTTTGTGCTGCGTGATAATATCTGGACCACACCGGACCTTAGTCATAGTGGTGTCGATGGTGTGATGCGTGATTATTTACTTGGGGCTGCTAGTGAGTGTGGCCAAAGCTGTCAAATAGACAAGCTAGAGTTGGTTGATTTACTCGAAGCTGAGGCAATGTTCCTCTGTAACAGTGTTATTGGTATTTGGCCTGTGCTTAGTTTCCAAAAGCAGCACTACAATAGTGTTCAAAAAGTGCAGCCATTCATGCATCACTTGCATGAGAAGCTTTCCATCCTTTATCCCGCAGGCTTATGAAGCAAACGTTTTTTTCAGCTTGGGTTCTCTCTTTACTAGTCATGCTGTTAAGCACTATTACTCTGTATGGCGGTTATCGTTATCTCATTTTTACTGCCTTAGATGACACTGCCTTGGGCTATGAATTTAGTGTCTCAAAAGGTAGTGGTTTAAAACAAATCGCGGCTCAGTTATCAGAAAAAGAATTGATTAGAAGTGCGCTTGGCTTTGAGATTTACGCGCGCCTGCAAGGTCGATCCAATCAATTGCAGTCGGGTGAGTACAGTTTAACGGCAGCGATGAGTAGTGAGCAGATTTTAGCGCGTTTGGTGAGTGGTGAAGTCGTTCGATATACAATTACTGTGCCGGAAGGTAAGCGCTTTGCTGATTTTTGGCAGCTGCTTAGAGAGCATCCGAAGATTATCCCTGCCTTAGCTAATCCTTTAGCATTAGCGCAGGAGCTGGGCCTGACTAATGTCAGCCAATTAGAGGGCCAGTTCCTGCCCGAAACCTTCAGTTTTATCGCAGGGACTGAAGATCGCCATATATTCGCTCAGAGTTATCAGTTAATGCAGCGCTATGTTAATCAGCGATGGCAGCAATGGGGGCAACAATCAGCCCTGAAGTCAGCACAGGAGGTGCTTATTCTAGCCTCTATAATCGAGAAGGAGACGGCTTTGCGTTCTGAACAACCAAGGATTGCTGGAGTGTTTCTAAACCGCTTAAAACGCGGTATGCGGCTGCAGACAGATCCGACCGTGATCTATGGTCTAGGAGATGACTATCAGGGTGATATTAAATATGAACATCTGCGACGAGATACGCCTTATAACACCTACACACGCTCTGGTCTGCCGGTAACAGCTATTGCCCTTGCGGGACGTCATGCCATCGATGCCGTCTTGCAACCACAACAGCATGAAGAGCTATACTTTGTCTCTAGAGGAGATGGTAGCCATGTCTTTTCAAAAAGCTACGAAGAGCATCAACAGGCTGTTAACAAATATCAACCCAAGAGAAAGTAATGTCGGCTTGTTTGATCACATTTGAAGGTATCGAAGGCGCAGGTAAAACGACCCATATGCAGTTTGCTAGAGACTATCTTGAAAAACAGGGGGTCTCCGTAGTGCAGACTAGAGAGCCGGGTGGTACCGAGCTTGGCGAGCGTGTTCGCGGCTTGCTACTAGATGATGATCTACCTGCAATGGCAGCGAAAACTGAGCTTATGTTGATGTTTGCTGCTCGTGTTGAGCATATTAATAAAGTGATTCAGCCCGCCTTAGAACAAGGCCAATGGGTCTTGAGTGATCGTTTTTACGACGCGAGCTATGCTTATCAAGGCTATGGTCGCGGCATGGATCTAGCGCTAATTGACCAACTGAAGACATTCTCTGTAGGTGATCTCAAACCGGATTTAAGTCTGCTATTTGATTTAGATCTTGAGACCAGCGCAGCACGCGTTAGTGGCCGTGGCAAGGCGGATCGTTTTGAACAAGAACAGGCGGAGTTCTTTTCTAGAGTGCGTGCTGGCTATTTAGCATTAGCAAAACAAGAGCCCGAGCGCATACAGATTCTTGATGCCTGCCAAACGATCACTGAGGTGCAGCAGGGGATAGTGATACATCTTGCGGCCTTACTGAAAGAGAAAAGTTGATGCAGACTCCCTTGTATTCATGGCAGATAACCCAATGGCAGCAGTTTCTTCAGAGGATGCAGAGCGATACTCTGGCACATGCTATTTTGTTAACGGGTGTCTCTGGTATTGGAAAATTACATTTTGCACAAGCCTTGGTAGCCGCTAACTTCTGTCTGCAACTAGACTCAGCAGGCTTTGCCTGCAAACAATGTAAAAACTGTCATTTACTCGCAGCGGATACTTATCCTGATTTTATCTCTATAAAACCGAGTGAAGAGAATAATAAGACTACCGTTGATGAGATCCGTGGTTTGATCTCAAAACTAGCACTAACCAGACATTTTGACCGTAAAAAAATCGCCCTTATTCAACACGCTGATCGGATGAATACGAATGCGGCTAATGCACTGCTGAAAACCTTGGAAGAGCCACCGCCTGAGACGATACTAATCTTGCTGACAGATAAACCGCAGGCCTTACCAGCGACAATCCGCAGCCGTTGCCAACAAACTAGTTTAAACCTACCTGATGAGGCAGAAGCTTTGTCTTGGCTGCAAATTCAGAACCCTACTACTCGCTGGGAATCCTTGCTCAAATTAGCGCAGGGTGCACCCTTGGCGGCCTTAGATTTATTGCAAAGTGATTTGGTTGAGCAACGACATTTAGTGGTCTCTAGCAGCCTCAAGCTGTTTGAAGGACAGGCGTCAGTAGCCCTGTTGTCAGCCGAATTGGAATCAATTCCAGTGCCGCAGATAATGGCTTGGCTGCAATCTGTTATTGCTGACCTGATGCGTATTAAAGCGATGGATAATCCACCGAGCCTAGAAAACCCCGATTTTTATCGTCATCTGTTGGCAATTGCACCCCGTATGACGGTTGCATCTCTACAGCAGCTGTGGGAGTTTCTACTGCAACGGAGTCGTATCTTTGATGCCAGTCTAAATCGCCGCTTATTTGTTGAGGATGTATTAATACAGTGTCGTAACGGTCATAAGCTGGCTTGATAACTGAATGGCTTGGAACTGTGTTTGCTCAAATAGCCCTGTTTAAAAGGTACTATAGGGCAGCCTTAAAAGGTACTATAGGGCAGCCTTAAAAGGGACTATTTATCATTAGGACGTCATGCGTTTATCTGAAGTAGACCGCTGTTTGCAGCGCTATACCGAGACCCGCTTAATTAAAGCAGCTGTTATAGCCCTAATAGCGATACCGATGTTGCTGCTGTGCTGGCAGTTTCTGCAAGATGAGCTGGGAGCGAATCCGATTGAAGAGATCACTCATCAGTCTGGCAACTGGGCCTTAATGTTGTTACTTATGAGCTTAAGTGTTAGCCCGTTACGACGTCAGTTTGGGCTGCATTTTCTACAAAGCTATCGACGAATTCTAGGCCTGGCTACTTTTGCCTATGGCTGCTTTCATTTCAGTATTTATTTATTTCTAGATCAATTCCTTGATTATGCAGCGATCGCTGAAGATATTTTAGAGCGGCCTTATATTACTCTGGGTATGACTGCGCTGATGCTGATGATACCGCTGGCTTTGACCTCGACAAAGGCAATGCAACAGCGCTTACAGCAGCGTTGGAATCAACTGCATCGTCTGAGCTATGTGATCGCTTTGCTCGCTGTGGCGCACTTTTGGTGGCTAGTCAAAGCCGATATTCGTCAGCCCTTGATATTTGCTGCGATATTACTCGTCTTATTAGGCTACCGCTATTTAGTTTGGTTACGCGCAAAATAGCGTAGAATACAAAGCATAACAGCGCACGGATTTGTCTAGTTGTGACTCCGCTAGTGTTCCTTTAATTTACAGTTCCAGAGCAAATTTATTATGTCTGCAAGTGATACACCAGATACTTGGAAATCTACACATGATGATCTAGTAAAGCGAGATTTAGCTCATGTCTGGCATCCCTGCACACAGATGAAAGACCATGAAGATTTCCCAATTATTCCAATTAAAAGTGGCCAAGGTGTATGGCTGCATGACTTTAAAGGAAATCGATATTTAGACGGTATTAGTTCTTGGTGGGTTAATCTATTCGGTCATTCTAACCCTGCTATTAGTGAAGCGATTAAGCAGCAAGCTGACACCTTGGAACATGTCTTGTTAGCCGGTTTTTCACATGAACCCGTGATTCGCCTATCCGAACGACTAGCACAGATTACACCCGCTGGACTAGAAAAATGCTTCTATGCTGATAATGGTTCTTCCGCAGTTGAAGTGGCACTAAAAATGAGTTTTCACTATTGGCATAATATTGGTGAAAAGAAAAAGACAAAATTTGTTGCCCTAAAAAACTCTTATCATGGCGAAACCTTAGGTGCCTTATCAGTCGGTGATGTTGAGTTATATAAAGAAATATACCAACCACTCTTACTCGATGTGATTACAGTTGAGGGGGCTGATAGTTATGATCAACTAGAAGATGAGTCTGCAGCTGAGTTTGCTGCGCGTAAATTTGTTGCCATGGAACAGTTGCTCGCTGAGCAGCATACTGAAATCTGTGCGGTCATCGTTGAGCCGCTGGTGCAATGTGCTGGCAATATGCGCATGTATCCACCTGAATACCTGACACTGCTGAGAGCAGCCTGTGATCGCTATGGCGTGCATTTGATTGCCGATGAAATTGCGGTTGGATTTGGGCGCACAGGCACATTGTTTGCCTGTGAGCAGGCAAATATTAGCCCTGATTTTATGTGCCTTTCAAAAGGCTTAACAGGCGGGTATTTGCCATTATCAGTAGTCATGACCACTGAAAAAATCTATCAAGCTTTCTATGGTGACTATGCAGGAATGAAGGCCTTTTTACATTCCCATTCATACACTGGAAATGCTCTAGCCTGTGCGGCGGCTTTGGCCACCTTAGATCAATTTGAATCACGCGATACCATAAAAGAAAATCAAAAGTTAATAGCTAAGATTAAAGCCTGTGGCGAACGTTTTAGAGATCATCCTAATGTCGGTGATATTCGTCAGACTGGGATGATTTTTGCGATTGAGTTGGTGGCCGATAAAACAACGCGCGAAGCCTTTCCATGGCAGCAGCGTCGTGGTCTTCGTGCACATCGATTTGCACTGGAAAAAGAACTCTTATTACGACCATTAGGTAACGTCATATACTTTATGCCACCTTATGTGATTACCGAGGCCGAGATAGAATGGGTGTTCGATATTATGGCGCAGGCAGTTGAGGTTGCTGTGCATGACTAAAAACCTTACCGCTATCGTCAATGGAGATCTAAGATGAGATTAATCATAATTTTTTGTTTGCTATCACTGTTTGCCGCCAAGGTCTCTGCTGACACTTATCACTATCAAGTAGGTGATGAAGTTGTGGGTAATATGGGGATTTATGTCCTCAAAGAAAATGATAATTTCTTGGCTCTAGCACAAGAATTGCGGGTCGGCTTTAACGAATTAGTCGAAGCCAATCGAAATATCGACCCATGGATACCAGAAGCCGGTGAACGCATAATTGTGCCCACCCGTTATGTCTTGCCTAATGTAAAGCAAACAGGTGTGGTGGTTAATTTAGCAGAGCTAAGACTGTATTATTTTCACCCAGCAGAGGTGGGTAGCCAGTCACTAGCGGTTAGCACCTATCCGATCAGTGTGGGTAAAAGTGAACAGTGGGGAACGCCACTGGCTGAAACCAAGATTATTGGTAAAAGAGCAAAGCCGAATTGGTATCCACCAAAATCTATCCGCGCTGAGCATGAGGCTAAGAACGATCCATTACCGGCAGTGGTGCCGGCAGGGCCTGATAACCCTTTAGGTGACTATGCCATACGTCTAGGACTGCCTGGCTACCTAATTCATGGCACCAATGTGCCTGATGGTATCGGAATGCGAGTAACTCACGGCTGTATTCGCATGCATCCTAATGGTATTCAGCAGCTTTTCTCAGAGGTAAAGATCAATACACCGGTACAGATTATCAATCAGCCCTATAAAGTGGGTTGGCATGAAGATCAGCTCTATATTGAAAGTCATGCAGAAACTGAGGAATATCAAAAAGCTGCGTCAAAGAATTTAACGCAGTTTGTACAGGCGGTTATAAAACAAACTGCTGTTCACACGGCTTATGAAGTAGAAACCGACTGGGAAGAAGCTTATCTGAGGGCGAGGAATAAGCAGGGCATGCCATTTTCGATTGCTCGGCGTCAGATGAGGGCGGTAGGAGAGGCTGAATAGGGTTTTAGGTATGACTCTTATAAATTAAAGACGAAAAAAAGGCCTCTAGAAGAGGCCTTTTTTATACTCAATAAAAAGTTAAGGATTACTTAGCTTTCATTGTGTCGTGGAACATCACGTTAGCACGACGAGTATTTGCATCAGCAGTATCCTGAGCCATAGTCGCTAATTCTACTGCTAAATCAGCAGTTTCTTGAGCGCCTAATGCCATGTCTTTAGCAACAGATGCGTTGTAACCCGCAGTGTTAGCTGTGCGTAGTGCTTCATTCGCAATCTCGCGAACTTCATCTAATGGATTAGCACCATTAGCAGTTGTAGAATTTACAGTACAACCGGTAGCGATAACAACAGTTCCAGCTAGTGCTATGGCTTGAAGAGATTTCAGTAGCTTTGCTTGCATTTCTTGACTCCAGGGTTTGTGTATCGTGGATAATACCACTTTATAATTTATTATTAGTATGAAAAATCTAGCTACCAAAGAGATCAATCAAGATCCTATGAAAGATTAATCAATATCATTCTTTCCTTCAGTAGATAGCCCCATTCTATGTAAATTTCTAGAAGATACCAATAGTTTTAACTATAAATTCGCCACGTTCTTTAATCTCTGCATAGTTTGTTGTCGCTATTTGGTCGTTTGTTTGAGCATTTATTCATCAAGTTGTTTGAAACAGACTGCTCTCGAGCCAACAATAAGCATGAATTAGCGTATTATTATAATTATGAGCCATTTGCTAAGGAGAGGCTGTGGGCGAATTTGTTAGTGTCACCAAAGCAGCACATATTGTGGGTATTTCCATTGATCAAATGCACCAGCAGATCAATGATGGTGTATTAAGTACCGCGCGAGGCATGATTCACCTTGATGACCTACGCCAGTGCTACCCTAATATTAAGATTGATGGGGTTGATATGGTGGCTTGGGTGAATAAGATCAAAGATGGTTCATTAAGCCAAGGATCAGATAAACCACCTAATGAGATGAATCGTTCAGAACTCGTCGCTCAATTGCAAAAAGCACGACTGGAAACGGCCTACCAGCGTAATCGCGTGAAAAAGCATGAACAGATTTTAGTTAGCCTGCGACAGAGCTTATTACATTTGAAAGAGCATTCAACTGAGCCTAATCAGTTACAAAGCCTAATTTCATGGATTAATCGCCAGTTATAGACTGAGGTTGATTATCCGGGTGGCCATTGGAAGTTGCGGCCAGCAAGAATGTGTAAATGAAGATGAAAAACACTTTGTCCAGCCTCAGCACCATTATTCATAACTAAACGAAAGCAGTCAGCATAACCTTCCTCTGCAGCTATCTTTGGTGCGACCTGTAATAGGTGGCCCAAAAGTGATTGATCCTCACTATCAGCCTGAGAAAGCATGCTAATAGCTTTTTTAGGAATGAGTAATACATGCAATGGTGCCTGTGCAGCCAGATCACGGAAGGCGAGGCAGATGTCGTCTTCATAAACGATATCAGCAGGAATTTCACGTCGTATAATTTTACTGAAAATAGTCTCATCGTTCATCATTTGCGCCTACTAACTTGGTTATCAAGCTAATCAGGTTAAAGCAAGAGGCAGCTGAGTGAAAGCGGCTAGGATGTTGTATTGGCTGTTGATAAGTGGTTTCTAGTGACATCGATTATTTAATACAGAGTGGCTGCAAAGCTTCAGCTATAGCATTATGGATGCGAAGGTTTTTTAAT
The DNA here is from genome assembly GCA_029253965.1 of Gammaproteobacteria bacterium. Lineage (GTDB taxonomy): Bacteria > Pseudomonadota > Gammaproteobacteria > UBA4575 > UBA4575 > UBA4575. The sequence goes on from JAQWYM010000038.1 coordinate 9,685, forward strand.
TTTCTCAGGAAAGTGAGCTCATGACTGACAGAATCCGTCTGCACTATTTAATGCACATAGAACTTGCTGATGCTGAGGCATTAGCTGAAAAAATTCTTATTGAACAAAGTGTCGAGACACCATTAGATGTCTTGAGTGATGACATCAAAGAAAAGATTCTTGGCAGAATTGAGCTTTTAGAAGAGCTCAGCGATCGTGCCGGTTACTGCCGAGTAGTCTTTAGCTTTTCAGCAGCTAATGTAGGTGAAAGTTTCAATCAACTACTCAATCTATGTTTCGGTAATGTGTCGATGTACCCCGGCGTACGGTTGCTAGATATTGAGCTCCCTGAGAGTGTTTTAAGCCATTTCCAAGGACCGCGTTTTGGTATTCAAGGTGTTCGCCAGGCACTGGGTGTTTATCAACGTCCCTTATTAGCGACAGCACTCAAGCCAAAAGGTGAAAGTGATGCCTATTTCGCTGACCTAGCTTATGCCTTTGCTAGTGGTGGCGGCGATATCATTAAAGATGATCAAAATCTGATAGCGAATTTTAGCGCCTTTCAGTCACGGACAACTGCGTGCCAACAAGCATTACAGCGAGCAGCAGATGATAGTGCCAGCCGTTGCCTATACTTCCCTTATATTGCCTCTAAATATGAAGAGCTGGAGCGTCATTTTGCTTGGCTTAAGGAGTTGGGGCTGAAGGGTGTTTTATTATCACCTCTGATTATGGGGCTGGATCACGCGCGTGGTTTGGCGCAGCAATATGATCTTATCTATATGGCTCATCCTGCTTTTTCTGGAAGTTTTAGTATTCAAGCTTCACACGGTATGTCAGCTGAACTGCTTTATGGTTACCTCTATCGACTGGCTGGAGTTGATATCTCAGTATTTCCTAATGCCGGTGGTCGCTTCTCTTTTAGTCAGTTAGAGACAGCAGCTATTAGCCAGCGTCTTCGAGCGCCACTAACAGGGATTGCTGCAGCCTTACCCTGTCCAGCAGGTGGGATGACCTATGCCGATTTGCCAGACATGGGGCTGACCTATGGTGCCGACTCAGTGTTTTTGCTTGGGGGTTCTTTGTTACAACATAATGCGGATAGCAAAAAATCGACAGCAGACTTTAAAGCAAAGATTCTAGAGCAATTTGATGAGGAGTTAGTTGCACAGGAAAAAAGTGTTAAGGCAGTTTCTTCCTGCGAGATTGGTGACTCAGCGGCACAAGCGTTTCTAGAGTATCTGCCAGCAGTAGATTTTGATTGGCAAGATCGTCCGGCCATTCTCTATAAAAAAGATCAGACACTACCTTTTACCGGTGTGAAACGCATAGAGCTCATTGGCAAGCAAGATGAAGCATGTTGCTTTGACTTGCGTTATTTTGAAATCGAAGCAGGCGGTTATTCCAGTCTGGAACGTCATCAGCATAGTCATGTCATTATCGGTGCACGTGGTCGAGGTAAGGTCTTAGTTGCTGAGAAAAACTATTATTTATCGGCGCATGATGTGATTTATATCAAGCCAAACACGGCGCATCAAATACATAACCATGAAGATAAACCCTTAGGTTTTTACTGTATTGTTGATCGGAATAGAGACCAAGCAGAGTCTATTTAAAGAGTGCTGTTCTTCAGATGAAACAGCAGCATATTAGTCATGGCTGAAAAGTTTTTGCGGTAAAACGCTTGCAGACATAACACCGTTTTAGGGTCGTCAGCACTGATCGATAGCTGCGTTTGCTGGCTGTCGCTGAGTAAGGAATCGTAGCCTGTCTGAGTGGCTATGGTTTGGCTGGATGTCGCGTCACCACAGATTTGATTGGCACGTTGCTGCCATAAAAAAGCGAGTGAACGTAATGCGTCGCTATTCTCTTGTGACAAGGTGATTAGCAACTTCCGTTTCTTTTCTATTATGTGCTGATCATTCTCTATGTCGCCAGCAGCCGTGTCATAATAATGTCCAAATTTAAACAACATTTGTTCTGCGATACGTTCTTCTGAATCACTTTGTCCGCAGGCTATTAGCAGTAGACTAAGCAGCATGAGAATGAGTGTTTTAAAATGATGGTCGCACATACTCAGAAAGTCTCTTTATCACTGTTATGCGCTGAATGAGTCTCTAGTAAAGTGCTGCGCAAGTACTGGGCTAAGATAAATGTTAAGTGTTTATACGTGCATGCTGTTTTAGAAACGCTAATCATCTTTTTTCAGCCCCTGTATCATTGGTTAATTATTGTAAAATTTGTTTACATTTAGAAGCTTTTGCGTACACTGGCTATATCTATGAAAGTATATAGCAGGTTTTTCACAGTAGTCCGGTAACCCTTCGGTAGTTTCTCGTTTTATCTGTTTAACCTAATTCCTGCCTTCTTGCATAGCCAAGTAAATATTTAATTTAATTTCGGAGTTTAGTTATGTCGACATCTATCGGCCACGTAAAATGGTTTAATGAATCTAAAGGATTCGGTTTCCTAGAGCAAGAAAACGGAAAGGACGTGTTTGTACATTACAGCGCAATTTCTGGCGCGGGTTTCAAAACCTTGAAAGAAGGCCAGAAAGTCCAGTTCACTGTCGAAGACGGTGATAAAGGACTTCAAGCGGTAAATGTTGAGCTTCTCTAGACGCCTGTGATCTTTAGGCTGGTCACTATCTGGCCAGTCTACAGATTCAATTTTAGTTCGAAGATTCTGTTAAGTGCCTCAATAAGGCGCTCCAATCTAGTGACTCTCGGTGCGGGTTATAATTTTTTTGTAGCTTAAGACACTGTGCTTTGAGGCGGGAATAAAATGACCTGTCGCGCTCTAATTTGATTAGCTTTTTACACAACATTGCTGTGTCTGATAGCGCGTAATAGCCTTCATAATTTTCTCCAAGCAACCCCACATTGCCAGCTACCTTAGATGCCAGTATTGGTAAACCAGCAGTAATTGCTTCACAAATAACATTTGCTCCACCCTCCAATTTTGAAGAAATTATCATCACATCGGCCTGTTGGTAGAGTGTCGCTAACTGTCTTTTATTAACTTCACCATGCCAATGATAACGCCGATTGACTGCTGTCTCTCTGTGTCCTTGCAAGCCCCATGAGGGGCTGTGAGCACGCCCATAATGATGCACTTGTATCCTACTGCTTGCAGGTAATGATCGTGTTGCTTTGGCTGCCTGAAATGGATTTTTAACATCACGTAAATGGCCAACAACAAGCGCCAGAAAGTGTTTGTTTGGCTTAACTCTGAGTCGCGGTATAGTGGCTGATTGCGGGATCACACAGAGACGCTGTTTTAGCTCATAAGGTAGGGCATGGATCACTTGGTGATTAAGCCCGAGTAACACATCAGCCTCATGCATCGCTTTTAATGTGCTGTCATGATGGCTATTAATATACTGGTAAATATCAGTGCCTGAGAGAACAACGATAAGCTTTGCTAAGGGATTGTGTCGTTTAAATTGAAAAATAGCCTCTTGGCTTCGCCAAGCATGAATTGCGATCATTAAATCCGCTGTTTCTGCACTATATTTCTCGGCCACGGTGACATCATGACCCAGCTGAGTTAATAGAATAGCCCAGCGATTGGCACTAATACGATTACCATTAGTTGAGTTTACTGGGGCAGGGGTGACTAAAATGATCTGCATGTTTTAATAATTCTACTTAATGTTGTGAGTATGGGTAAAATACTAAGCATCGTTGTAACGTATTATTCTCTCACAAGCTTGAACTGATATATTCAAAGATATCTGACATTGGTCTGTACTCTGTAAAGAACATTACATTAAAAGTTGAGATAACACCTCTGTAGCTTGCGAGCTCGTTTTGATAGACACCGACCTCAGTTTTAAACCCATTTCTTGATAGCCTAGGATAAATACTTGTCATGCAGAAAGTACAGACACCAATTGTAAAAGACTTGGTTCTAATTGGTGGTGGTCATGCACATTTAGCCGTTCTAAAGAAATTTGCAATGCAACCATTACCCGGGCTTCGACTCACCTTAATTACGCGTGATTTGCATACACCTTATTCTGGAATGCTACCGGGGTATGTGGCTGGCCACTATAATTATGATGACTGTCATATTGATCTTGCTCGTCTTGCTCGCCTTGCTCAATGCCGTATTTATCATGCAGAAGTAGAAGGCTTACAACTTACTGAGCAGCGCGTTGATGTGGCTGGAAGGCCATCTGTATATTTTGATCTATTATCCATTAATACAGGTTCGACTCCGGCTGTTTCTAAGATCAGTGGTGCAGAGCAATATGCGATAGCAGCTAAGCCAATTGATCGCTTTCTAGAACAATGGCGGCAACTACAAGCTAGGGTCTTAGCAGCGGCTGGAGAATTTCCAATTTCAGTGGTCGGTGGAGGTGCTGGTGGTGTTGAATTAGCTTTAGCGATGCACCATCGACTGTCTCAGTTACAAAGCGAGCAGCCTATAACGCAGAATAAGGCAAAGGTATCTATTCGACTAATTACCAAAAGTGAAACAATATTACCAACCTATTCCAACAGACTGCGCAAACGTTTTTATACTATTTTGCAGCAACGTGGAATTGAGATCATTGAAGGCCTTGGTGTCAGCAAGACAGAAGCTAATAAGCTGTATTTAGATGATCAAACTAAGCTGGCTTCATTAGCTAATATAGTGGTGACCAATGCTGCCGCACCTACTTGGCCAAAAAAGAGTGGTCTTGCTGTGGATGAGGCTGGTTTTATTCAAGTCAATGCACAGCTACAGTCTCTCTCTCATGAAAATATTTTTGCTGCTGGTGATATCGCGAGTTTCGCTCAGCTAAAGCAGAAGTCTGGTGTTTATGCGGTTCGTCAAGGGCGAATATTAAGCGCTAACTTACGGCATTTTGCGCTTAAAAAATCACTCAAAAAATATCATCCGCAGAAGACTACTTTAAGTCTTATTGGTACAGGCGATAAAGTAGCTATTGCTTCACGCGGCTTATGGACAGCTTCAGGCCCTTCAGTTTGGCGCTTGAAGAACTGGATTGATCAACGTTTTGTTCGGCAGTACAGTGATCTGCAAGCTATGCAGGAAGATGAAGTCCCAGGCTTTAATACGAAGTTAGCAGATGAGCAGGCCGCTCGTGAATTATCTACTTTAGCGATGCGTTGTGGTGGCTGTGGAGCCAAGGTTGGTAGCAGTGTACTGGCTCGAGTAATGCAGCGATTACCACAGCAAAGTCGTGCTGATGTGCTGGTTGGACGAGATGCCCCTGACGATTGCGCTGTTATTACTGTGCCTGCAGGCAAGTTATTAGTGCAAAGTGTTGATTATTTTCGTGCCTTTGTTGACGACCCCTACTTGTTTGGTGCGATTGCTAGTAACCATGCCTTGGGCGATGTTTTTGCGATGGGTGCTGAGGCACAATCAGTTTTAGCCATTGCAACGGTACCCTATGCTCGTGAACGAGTGGTTGAAGAAACACTTTATGATGTTCTTGCTGGTTGCATGTATATGCTTGAAGGCACTGGCGCCATACTCACGGGGGGCCACTCTGCTGAAGGTGCAGAGCTTTCTTTTGGTTTGAGTGTAAATGGTTTGGTTAAGGCCGATAGTGCCTGGAGCAAGGCAGGCCTGCAGGCTGGAGACGCCTTTTTACTGACCAAGCCAATTGGTACTGGCACTTTATTTGCAGCGGATATGCGCGCACAAGCGAAGGGACGGTGGATTGATTCAGCTTTAGATAGCATGATGCTTTCTAGCCAACAGGCAGCACAATGCTTGATGAACTATAAGGTCACTGCCTGTACTGATCTGACTGGCTTTGGCCTGCTCGGCCATCTATTTGAAATGACTAAGGCATCAAAGGTGGGTGCGGAGTTATACATTGATCAAATTCCTCTGCTTGATGGTGCGCAAGAGACAGTTAATGCAGGTATTCTTTCATCGTTGCAGCCACAGAATTTGCGTTTAAAAAGAGCCTTGAATAATCTTGAGAAAGCAGCACAACACCCTCGCTTTCCGCTGTTATTTGATCCGCAGACAGCAGGAGGCTTGCTGGTAGCCGTACCCTTTGATCAAGCCGAGACCTGTCGCAATGAGTTAATAAGATGTGGTTATTCAGATACCGCTATTATTGGCCAAGTACTTGGATCAGCTGATCAAACTCAACCCATTAAAATTGTATATTAGAGGACGTTATGTTTAGTTATAAAGCAATTGTGCTGTGGTTATTTCTTGCAATCAGCTTGGGTTTAGCACCGTATTTTCCTGAACCTCATATCTATCAAAAAATAATCTTAATGGGTGATCCTAGTTTTACTTTCGCGCTGATTGATTGGTTCGATCTTGGATTGCATAGTTTGCCTTGGATTGGCTTGATGATCTGTTTCTATAATTGGGTTAAGCATAAGTGTTCATGAGTATGCCTATAAACCCTTGCTGCCATGGTCTGCTTAATTTGAAAAGAATTCTCATGACTGCTTTCCTACTGCTGTCATTAAGCATTTTACTTTTTGATCAAACGGCAAAGGCCGAAGACTTTCCGAGACCGGCTTCATTACAAAAAGATGTTGGCTTCTGGTTGAAGGTTTATACCGAGGTGACGACACGGCAGGGATATATTCATGACGCTCAGAATTTAGCCGTCATTTATGATCGAATTGAGATGGGTGATAGCCGTCGCAAAAACAGAGAAAAAATTAAACAGATAAAGAAAGAATATGCTGAAGCCTTGCATAAGATTGCAAACGGCAAGCGCAGCAATCTTAGTCGTAATGAGGCTAGGGTGTTGAAATTATGGGGTGCTGAGGTAACCAATGAACGCCTACTGCAAGCAGCCAAGGATATCCGCTTTCAATTAGGTCAAAGTAATCGTTTTAAACAGGGTGTCATCCGTTCTGGTGAATGGCGTAGCTATATTGATAGTGTTTTTGCAGATATGGGCCTGCCTAAAGAGCTAGCGATTCTGCCACATGTTGAGTCTTCATTTAATCCCAATGCCTACTCTAGAGTCGGTGCTGCAGGACTCTGGCAATTTATTCGTGCCACTGGGCGACGTTATATGACAATCGACTATATTGTTGATGAGCGTATGGACCCGTTTGCAGCAACTCGTGCTGCTGCACGCCTGCTGCAACACAATAATGAAATCATCCATAGTTGGCCTCTGGCATTGACTGCCTATAATCATGGCCTTGCGAGTATGCGTAGAGCAGTCAATACCATTGGTACGCGTGATATTGAAGTCATTGTGCGTAACTATAAAGGTCGTTATTTTGGTTTTGCATCACGTAACTTTTATGTCGCTTTTCTAGCTGCTCTGGAAGTAGATAGAAATCCAGAAAAGTACTTTGGTACCCTGCATAAAAATCAGCCCTATGATTATTCAATGTTTAAGCTTGAGCACTACATCTCAGCTAAAGACTTGAGCCAGGCCAGTGGTGTTTCAATCAAACAGTTGCGACAGCATAATCGCTCATTATTAGAGCCCGTTTGGAATGGTAGTAAGCATATTCCTAAAGGCTTCATATTACGTATTCCCAAGACTCGAAAAGCTCAGTCATTACAAAGTATCCTGCTAGCAATGCCTGCGAGTCAACGCCATAGTCAGCAGACGCCTGATGTTGAACATAGGGTGGTGCGTGGTGATACCTTATCTGAGATTGCTAAACGCTACGGTTATAAGGTTAGTGAGCTCCGTGCTGTTAACGGTATTGGTCGCAGGAATATTATTCGCATAGGTCAAAAATTACGCCTGCCTGTTGATTCAGCAGAAAGGTTAGCCACTGTCCGTTTGGCCAAACTCGATCAAGTTGCTGAGGCTGCTGCTAAAGTGTCTATAAGCTCTGATGCTAAGCAAGCCATGAGCGTGACTGATGACGACATAGAACAGAACACAGTGGTTAAGAATGATGGCATGATCGACTCAGTGGATTCTGCATTACTCGAGACAGTCGAGCTAGATAAAGAAGAGGCCAGCAATACACCAGTGGCTACTGAGGTTGCTGAATCTGATGAAAGTGCAGAAGTAATCGGTGCTAATTTATTATCTGACCCTAGTGATTACACTGTGGCTGCCGATGCAACAATCCAAGTGCAGGCCTCTGAAACCTTAGGTCATTATGCTGACTGGTTGGATATACGTGCGAGTCGCTTACGTAACATCAATAAGATGCGCTACGGTAAGCCCGTTATTGTTGGTCGTCGTATTAGTTTGGATTTTTCAGAGGTCAATGTTGAGCAATTTGAACGCAAACGATTGGCCTTTCAACGTCAGCTACAAGGTGAGTTCTTTGATCTCTATCGGATCGCTGCAACCTACACGCATACAGTTAAACGGGGTGAATCCCTATGGGTGCTGACCTTGCGTAAGTTTAAGGTGCCGTTGTGGTTGTTGATTCAACACAACCCTGATCTTGACCTGAATAAAATTCATCCCGGCATACAATTAGTGGTGCCAGAGCTCGTTCCGGTTGTTGCTGAGTAAGCGGCTTATTTTTTAATAATGGCTTCTAAAAACACGAGACTATCTTTTCGGCTTTCTTCAAAGGCTGCTTGATTACGTCCTAGCATATGACCTTTATAGGCCTGTATTGGAATGTTTAAGTCAAAGCTATGGTATGCCTCCGCGTAGACCTTAAGCTCAAGCCCTTGTTGCTGCCGTTGGCCTGATAGTTGTCGGCAGAGTGAGGCCGGTGTCCAGTCATCTTTTTCACCAATAAGTACCAATGTGGGACTCACCAAACGCGCATTATTATTGAGCATATAACCGCACCATGGGTAGAGAGCAATGGCGCCACTAAAGCGGCTCTCTGACGCTGCTAGGCGCTGTCCCTCAGTACTAGCACTCAAGAGTGCTACGCTCGCGCCGTTACTTTGACCGAGTACGAAAATATGTTCACTGATATCGGCTCGAGCTGCAAGGTAGTCATAGGCCATAAAGGCATCTTTATTACGATAGTCTAAAGCCTGACGTAAAAGGTCAATAGACGAACAGACGCGACCACCGGATAAACTACGTTTACTGAATGAGTCGACTATTAGCGTTGCATAGCCCTGTTTCTTGAAAAAATTAGCCCAGTCTGTCAAGCCTTCTTTAACCACAGCAATCAATCCTGAGCAACCATGCATAGCCACTATGGCGGGAAACGGTCCGACCCCTTCCGGTAAATGAAGCTGATAGATAACATCAGAATTTGACTCATCTGCGATAGCTGTAGAAAAGTTTAATGAAAGACTTAATAGTGCAGCGACTAAATAATATAGGCCGTTATTCTTCATGTCTTAACTCCTAGAAGTATTGGAATCTTTTAAACGCTTTATAAAGTAATAACTTACAGGTAAAAGCAGGGCCCACTCAAGTGAAAACACGAGTAGGGACTGCCATAGCGGTTCAGCGAAGCTGAGTGCATCAAAGCGGCTGCCAGCATAGTAACTACTGATACTGCCAAAGGCGCCTGCTAACATCGCTATAAGCGGCTTACGATGCAGCCAGTAGAGGCTGTGTGGCAGACTGACAGCAAATACCATCCATAGGGTTAGTAACCAGTAGGGAATAGCTAAAAATGATGCATTGCTGGCATAAAAACTAACAACCTCAAAGGTTTGATTGAGTGAGTCAAGCAATAAGCCAATACTGGTGACGCCAACCAGTATTATAAAATCAACAGAGGCATGAGGGCTGAAGCTAAAATGCAGTGCCAGATAGATGATAGCGGCTATGACACCTAGTGAGGCGTCTTGCTCAACAGCAGCATAGGCACAGGCAGCCCAAACTAATTGTAGACCGATAAAGTTAAATACAAAGAAAAAGTTTATTTTCATCTGTGCAGGTTCAACTCATAGTTACTGCGTGGTTTTTTGAAACATAAATGTTGAATATCAATAACACGCTCTTCAAAGCCAGCTTGACAGTACTTTAAATAATACTCCCAGAGACGAATGAATGATTCTGGATAACCAAGGCTGATCACTTTTTCATAATTTGTGATGAAGCGTTCATGCCAGAGTTCTAAGGTCTTAGCGTAACTAGAGGCAAAGGCTTCAGAATGAAATAACGTCAAGTCAGTCTTACGACTTACGCTGTCCAGCATTGAGTGCATACTGGTAAGACAGCCACCAGGGAAGATGTATTTCTGAATGAAATCCACTGAGCGTAAGTAGTCTTGATACATGTAATCAGAGATTGTAATCGCTTGTATTAGCATGATGCCGTTTTCCTTTAGACGTTGGCTGCATACCTGAAAGTAGCTATCCATGTATTGATGGCCAACGGCTTCAATCATTTCAATCGAAACAAGCTTGTCATATTCACCCTCTAATTCACGATAGTCTTGTTTTAATAGGGTAATACGATCTTCTAGGCCTGCTTTCTTAATAGAATTTTTTGCGTAGGCATGCTGTTCATCAGAGATGGTGGTGGTTGTAATTCGGCAGTTATAGTTTTTTGCTGCATAAATGGCAAAGCCACCCCAACCAGTACCAATTTCTAAAACATGATCATTCTCATTCAAATCTAGCTTCTCACAGATCACACGCAGCTTTTTTACTGAAGCCTCTTCAAGTTGCTTTATATCCTTACTAAAATAGGCTGATGAATACATCATGCTAGGGTCTAAAAATAGAGCATATAAGTCATTGCCAATATCATAATGTGCGCTGATATTCTTTTTTGAACCGATCCTATTGTTTTTACGTAAAAAATGTAGTGCTGAAAAGGCATAACGCGAAAAGACACCTAGGTCTGCATCCAATGAAAACATGACCTCTCGATTAAGTATGAGTAAGCGCAATACATCTATGACTGATTCTGAACTCCACCAGGCATCGACATAGGCCTTTCCTGCGGCAGGTTCACCACCAAAGACGATACTTTTAAAGCAGGCTGGGTTGTCGATACAGATATGTGCATCTAACGAGATGCCAGAATCTTTGCTGCCAAATTCAGTCACTTCATTAGCAAACTCAAGGCGTAAATAACCCTGTGTTATTTTATTTAACTTGGCAAAAAGTAAATCTTTAGCCAGTCGATCAAGCCAGTTCATATTAACGGTGTTTAATGACTTGCTTTGCTCTTTTGGAATAATAGACATCGGTCTCTCTTAACTAAGGTTTTTTATAAGGTACATACTTGATACCTTTGATCCACAATTTTAGTGCCTGCCAATAAATAGCCAAAATAATTTTAAAGCTCATTAATGGGAAATTGCATAGCGTGCTGCGCAGGGTTTGCGCATTTAATGATTTTCTCTCTAAGTTCATCTTTGCTGAGAATAAGATTTCGTCTTCAACTAGATTTTCAATTTGTACCTCTAGCCTTTCAAGAGGCTGGGAAATTTGCCAACGGTATTGCATGTCAGAATGCATGAAAGGTGATACATGGAAGGTCTTCTGGTGCTGAGCATGAAATACTTCTGCGTTTGATTGGTTAGCACTGAGCACATAACAGTGTTGTTCATTCCATGGTGTATTACTGACTTCAGCAACAATATGTGTGAGGTTTTCACCGCTCAGATCAAAGCAAAAATAAAGACTTAATGGGTTGAAGGCATAACCTAATAATCTAAACTGAGTTAAGAGCCGAATGGGGCCTGCAACTGGTTGCTGGGTTCGCTCTAAGACTAATTGACGAATACTGCTACTCAGTGTTGTTTTGTCACAGCCATAATGATCTTTGCGTCGAAATGAGGCGACATTAAAACGATCTATTCCCCACAACCAAAAGGGTTTAAAGGTCTGTTCTAATTCATCAAGATCAACATACAACATAAATAGTTGATATTGAAATGAATGAACTCTGGGTAGGTTACGCTGATGCCAAACGCTGCCCTGATAAATGCAGCTATGCTGTGTTGGCTTCATTACAATTTCTTTTAATTGCGTTGACTGCTTGTAATGCGCTCCAAACACCATCCTCATGAAAACCATGACGCCAATAAGCGCCACAATAAGAGGTGTTGTTGAGTTGATTCATTGTTGTGAATTGCTGTTGTGCCTCGATCGCTGCTTGGTTGAATACTGGATGCATATAGTTAACACGAGCATAAACACAAGCCTCATCAATCAAGCCATCATCATTCAAGGTAACGAAATAATCCTTGTCACTCTCTATTTTTTGTAAAAGATTCATATAGTAAGTGAGCTGCACTCGGTCAGTAGGTTTTTCAGGGATATAGTAGTTCCAAGCAGCCCAGCTATTTTTGCGTTTCGGCATCAGGCTGCTATCACTGTGCAGGGTGGCAATGTTGAGTTGGTAGTTGAGGGCTGACAAGCAGTCCTTTTCTAAAGTTGTTGGCTGCTCTAATAAGCGCAACGCTTGATCACTATGACAGGCGAAAATGACATGATCAAAATACTGTAGATTATGATTACTACTGGTTTCAATTTGAACGCCACTGCGTGATCTATGTACTGAGCGAACAGCGGTGTTTAGATGAATTTTCTCTCGAAAAGGCTGGCACAAACGACTGACATACTCTTTTGAGCCGCCGACAATAGTCTTCCATTGTGGGCGCTTGAAGAGATTCAGAAGACCATGATTCTGGAAGAAGTGTAGGAAGCTGGCTGCGGGGTATTCTTGGATACTTGCAGGGCTGGATGACCAGATTGCTGCGCCCATAGGTAAGATGTAGTAATTAATAAAAGCGTCACTAAATCTATGTTCTGCTAGAAACTCAGCTAATGTCCAGTGGCTATCCTTGTTTGCTGCAACATAGCGTTTAGCTTGTTTATTAAAGCGCAGCATGTCGAATAAGATTTGATAAGGTTGCAACCGCCAAAAATTATCACGATTAAAAATTAGGCTGGCCAGTGTATTGCCAGCCCATTCAAATTTTGTGCTCTCTGATTTAGCCGAAAAACCCATATCAGAATTATGGATGTCTACACCTAGTGGTAAAACCATCTCTTGGAAATGTGGGTAGGTCCAATCATTGAATACAATAAAACCTGTATCAATAGGAATTTCTCTACCCGCCTCTTCAACGCTGAGTGTGTTGGCATGACCGCCAATATGGCTGTCTGCTTCAAAGATCGTGATTTCATGATCCGCTTGTAGGTGGTGTGCTGCTGTTAGTCCTGAGACACCCGCACCAATTATTGCTATTCGCATTGCTGTTCTCTTTTGCTGCTATATCTGTAAAAAGTTGACACGATTAATGTCTGCTCGGTTTCATGCTGAGTTTGAGTAACGCAAAACGTAAGCGCTCAGGGAGGTAGGCTAAAAACTTCAGGGATAAACTCATGCGCTTAGGAAAATGGATTTCAAAGTGATTTTTTGCCATACCATTTAATATTGCCATACTCGCTTTTTCTGCGGATATTAATGCTGGCATAGGGAAGTCATTACGCGCGGTGAGCTCAGTTGCAACAAAGCCCGGACAAATAACTTGGGTGCAGATGTTCTTAGTAGATAAGCTGACACGTAAGGCACTCAGCATATTGAAGATAGCGGCCTTACTTGCACCATAGGCCTCTGATCGTGGGATACCAATATAGCTGGCAACACTACTCATGCCGACGAGTTTGGCGTGCTCAGACTGTTCTAATAAGGGTAGAGCGCTTTCTATGCCATAAACCATACTAAGGAAATTAGTTTTTATGAGCTCTTCAAAGACAGTGCTATCAAAGGCATCCACATCAACATATTCACAGCTGCCAGCATTAAGAATAGCCAGATCGAGGCGTCCTTGATGCTGCTGTATCTCGCTGCAAATAGTTTGGTTGCTGGCTTTGAGGCAGAGATCAGCAGGCAGTAAATGCACTTGAGCCTTACTCGAACATTGACTTGCTGTTTGTTCTAAGTTCTTCCTTGAGCGTGCGCTTAGGTAGAGCTCGCAGTCGAATTGTGACAAGGCAATGGCCAGTGCGCGACCAATGCCGGAGGAGGCGCCGGTTAGCCAAATAACCTTGCCTGAAAATGCTTTTTGTAATTGCTTAGCAGACACGGTTCTAGATCTGTCCCTTAATTTTGCGAATAACGGCGCCTAGAATGGGTATCTGTTCATAAACCATAGCACCAAGGTCATAATAGTCGCGTTGATAATGAATTAAGTCTTGGCGGTAGTGCAACACGCTGACACCATTCAAGAGAATGTCTCGCTTCGGAGCTAATGTCTTATGCCTGAGTCGCATCTCCCATTCTAAGCTGCTCTTATCTGCTGTGCTGATTGATCCTAGTAATTCAAAATGACAAGACTGCACCCCTGCGTAGATGTCTTCAAAGTAAGTGATTAAATTGGCGCAGCCATGGATACGTTTTACAGGGTCGATAAACTCTGCATCAACATGATAGAGCTGATTTAAAATAGTCGATGCCGTAGCAGCATTGATGGCGTTCATTTTCTCTAAAAAATCGGTATCTCTAACGCTACTCATAAGGTATGGCTTCCGCTATTTTTGAGTGAAATTTAGGGTTAAGTGCTGCGTCTATTGTATATATCATCATTATTTCAATTCGCTATTACAAGGGTTTGGCTGAGGAGACAGGTTACAACGATGACACTTATACGTCTGCGTAGAAGGTAATAGTGCGTTGATATGCATTTACTATGCTTGAGATTGCGGTCTATCAACCAAAGTAAACAGAAGATAAGAGCATGCAGCAAAAGCGCAAGTTTTTGACTTAGTAAAAGATAAGAAAACCAAGCACTGAGGCTGCAAATATTACTCATAATAAAGAGTTGACTGCTCCACCTCTGATCCAGGTCTAAGCTTTGTCCCCAATGAACACCAGACATGAAACTAATAATCACAAGGCTATAGCTGAGTAGAATATCCAGCCAAGACAAGCCGACAATGACTGTTTCAATTTGAAACGAAATCATCAGCGTGCAGGCGATAAACGGTATTACACCAGCATGAGCTAATAAGGCTGTGGTTCGGTCACGGTCCATATGGTTACTGCATGTCCTAGGTTATACGTTAAAATTTATGGCCCTGTATTCATTAACCCTGCTCTATATACCTAAAGGTTAGATTGATGCGTCCAGTAATAATACCTTTCTGTTTTGGTACGCTATGTCGCCAGTATTGTTGGCAGCAGCCAGCCATTAATAGAGCGCTGCCGCTGCTTAGATCAATCTTGCGTAATTCTTTTGTAGTGACGTGTTGTAGTTTAAATAGCCGAGTAGCGCCGAGGTTTACCGAGGCGATAGCGGGCTGGCCTCCTAACTGTTTTTCATTGTCTCGGTGCCAGCCCATGCTGTCATTGCCATCACGATAATAGTTGAGTAGAACACTGTTAAAACGGCGCTTAAAAAAGCCTTCGACCCGTTCTCTCAAGTGGCTCAACTCTGCAGTCCACGGCTGAGCAATATAATCTGCTCCAGAGTAGCGATAATTAGCACCAACATCACCATGCCAAGCTATCAGTCGGGGCTGTAGCATGCGTTTCCCGAAGAGGGTGATACTGCGCTGCTCCCAGGCGATAGAGTCGCTTAGACTTAAATACAAGACATCACTTTCTTCCACTGTTAACAAAGCAGAGTTAAAATAAAGTTCGCCGTCATAGGGTAAAAGATTGTCTGCCATGGATTTGTTTTAATTTAGCGTGGCTGCAAAGTAATTTGTACATGAATTGTAACCCCTAAATCTTTCTTTAAACATAACAGATAATATACAAGCGCTGTTTGAGTGCTAAAATATCTGTACAAGAACTATATGAGATTCAAGAATGTCGGCTAATCAAGCTCTGCGTGTTTTTTATGATGACCTCTGCCCATTGTGCAGCAAAGAAATTAACCATTACCGCAAATTAGTTAAGCACGTGGCGGTCGATTGGGTTGAGATTAGTCGCTCAGCAGAATTAATTGAAAGTTTCGCTTTGACGCGTGAACAATTGCTTAAACGCATCCATGTGATTACAGCGGAAGGTGAGGTGGTCAGTGGTGCGCGAGCATTTACACTGATTTGGAAGGCACTTCACTATTATCGTGTGCTCGGCGTGATAGTGACTCGATTACGCATGATTGGCCTATTAGATCGATTATATGAGCCCTATGCAGATAGTCGCTATAAAAAACGCATGAGCTGTCACGATGATAGTAGTGCAGGCTCTAATCGTTGAGTACTTTCCGTGTTGGTTTAATCTTTCCTAACCAGCTTTTTCATGTGCCTACAATTATAGATTGTGATGTCGATCTGTTGTTACTCGTGGAAGATGAGCTTTTCATCGCAGATCATAACTATAAAATCTATTTTCATAAGCAAAAATTAGCTTACCAACGCTCGTCTATGGCGCATTACGCGCAATACCTAAAAGAAGCAGGGCAGAGCGTACAGCGGCTTGCTTATGATGCTGAAAAAACCTGTCTGTCTCGGCTGCTGTCAGTAATCAAAGAATCAAAGCCAGATTTGGACCTGAGCCTGCTTGTACTCTGTTGTTATGAGCCGTCAGATTTCATCCTCCAAAAACGATTGCAGCGCCTAAGCACTGAACTGGGTTTTAGCATTCAATGGTTATCGAATCCTAGTTTTCTAAACACCAAGGAAGATAACCGTATTTGGCGTAGTCAGCATAAGCGATGGTTTATGGCAGACTTTTATAAAGATCAGCGCAGACGTCTCAATATTCTTATGCAGGATGCTCAGCCAGTGGGAGGCCAATGGAGTTTTGACCAAGATAATAGGAAGAAGATTGTAAAAGCTGCGGTGAAAGATATTCCAAAACTCGCTTATGCGACGAATGATGCTATTGATGCTCAGGCGATAGAGTCGGTAACAGATGAATTCGTTGATCATTACGGGCAGCTAAATGAAATCATCTATCCGACAACCCATGAAGCAGCCCGAGAATGGCTGGATGAGTTTTTAATTCAGCGGTTTAGCCAGTTTGGTCGCTATGAAGACGCTATGCTGCCTGATCAATCATGGCTTTATCACTCGGTATTATCACCGATGTTGAATAATGGCTTATTAACGCCGGCTGAGGTTATTGCAGCAGCATTAAACTATGCAAAGACACAGGCTATAGCGATGAATAATGTGGAAGGTTTTATTCGCCAAATTATTGGCTGGCGTGAATTCATGAGGGCAACTTATGATGAGTCATCCGTGTTCATGCGTAATGAAAACGTCTGGCAACACCATCGACCTATGCCCAAAGCCTTTTATCAGGCGACAACAGGAATGCCACCGGTAGATCAGTGCATCCAGCGCGTTATGGATACGGCTTACTGCAACCATATAGAGCGTTTAATGGTGCTTGGTGGATTTATGTTTTTATGTGAAATTGACCCGAATGACATTTATCGCTGGTTTATGGAATTGTTCATTGATTCATATGATTGGGTCATGGTGCCAAATATTTTCTGTATGAGCCAAAATGCAGCAGGCAGTTTTATGACCAGTAAACCTTATTTTTCAGGATCAAATTATATTCTTAAAATGAGCAATTATGCCAAAGGTGAATGGTGTCAGGTTTGGGATGGTTTGTTTTGGCGTTGGATTGATAAAAATCAAGCGTCATTAAAAGGCAATCCACGCTGGAGTATGATGTGTGCACAATTAAACAAGATGGCTCCCGAAAAACGAGAGAGCCACCTAAACGTTGCTAATCAATATCTGCAAGAGCTAAGCTAGCATTGTTCCCAAGGTAGATTATGATATCGCCAACCCCCCACTGTGCTGCGTTGGCTTGACTCATCCCTATCTCCCTCAAAACCCTCTGTGACATTATAAATGCGATCAAAACCGTGTTTAAGCAAATGTTTCCCAGCAGCATTTGAACGATTACCGCTGCGACAGATTAAGACTAGCGTGGCACTATGCTTGGTAAGTTTTTTTCCCTCAATCAAGCGTGTGATGTCCTGTATAAAGTCCTCATTCTCGATCCAGTTTGGCTCGTCAATCCAAGCGATATGAGTCGCATTGCTTGGATGACCTACAAAGAGGAACTCCATGCTTGAGCGCACATCAATGAGTAGTGTTCCAGGTTTGCTTAAGACTAATTCATGAGCATCAAGGCAACTCAAACCACGAACCTTCATTAAGGTAACTCACTTGTTGACTGTTGCGCCAACTTGCGACTAGTAATCAGATGCTCTAAGGCGCTAATTTTATCTGCTAACTGTCTTTTTTTATTGAAATCAAGATAAGAAATATGTTTTTCACTGAGGGATGCATAAGCAATATCTAAACGCTGCTTATAATCCCCCAGTATTGATCTTGGATCCTTCAGATCAGTGCTGTAGCGATTATAAAAGGATTTATCTTCATGCAAGGCATAGACTAACGCGGCATAGGTTAAAGCAAAAGTGTTGCTATAGGCCTTGTATTCAGCCAAATTGTTTATCTGGCTCTGTGCGTCTTTCACACGGGTTGAAAATGTTTGACTAAATCCAGTCAGTTTCTTAGCGAAATCTCCACTGAGCTGATATTCAACAATTAATTCTAATAAAATATCAGAAATCTCTAGACGAAGATTGTCATAAGCAAGTAAAGCAGATAAAAAGCTTTCTTCATTGATAGAGGTATTAGTCGTGTTTTCTAATTCACCTTCATATTTTAACTTCAAAAGATGCGCTTTCTTCAGGCTTATATTCTCTGGCAGGTGCTGTAAGGGCTGATTAAGTGATGGTTTAGGATGAGCAGTTCCAGCGTGACTGTATGCGCAAAAGTGAATTAAACAAAAACTCAGGATAAAGATTTTGCCAAAGTAATCACAGGCAGAATGAATCTTAGTAAACATTGTATTTTCCAAGCCCAGAAGGAAAGGGTAAACGTGGCAGCATTCGGGGCTATACAAATGGCGACGCTTTAGCGGAAATTTATAGCTCGCCCCGCAAGTTGTTAGTTAAATCGGCGATCAAAATTAAAAAAGCTCGCCCTACTTGATGTCGGGCGAGAAAGGAGAGTGTGTAAGAAGTCACATCTCCTATAGCAATGAGGAGTAATAAACATTGCGTACGATGAGAATAATATATAGTACTATAAGATAAATATATTATATTAATTAAATGAGTTAGATCCCATCTATTGAGCAAACTGTTTATGCTGGGCTGGCGTGCGAGAGAATAAGGAGGGATGTGGACTTCTTAACCTTGCTGCTGAGCTAATAGGACTTTACTGGAACTGCCTGAAATTACTTATTGAGCTAATTCTTTTTTTAATTGTGTGATAAGTTTTTTACTATAAGGTTTTGTTCTTGGACCAAAATCTTCTATGAGTTGACCATTTCTGCCAATCAAATATTTATGAAAATTCCAACGAGGATAGGTGCCAGATTGCTCTTCTAGGGCTTGATAAAACGCATGTGCTTCATCTCCCTTAACAACTGTCTTCTCAAACATTGGGAATTTGACACCATAAGTCAACTTGCAGAAATCTTGAACCTGTTTCTCTGTCCCTGGTTCTTGTCCAAAAAAATCATTGGAAGGGAAGCCAAGCACAACAAAGTCTTGATCACTATATTCTTGGTGTAGCTTCTCCAGCCCTTCATATTGATAAGTTAGCCCACATTTGGATGCAGTGTTGACTACCAAAATGACCTTGCCAGCATAAGCTTCACATAGATTAACCTGCTCATCAGAGGCTAGGCGTCGGAAGTTATGATCTAGTAACTCACTCTGACAAGCCAATGTTAGAGGTGAAAACAAAAGCAAGATGACGAGTAGGGCGTAGCGCATGAGATTCCTTGGTTTTAAACTAACGCCAACTATTTAGTCAGGGTTTACTCGTTCTGACAAGCTGTACAGCATGATCTCAGTTGTAGACCTGAGATCATGCTGATGAAGCCTGCTTAGTAGAATAATTTCATGCCAAGCTGCACGCTGCGTCCTGCTAGTGGTACGTAGTCTTTGCTGAATGAGGCATGCTCTCGTGCTTTGATGTCGAAAAGGTTATTGATTTTAAAGTAGACATCGACCGAACTTTTCTCGAAATTAATTTCTCTTTTGAGCATCAAGTCAAACTGATTATAGCTATTAGTTTCTGTCTCTAACTTAGCGTTATTAGTTTGCTTGAAGACATGACGCAGGTCAGCTTGAGCTATCCATAGGTCATACGGTAAAGCTAAACTCATACCGATGCTGGGCGGAGTGATACGCGGTATGTCTTCTTTTCCTGACTCAGTAAATTTGGCACGTACATAATCAGCAAAAAGAGTCATGTCTAACCTATAGCGGTTATTCACATCCAGCTTCTGATTATATTGTGCTTCAAACCCATAAAATTGAGCATCACGGTTAGCATATCTCACAGAGAGTAGTTCTCCCTCCGCGTCAAAACTACCATCATGTTCTACACGATCCGCAATGCCATCATTATTGATATCCTCTGATGCAGCATAAATATAGTTATCGATATGATTGAAGAAACTAGCAATCTCCCAGCTTCGATCCTTATAGGCTCTGCGAACACCAATCTCAATATTGTGGCTAACTTCTTTATCAATTTTACGATTACCCTTCTCGAAGGTACCACTGGCATGGTGCTCACCATAGCCATATAGAGCAAGTTCTTGAGGTGCTCGTTCACTCCTTGCAAATAAAGCATGAGTTCTTATGCCATTTGCAAAGCTCCAACTTGTGCCAGCTGAGATGGAATAATTTTTGAATGACTTATCTCCTTGGTCACTGGAGTATTCTATGCTGTCAGCGCGCAGCCCTAACTCCAAGCCCAAATTCTCACCTTGGTGTTGAGCAATACCGAAGATTCCAGTTTGATCTCTATCGACAGGTTGTAATAATGATTCCTCACCAACAGCAGAGATATCTCTAACATTGCTTTGCAGACCAAGGGCATAGGTCCAAGTTTTCATCATATGACTGCGCAGCTCAATGCGACTATCCCATTCTTCATTATCAAAGCGAATCGATACATCACCATCATCAGACAACTCGTCATGCTTATAATCTTTATAAGAAGTACGGAGTAATACTGAGGCTAGATAAGGGTTTGTCTTGAAGAACTCTGCTTCTAAATCATAGCGTTGTTGTTTCATATCAATCTTCATACCAGAATGTTCTTCCTCTTCCTCATGTTCTTCCTCTTCCTCATGTTCTTCTTCTTCATGATGTTGTGATGGAAGGCCATACTTATGTTTGGTATCGGTGAGTGCAAAGGCGATTCTAAAAGCATCCGTTATGTAACCTAAACCAATAGAAGCAATGTCTTTCTTTGAATGGGAGTTGTTTATTTTGCCTTTATGCTCAGGCTCGTGACTATCAGCATAGCCATCAATCTCAGTATCTTGACTATCTTGTTTAAGCGCATCTAAATGCCAAGTAAAATTCTGATAACTACCATTAGTATCTATGCTCAGAGTTTCGCCATTATTAACACTGTCATATTGGCTGCTTGCTTTCAAAGAAAAGGGTTCTCTCTTCTTCGCTAGGCGTTTGCTAACTATATTAATAACACCGCCACTAGCACTAGGCCCATAACGAAGCGCTGCGGGTCCACGTATTATTTCAATTTGTTCTGCAGCGTGAACATCCACTGCTACAGCATGGTCATCACTAAGACTGGAAACATCTCCAATATCACTACCGTTGTCTAAAATTTGTATGCGATTAGCACCCAGTCCACGAATGGTTGGACGGCTACTGCCTGCGACAAAATGTGTTGATGAGACGCCAGGGATGTTACGTAGTGTCTCCCCTAAGCTGATAGCCATTTCTTGCTCTATCAATGTCCTGTTTAGTACGGTTAAAGCTGGGTTTAGCTGATTATTGAGTAAAGGCTTAAAGATACTCGACTCGACTACTATTTCAGGTAATTCTTCTGCAATGCTTTTGCTGCTTAAACTTAACGATAAGAGACTTGTAAATAAAAGGCATTGGAGATGTTTACTGGATACTTTAATCATTGTTATGGCTACCGTTGTCTTATAGAATGTTATGTTATAACTAATCATACATTAAGTTGTTATAACATAACAATAGGTTCTGGCTATGTATAAAGACCATTCACATTCAAAATGCATAAGTACAGCTCTAGAGAGGGCAGATAGCCTGTGCAGTAAGCGAAATGTTCGCTTTACGCCAATAAGAAAAAAGGTATTGAGCTTGATTTTAGAACAACACATGCCAATCAAGGCCTACGATATTCTGGCTAAACTGAGTGATGCGGAACACATTGAAAAACCGCCTACGGTCTATCGTGCTTTGGAATTCTTAATTGAGAATCAGCTGATTCATAAAATTGATAGTAGTAACAGCTTCATTGCCTGCGAATTCGATCATAAGCAGCATGAGAGCCAGTTCCTAGTTTGTGATAACTGCAATGAAGTGATGGAGCTACAAGAGCCACTTCTGAGCTCAGCCTTGACTGAAATCAGTGAGAGTAAGGGCTTCATCACACGCCAGAGTCATGTCGAGATTCATGGGGTTTGTGCGGATTGTGCTAATTAATATGAAAATAAATCTTGATCGTATCGCTATCTCACTCTCTGCTTTTTGTGCGTTGCATTGTGTGATTCTTGCATTAGTTGCTGGAATTCTCCCATTATTCTTTGGCTTAGGGCAGCATGGCCATGGAGTGCACGACTTCTTATTTCATCAAGTTATGCTAATTTTGATTTTGCCAATAAGCTTGCCCGCGCTCTGGTTTGGTTATAGAAAACATAGAAGGCTACGGCCGATTCTGGTATCAGTTTTTGGGCTTTTACTATTGCTGATTGTAAGTATATTCGTTGATGACCTGATTCACTCCGGTGTACTCGCCGTAGAGTATGAAACTTCACTGACATTAGCCGGTGGTATTATTCATGCTGTCGGACACTGGCTTAATCTAAAAGCAACTGCTGCAGCTGGTTGTACTAAGGCAGCCGCGGCCTAAGCTTTATCTCAGCGAGTCGTGATGTTTTTAATTCCTCTGCATATCAAGCAGAGACGTTGATATTTTGCCTATGGCATCGACAGTATCGACATGGCCAACTCTGTAAAATAAGTCTCAGTATTAGGACTTTCAAAGATTAAACCCATAATCAATATGCCAAAAAAAGAGGCGATAACGCCTCTTTTAAAGAACAGTTATAGACTGTCTTAGAAGGTATATTTTGCAGAGGTGAAGAAGGTACGAGAAGGCCAAGGATGGTACACATAGGCTTCTTCGTTAAAGACATT
The DNA here is from genome assembly GCA_029253965.1 of Gammaproteobacteria bacterium. Classification (GTDB taxonomy): domain Bacteria; phylum Pseudomonadota; class Gammaproteobacteria; order UBA4575; family UBA4575; genus UBA4575. The sequence goes on from JAQWYM010000038.1 coordinate 32,682, forward strand.
ATCAATGCCTGCTGAAATACTTGCAGAAGCATTCATCTGCCATCTAACCTTCAGATTGACAAAGAAATATTCATCTTGTGCACCAAAGACTTCATTGGCGGTGTCACTGTTATCAAGCTCACCATAGCTATTAGAGGCGTAACGGAAGTTAGTCGTTAGATCTATATTGGCTGTGTGGTGATAAGTGAGTCCCAGATTAGAACGCCATTTCGGTATGCGTGGGAAGCGCTTACCTTCAATTGATGTATTTAATGTGTTCTTAGTAATCTCAGCATCGGTGTAAGTTAGATTGAACTGCATGTCTAATAACGGATGGAAAAGCTCAGCTTGTTGGAAGATGAACTCAGCCCCCGTAGTTTTAACGGTGTCTACGGGTAGGGTGGTGGTGATACTGTCATTATTATTATCCAGTGCTGAGAAGGTGAAAATTACATCATCGACTTCCTCATGGAAAATATTGACCTTGATAGCGCCTTTGCTGAGCTGCTTTTCTAAAGACAAGTTATGATGAATACCATCTTCTGGCTCTAGGTTAGGGTCTGAATTAAACTGACGGCTTCCTGTCGACTCATTACGGTATAACTCTTCAACAATAGGGAAACGGACTGCACGGGCTACAGAATAGCGTAGGGTAACGTCCTGAGCAGGGAAGTAACCAATGGAGAGCTTCGGTGACCAAGCAGTTTCATCACGATCTGTGGCTGAGGTTGAGCCACCCTGAGTAAAGGCGCCATCGCTGGACCAGTCCTCATAGCGCAGACCAACAGCAACATCAATTTTTTCATTAACGGCATAGCCAAACTGTGCAAATAAGGCCTGAGTTTCTGTTTCTCCACCACTGTTACCGCGACTAGCGCCTTTGACTCGGTTTACCGCATCATATTTGTAAGGCTTGATAGAGAGCTCATAGTTATCATAATGATAGCCAACAGAGAGACGTGCTTTAGTGTTACCGAGTAAAGTCTCAGTACCAACCTTGGCGTCAAAGGTTTCCCAGCCGGTATCTTCAGCATCAGTTAAGCGACCCTTATAAGAAGCATTTTCTGAAATATAATCAGGATCATTGGGATTGCGAGCAGTTCGAATTTCTTCATCTTTGATAATATCGAAGTCACTGTAGTAAACATCAAACAGCCAATCACTTCGTGCCACAGGGCCAGAGAAACCGAGACCATAGAGAAGGCTATTGCGTTCTTGATAACGTTCCTGAAAATTAGATCCACTGATGCTGAAGCTCTCAGCACCCACTTTCACAGTACCATTCCAAATAGTGTTACCTGAGGCATCTTTAGCATAACTATTTAGATTTTTAAGCTCTCGGTCACGGCTTTCATAAGCGACTCTAGCGCGTAACTCATACTCACCGAGCTGATAATCAAGTTTGAGCTTAAACAAATCTGTTTGTGCACGCTCTTCGCCATTGTCACCATAGAAGTAACCAGAGACTTTCTTATTATTAGTGCCAGTCTCGGGGCCGTTAACAGCTGTTGCCGCATTATCAGAGCCAATACTGCTGGTGAAAAAGTAAGACTGAGGTTGCCCATCATTATCTAAATGATTAAAAGAGGCGTAGATACCGAGGTTACCAATACGATCAGCAAATGACATAAAGGCACTTTCACCGCGATACTCATCGCTCGTTTGCAGTTCTTTGTAATCTTGTAAGAACATGCTGCCTGATAAGGTAATCTCTCGTTTGGTTGGGACTTTAGTGCGTATATTGACGACACCGCCCATGGCATTCCCCGCATACTCTGCTGAAAATGGGCCATAAATAACATCGATTTTTTCGATCTCATTAGGTGAGACTAGTGACCAGCGTGGTGCACCAGAGTAACGCGTCTGTAGGTGATAATGGATAGGTAAGCCGTCACTAAATACCATGCTTCGGTGCCCTTGGAACATGTTCGAGCCACGGATGCCGATAACACCGTTTGGGTCACCAATAAAACGCTTTCGAACAACCAAGCTAGGCTGCATTGAAATAGCATCTTCGGTATTAATGATATTCATCGTTTCAATCTGCTCTGCAGTCACGGTTGATGTCGGAGCGATTGTTGTGGTGTCTTGAAAGAGTTTATCTTCGACTGAGATGCGTGGCAGCTCTTCTGCAAATAAATGTGCAGAGATTGCGAGCATTAATAGGCAGAAAGCCGAAATAAGCGTATTTTTAATTGGCATCATCATTCTAGAAATAGGTCTTTTGTATGAAATTAGGACGTGATTTTAAGATAAATAAAGGGCTTTAACCTGCGGCATGATGTCGCAGGCAGTCTGCTAACAAACTGGTTAAAATTAGATTGTAATAATTTAATGTTGGGACAACCCTCATAATGAAAGCTCTTATTTTGCGATATTTATTCGCTCTGACCCTGTGTCTCTCTTTTAGCGCATCCACTGCCTCTGCAAAAACACTTTGTGCAGGCCTAACGGTTGACTGTGGCAGCACGCCTGAGGCGACATTTGATCAACAAGGTCGTCTCTGGTTGGTTAATGTTCATCAAGGCTTTCTTTATGTGCAGTATTCAGATGATCTGGCGCAAAGCTTTTCTAAGGCAATAAAAGTCAATGACAGCGCCGAGCGCATTGAGAGTAAGGGGGATTCTAGGCCTCAAATCGCTGTTGATTCGGCAGGTCGTCTGTTTATCTCCTGGGTTCAGAAGACTGAGGGTAAATATGCAGGCCGTGTGAGATTTACTCGCTCGCTTGATCAGGGCAAAAGTTTTGAGCAAGTACGTACAATCAATAGGGATGTCGGTCTCATCGGGCACCGCTTTGTGCGTATGCAATTAGACGCTGAGGGAAATATTTTACTGGCTTGGTTGGACAAGCGTGATCGTGTTGCAGCAAAAAAGAAAGGCTTAGAGTATCGAGGTACGGCACTCTATTCAGTGCGCTCATATGATCATGGTGAGCGCTTTAGTGCGAATCAAAACTTGGCTGATCACAGTTGTGAATGTTGCCGCTTAGCCAGTGCAGTCGATGATGATGGTGGCATGTATGTCTTTTGGCGAATGATCTTTGATAAGAATACACGGGATCATGCCTTGTTATACCTGCCTAAAAATCAGACAGTCCAGCCTCTAGTGAGGGCTACTTATGACCAATGGCAGATTGATGCCTGCCCGCATCATGGCCCCGATATGGACTATATGAATGGCAAACTACATTTAACATGGTTTAGTCAGGGAGAGGCGCATTCAGGGCTTATGTATGCCGCTTATGACATCAAAAGTAAGCAATTTAGCACCACGCAATCAGTGGATGCGTCACCGCAGGCCTCGCACCCACAGATCGCCAGTAATGGGCAACAGTTATTTCAAGTTTGGAAACGATTTAATGGTGAGAACACAGTGGTTCTGAGCAGGGTATCTATTGATCAAGGTCAAAGCTGGTCACAGGATAAGCGATTAACTCAGACCGCTGGTTCTTCAGATCATCCACTGCTGATTCGTAATAAGAATAAGGTTTTTCTATCGTGGCTGAGTAGCGATGAAGGTTATCAGTTACTGGCCTTAGAGGATTAATCATGAATCGCCTTATATTATTAATACTCGTTATGTTACTGCCGCTATCCTCAGCTCAGGCTGAACTCTTAGCGTTCAAAGATGACAGTCTTGCAAAGATTGTAGAGAGGCATGCAGGCGAACATTTTCTCCTTTTTGTGTGGTCTATTGATTGCCCTGCCTGTAAGAATGACTTGGCAAACTTCAATGAGCTGAAAAAAGAAGTACCCAATGAGAGGATAGTGTTACTGAATAGTGATGGTGAACTCAGTAGTGAAATGGTGGCACAGACAATTGCAGAGTTTGGCCTAAGTAATTTAGAGAATTGGAAGTTTGCCGACAATGCGACAGCACGGTTACGTTATAAACTCGATCAAAGTTGGGCTGGTGAGTTACCACGAAGTTATTTTTATAGCAAAGACGGTAGACGCCAATCATTCTCAGGAAGTTTAGATACAGATCGATTGAAGCTGTGGTTGCTGCAAGAATAGGCGCTTAAAAAACAATGCACTAAAATCAGCTGGATAAGGAGTGGACTGTACTCATCCCATTTCAGTGCATTGAGCAAGACACTTTTTAATCAATGAAAGACTTTAAAAGTGCGGTACAAAAAATATTATTATTACTAGATTACGTTACTACTTGATGGCTCCTTAGCTAAACTTCCAGGTCAAGGCAAAGCCACCATGGTAAGAGCGGACATCAAGCGTAGTGCCAGATCCCTGATACTCTCGCTTCTGCGGGAGTTGGTAGGCAGCATGCACATCAAGCGTTATGAATGGTGCTAAAAAACCCTCATAGCTAAAGCCGGTAGTTATACGATGTTTGTAAATCACCGGTGTCTCCATAGCTTGTAACCAGTTCCAGACCCGAGGTGAATCCAAGCTAAAGCAAGTACCAGCACCAACTCCAGTGCATAAGGCGTTAAAGCCTTCCAAGGTCTTCCCTTTGGTTATTTCATCGGTGGGGTCACTCGCCCAGCCATAGCCAGCACGTAAGGTGAGAGGGCCTTTTGTCTTGTATTCCACACCGAGACTGACTACTTGCTGATCCTCATAAAAATTGTCCCAGAATTTAGCCTCACTCCATTCTTTATAAATAAAGTCACTGGCTATACGTAATTGATCAGTCACTTGATGTGAAACACCCAAGGCATAATTTGAAGGCTGCGTTACGGTGACATCCTCATGGTTGAATGAACGATCATCGACATCTGCGATAACACCAGCACCCGATCTAACACCATTTCTTAACTGCATCATGTTATCAAAGGTATGACTAAGTTGTGTTTGGTAATAAAAACCAATATCAGTCTTTGCTGTGGGGTGATAATCAGCCCCCAGAGTGCCCCGAAAACCATAATCATGAGATTGTGCAGACGAACCAGCAACACCTGCCTCTAGAGTGGCATAGCTAATCGTCAATGCTGCGCCAAGGTCTAACTGTTCATTAACGCTATAACCGAGACCAGAGTTGATGCCGAAAACAACATACTCTGCTCCCGCACCCAAAGCGTTAGGGTTATCACGCCAGTCAACACCAATGCCTGAAACCACAGATAGGCCAGCGCCAAATACTAGGGGGATACCCAATGCGGCTAGATCTTGCGTGACAGCAATCTGCGGTATGGTGAACACCTGCGTATTGGATGAGGTTTCATATGCATTTCCTGTGACACTACCGTCATGTTCTGCATAAGCGTCTGGGTAGTAAAGTGTTGCCCCAAAAGTAAAGTTAGTGCCACCCTTAAGGTCAGTTAAGTTCGCTGGGTTGCCATAAACCGCCTCAACAGGACCATTGCCTTCCCCCGCAATCGTTGTGCCGGCCATAGAGGCAGCCTTGGGTGATAAGACGTTATGCAGATCAAAACCATAAGGGCCAGCAAAAGCCGCCGTGCTAGTCAGGTATGAGATAAATGCGATTGTGATGTGTTTCTTATGAAAGTTCATATGGGTTAGGCCTCAGATTTTTTAAACCATTGATAAGGTTTTTCGCCCGCAATTTTGAAATATAGAAACATATTTCCCATGTGGGTAAGTAGTAATGCTGATGCGATGCATATCGCCCATAAAGGGTCTGCATACATCTCGTGTGCGCCTAAGCAAAATAATCCATATGCTATTGTAGCCGTCCAAATGGCCATGACACAGATTGCTTTAAATGAGCTCATATTTTCTCCCTCAGTCTTTATTACTAAGCATTAATATGGACGGAATGAATCTGATGACTATTGATGTCATCCAAAGAAGGCAACACGTCAGAAGAGGTAAAGTTTTCTTTACTGGTGCTTTTCCTAGTCATAACCTGTGAAAGCCATTGATCGATGTTAGGTTTCCCAGAAATAAGATTTGCGTGACCATGGATTAAGAGCAAATGAATATGTGAAATCCAATGGATATCAGCCAAGGTAAAGTCACCGACTAGATAGGGTGATTTCTTTTTATTTGTACCTAAACTCTCCTCAGCATGACAAAGAGCTGCTTCAATCTTCTGCATTGATACATCAAGATTCTCATTGCCTCCACTAATCACTTCAGAGATTGCTGGGCCAAGAATATCGGTTGCGATGTGAATCCAACGGTATTGCTGCGCACGAACAATTCCGTTTCGTGGTACTAAGGAATTGCCGAAGCCTTTATCATCTAAAAAAGACATAATCGAAACAGTGCCATAGATAATAAAATCAACATCTTTTAAGCAGGGTGAAATAGCAAAAGGGCTATGTTGATTAAATTCAACATTCTCAGATGTCTCGAGGATGGCAATAGCATCAAGGTCTACACCTTTTTCCGCTGCAGTGAATAAGCATTTACTGGTGTCAGCGGAGGCAACTCTGCCCCATAGTGTTTTAACATCTGAAAGATGATCGCCAATTGACATGGTTAAATTCTCCGTATCCCTATATTTGGGGATGATTAGACTGATTAAAAAAAGTTAAGTGATCAGCTGTATTGTTAATAACCAGCCTTTTTATTAATTTTCTCAGCGATGAGTAACTCACCCTCAGAGGCGAATTCACGGTCCCAGCTGCGTAGTTTTTTCTTGTAAACGGCATGCCATACAGGGGGGACTAGGGCGATTACAAATTCAGTAAAATAACCCCAACCAGGGTTGGGCGCGCCAACGTTATCTAGCTCCCAGAAATGAGTTTCACCACGATCATGGTGGTCCGCCTGACGTCCAATTTCGATAAAGAACCAACTGGTGAACAAGCTATCGTTATCCCAGGAATGGTGATAATCAATCGGCTGACCTTTTTCACGAATGAGGCCGTAATGTTCCATATAATTGAGCGCTTCGAGCTCAAAGTTAGAAACAGTCCAAATTAAGAAAAGACAGGCAACGCCATATAAGCCACCAGCCCAAACAAATAAGAAGATAGTTGGCAAGCTCATTAGATAGCCTCGTATCCAACGATTATTGAAAGATAAAAACGGGCTATTAATTCGCTTTAAACGTTGTGCTTCCATTTGATATAGGAATTTTGACTGGCCCATATGTGATAACCAAAAGTGTCTGTAGATACTTCGACCACGCGGTGAGGTTGCAGGGTCATCTTCACTCGCGAGTTCTAGGTGGTGGTTATAGACATGCGCATAGCAAAAGTGTGCTGAGCCACTTAAGCCCATCATTAATCTTGATATGACAAAACTGAAGCCTTTTGTATGTGCTAACTCATGGCCATAGATGATGCCGATGCCGGCAAAAATACCGGTCGAGAGGGTAGCCCCTAATAGTTCAACACCGGTGATACCCACTTCGATTGGAATACTATTAAACAAATACATCATTCCTAGCTCAGTAGCTGTCGTGTATTCGTAAAGTCGATAGATAAAAATTAATTGAAGTGCGATGAATATAGGCAACATCAGATACATCACGCTATTTTGTAGGTTTGCATTGGCGTTTGAATTGCCGTTTTTATCCATTCCAGCACCTGCTGGATGTAATTTGATGGTCAGTGTGTCAATAACAATGCCGATTACGAACAGAGCAACTCCAGTCCAGACATAAATACCACCAAGAACGAGCCCTAATGCGGTGATAATGATTAGCAGTGGTGCCATCAGATAACGAGTATTGATAAACGCCTTGCCCATAACCTTTCCCCCTCATTTATTATATATAGTTAATTAACAATATATTTAACTAACTATTAAATAGACATACGGATAAATACTTATATAATTAAATTATATTTAAGAACAATATTTCAAGTGGTTGCTAATCATACAAATATCATTCGTTCATGCTAGGAGGATAGTGAAATGGTGCTTAATTTAAATACAATAAAATATGAATCCAAAAGTGGATAAAATAGAGGCTTATGTTTTTTCCATGGATGCTTTTATTAGCAATCTATTTGAATGCATGATTAATAGTGATGTTTTGGAATCAGCATTATTTAGTAATCGGTTAAGTCTGTTTGATTCATTGAGTAATAGTGAAGGTGGGGTGGTTTTACTTGATTTTGATATCGAGGCTAGCAGTGGTATTGAGGTAATTAGGCAGATCCGATCCTTGCATGCCTCACTCCCAATAATATGTACAAGCAGTATTGATGCAGTCTGTAAGATCGGTGATGAGTTGAGGATGAATCATTGTAAGTTTGTGTCTAAAAGCATGCTGGTAACCGATTTTGTTAAAACGGCACAGTCACTATTATTAGATGAAAAAAACGATCAAGATTCAATAAAAGATAAAAATAATCAGCTTATGCTTGAGCGGTTCTCAAGCTTGACTCCGCGGGAGCTGGAAGTGTTTTCAGGTTTAATTGGTGGTGAGCGGAGTAAGGAGATTGCCTTTGATCTGGGCGTTAGCTGTAGAACTATTGAGCTTCATAGGGCGCATATTATGAAGAAGTTAGAGATTGGAACCTTGCAAGAGCTGATTAAAATTCTTCTTCTTTGTGATAGCAAAGATATTTTTGATTTTTGCAAACATTATTTACATCTTGATTATGAGGCTTCAATTTAAATTTGCTTACTTAAGGATATTTAGCGGATCATTTGGTTATTCCTGATATTATAAGTTTTATTTATAATTCACTAAATTACCAGTAAGCGACACACTTATGTTGAGAAAAAATCCATCAGGTTATTACCCGCTAGTTAACGAGGGCGCTTTCATTGATCCAACAGCGATTATTTGTGGGCATGTGATAATTGAAGATAATGTATTTGTTGGGCCTTACGCTGTGATACGTGCAGATGAGGTTAATGAAGAGGGTGAGATGCTGCCAATTCTTATCAAGGCGGGCTCAAACATTCAGGATGGTGTGGTAATACATTCTAAGGCGGGTGCTGCAGTAATTATTGGTCAAAGAACCTCAGTAGCTCATCGCTCTATTGTGCATGGTCCTTGCGTTGTCGGCGATGATGTATTCATTGGCTTTAATACAGTTTTATTTAACACACGTATAGGTGATGGCAGTGTTGTTCGTCATAATTGCGTTATTGATGGGCTTGATCTCCCGGAAAATTTTCATGTGCCTCCAATGATACATATTGGACCAGATTTTGATCTAGAATTGATTTCAAAAGTACCCGCTGAATATGCATCATTTTCCGAGTCAGTTGTTAGTGCGAATCATGTTTTAGTGCAGGGATATAAAAAAATACTTAATGAGTTCTAAATGAATTGTTCTTAACATAACAATATATGAGTACTATTACCTATTGTCTGTGAATGTTAATTAAAAAATTAATTATAGATAAAGTCAAATGAATAACATGAATAAAATTAATACATGTGAATCCTTAGCGACTCCTTATAAAAAAATTAAGTATTTGGATCTTGATAAACAAATGGATAAAGTTTCCTATTCTTTTACAAGCAATAATAAACTCTCCGCTAAGGGACTTATAACTACCCCATTCGATAATGATTGGAAGTTGTACCCAAAAAGTTCAAAAATATCTGAATTTGCTTCAGGAATAGACGAATGTGTTGAAAAAGCAATCACAAATGCTTCAGGTAAGTGTTTTATTGATTTAAGCACTTTAGCTGTTTTTGCAGGAAATGCGATGAATACTGAAAGTTTAAATCCGAGTATAGAAGAAAAGATCGTAAATTATATAAATAACCTACCTAATACTGTAACACCAATTGTTCGAATGACTTTTGGAATGCCTACTAGATTACCTGCAAAATCTATTTCCTATTTTACAACATATTTATATGAAAATGTTAAAAATCCAAAAGCCCTGATTTATTTGGCTAATGTGGCACCATCTACCTTTATTCCATCAAATAAAAAAGATAAAAACAAAAGTAGTATTGTAGACCTACTGATAGATTTATTGGACTTGGCTCAGCAGGAACTAAAAGGAGCGCATTTAAAAAAAATCCTTTTGCTATTTAGAGATTTAGTAGAATTTGAAAAAGATAAAATTGCAACTTATTTGTCAGCTACAGGATTAAAACCTACAGCTTGGAACCATTCTAAAATTTAGCTTTTGAAAATATTTTGTAATGACTAACAAGTTGTATAACTAATGGTAAGTAATTATTACCCTCAAGAATAGCTTTAATTATATGACGGCATAGTCACTGCTATGCTCAAGAAAGTAATTAACAGCATTATCAATATTTACTCCTGCATAACCTAGTGGTGCGTCTCCATGATCGGGCGTGTTTGAGACTGTAGGTATTGTGGGACCACCTACTGAATTAATGAATTCAATTGATAGCGTATAATTAGTTGATTTTTTATCAAAACTGTCAGTATAGATATAATACTGCTCGCTTTCATTTAGAGTGGTGCTTATTTGCAAATCAGCATTACCCCATTTCCACTTATGAAATAATTTTTTACCAGAAGAGTCTTTAAGCAGCAAATCAACATCTGCATCAAGGTTTGTCAGGCTTATGGTAACCTCCGTTGAATGTTTTACAAAGAAATTGTAAAAATCCTTATCATCTACCGCACTTAGGCTTTCAGTTATCTCTAAAAAATTATTGTTTGAGGATAATTTATAAGCGGTATGTCTATCTTCACCAGGGTCATTCTCAGGTGTTATGTAATCAATTTCAGGTGTTTCAGTATTTTCTGGTGCTTTCTTGATCTTCGGATTTATTTCAGTGAATTCGATTGTAAGTTTATAATCAGTTTGATTTTTGTCGTAGCTATTTGCGAGTATGTAGTACTGTTTGTCAGCCTCTAAAACTGTAGTGATCATTAAATCACTATATCCCCAGCTCCATTCATGCGATAGAGTTTTCCCTGAAGAATCGACTAGGAAAAGGTCTACATCTGCACTAAGATCAGTTAATTCTACTGTGATACTCGTTTTATTTGCTAAGCTGAACACATAAAAATCTTTAGTATCTTCAGCATTTAGTGAATTATTTATTATTACTTTATTAAGGCTGGGCATAAGTTGATAGGCTGTTATCATGTCTCCACCAGGATCGTTTTCCGGTGATATATAATCTATGACTGGTTTATTTGGGGTTATATTAATGCCACCGTTAAAATCTATCGATAAGGCGTAAGCTGTTAATTTTTTATCATAGCTATCTACAGCAATAAAGTATTTCTCACCAGCAACTAATGCTTCGGCTAGATCTAAATCTCCATTTCCCCAAACCCATTCTTTTTTAATTATCTCACCTGTTGAGTTTTTAAGTGCAAGGTCTACGTCGGCATCAAGGTCAGTTAGGCTAATGCTAACGACTGCATTAGTATCTAATATGAATGAATAATGATCGCTTAAGTCTTTACTGCTTAGTTTTTCTTTAATAAATATTTGATTGCTTTCAGGTAATAATTCATAGGTATTTGTTATGTCTTCACCAGGATCTTTGTCAGGTGTGAAATTCTGTGTGTAACCAGCAATTGCTAATGATGACTGTGTTGAAAGAGCTGGCTGATTTGATACTGAGTTACTGCTATAGGTTTCTGGATTAATTTTGTCAGCTGTTTTTTGAATTAGCTCAAGGAATTGTTCGTCAGAAATCTTATGGCCCAATTTTTCTAATGCAATTTGTTGGATTATGGCTGCTGCACCAGCAATAATCGGAGCAGCATAGCTTGTTCCTGATAGGAGGTGACCTTTGACGTTAACATTTTGACCTAAAGCTGCAATATCAGTTAACTCACTATGTTTTTGAGACCAGCTAGTGAATTCATTATTCACAGTGACTGCTGAAACAGCTATAACATTGTCGCTGGCAGCCATTTTGTTAATTCCATCTGTATTGTACTTATTACTATCATTGCCCGCTGCGACTACGGTGATGATGTCTAAATCATCAAGTTTTTGATACTCATCTCCATGCGTATTGTTGTATGCATTGCTTGTTACATTTCCAATTGCTAAAGAGATGTTTACAGCGGCTATATTGTATTTTTCTGAGTTTTCTATAATCCACTGTAAGGCAGATTCAATATGATATACGCTTGCCGTAACTGCATTGTCTTTAAAAACCTTGAGATGAATAATATCTACGCCACTCGCAACACTCTGACTAACTGCTGCAACTGATCCACCATGATGATTTTCGTAATTATTTGCATTTTTATCATTATCTGCGAAGTCATATGAATAAATTACGTTATCATTTTTAAAAGATTTGCTAGCCCCTGTATCAATAATTACTATAGATATGCCGCTGCCATCATAAATTCCGTTGTAGTTACTAGCATTCATAGTATCTCTCTCTTTTAATTATTAATTTTATTATTAATAAAATAAATATTTATAATCCAAATTTTTTTTACAAAAATACCGTTAACTCCATTTTATCAAGATAAGTAGATTGGTCACTTCCATTAAAAGTTCCTTTTTTGTTATTTATGCCTCGAACTTTCCCTCTCCCGACATATGGCTAATTAATATAATAATTTATTATTGTTAATATAATACAAGTCAAATAAAAACAAGCATATATATTTATATTAATAAATACAATTAGATTTGATTATTAAATCGTATATTCATGTCTTTACGCTGGAGATTTTACGTATCGTCTGATTTAGCTGTAAAAATAGGGGGCATGATGAGCATGCTATGAGGCTAATAATTGATCATGCGTTCAATATAGATGAAAAAATTGAGTAGTATTTATCTAGTTTTTTCTCGCCAACGCCATTTATCTTTAGGAACTCAGCTTCATTTTTTGGCTTGATTGATGCGATTTCATAAAGTGTTCTATCATTGAATATTACAAAAGCTGGAACACCTTCCTGTCGTGCTACCTGTAATCTAATGTTTTTAAGTTCCTGTAGTAGGTGTAGGCTATGTTTATCAAGTTCATTTTTCGCTGCATTATTTTCTACATAGACCCTCTTTTTCGGCTCTTTTTGATGTTCATCAGCTCTTGCCATGAAGGCTCTTTCACCACTAATAATGGCATGGCATGTTTCTTTAATTTCTATTGCACCATATTTTTCTAGATTGACTCGAAGTAAGTCAAAAGCGATCATTTGGCGTATTAAGGTTTGTAGCAATGGTTTCGAATACTTTGCAGCGGTGCCAAAACTTTTTATCAAATGATGTGATCGAGTTTTTATCTTTTCATTTTCAGAGCCCCTAAGTACATCAATAATATGCACTACGCCAAAGCTTTGACCTGTCTCTCTTATGCTCATGATGATGGACCTTGCAACCTCTGAATAATCCTCCACTTTGGGTGGATTGATACAATTGTCACAATTACCACAGGGCTTTGATTCTTCATCAAAATACGATAAAAGTGCCAATCTGCGACAAGAGCTTGTTTCACAATAACCGACTAATGCCTGTAATCTCTTATATTCCAAGAGTTTAAATCGTTCACTACTGCTACTCTCAAATATCATCTTTTGGCGTTTTATTAGGTCTTGTAAACCATAGTACATCAGTGTTTCTGAATCATGACCGTCACGTCCAGCACGTCCTATTTCTTGATAAAAGGCCTCAATACTCGATGGTAAGCCAACATGTATCACATATCGTACGTCTGGTTTGTCTATGCCCATGCCAAAAGCAATTGTGGCTGACATAACCACATTTTTTTCAGTCATGAATTTGTCTTGGGCATTCTTTCTGTATTCAGGAGATTTTCCTGCATGATAGGCAACGGCATTAAAGCCATTTTGTTGCAATAAGTTAGCTACTTCTTCAGTCTCTTTTCTTGATAAGCAGTATATGATTCCACTTAAATCTTTCTTTGGCTCTAGGTATTCAAGCAATTTGTTTTTAAATCCAGATTTTGCTTCCACCGCTAGTGATAAGTTAGGCCTATCGAATCCAGTTAAGGTGACATCACATTCTTTGTTGAAAAGATTGGTGCAAATATCAGCACGTGTAGCCTTATCTGCAGTGGCTGTAAATGCTGCAAGTCTAGCTACTGGGAAATGTGTCTTTAACTCGGATAAAGCCTCATAAGCGGGTCTAAAATCTGCCCCCCATTTTGAAATACAGTGGGCTTCATCAACAACAAACATACCAACATTCATTTTTTGTAATGAAGTTATCATGCGCTCTGTCATTAAGCGCTCAGGGCTCAGATATAAAATCTTTGATTTCTTAGAAGAGAAACGTTTCCACTCTTTCACATTGTCTGCATATGATTGAGCTGAATGTATTTTGCTAACCTCAATGCCACTTTGTTCTAGGCTAGCCGCTTGATCATTAATTAAAGCGACTAACGGCGAGATAATAATCGTTGATGTGTCTGATAAAACAGCGGGTAGTTGATAGCATAATGATTTACCAGAGCCTGTAGGCATGACCACTAGAACAGGTATGCCAGAAAGTATTTTTTCTATGACAGGTAACTGTTCATGTCTGAAACTGTCATAACCAAAATATCTCTTTAATTCGACTTTAAGTTGCTCTTCATTATGGCTGCTCTGCATTAGTTCTGATCACATGTAAATCTGTTGGTACGAAGAGGCTAAAGTACAACTAGCATCACTGATGGTATTTTGATCATGCCTATGATCACTTTGCAGGTTTATTGTCTCACAGTTGAATGCGTCAGCCTGTTATTATGCCCGATTGTTTTGGCACAAAAGGGTAGCTATGGAAAAGACGCTTATCAAGGGTAAAGATAGAGATTTAGAGTCAAGTATTGCCTTTATGCTTGAACAATTGGCATCGCTGGGATTTCACATTGAAGAAGTCTCCTGGCTTAATCCTGTTGACGATGTCTACTCGGTCCATATCCGTGATAAAAACTGTCACGCCTTATTCACGAATGGCAAAGGTAGCTCAAAAAAAGCCTGTTTAGCCAGTGCCTTAGGTGAGTTTTTTGAACGTCTAAGCTGTAATTACTTTTTTGCTGACTATTACTTGGGTGCTGCTATTTCAAAGCAAACTTTTGTTCATTATCCAACTGAGCAATGGTTTCAAGTGACTGCCAATCAACGACCAGAAGGCTTAATGAATGAGGCCTTGTGGGCTTATTTTGATGCAGAAGGTAGTTTGGACCCGGCGAGTCTATTTGATATTAATTCTGGGGTTGGTGAGCGTGGTATCTGTGCGATACCTTTCCTGCAACTATCGAGTCAAAAGATCTGCCATATCCCCGTTAACGTGATTGCAAATATCTTTGTTAGTAATGGGATGTCAGCGGGTAATACCTTGGCTGAGGCTAAGGTACAGGCCTTGTCAGAGATATGTGAACGCTACGTTAAGCATCGAGTCATCTCTGAAGGTTTATGTCTGCCAGATATACCACAGGCAGTGATTGAGCGTTTTCCTAAGACTGCCGCCTCGATTCGAGCAATTCAGGACTATGGTTACCACCTTAAGGTTGCTGACGCCTCTCTGAACGGCGTTTACCCTGTGGTCAGTGTCACCTTGATCAATCCTAAAGATGGCTCTGTGTTCGTTTCATTCGGCGCTCACCCCTGTTTTGAGGTGGCTTTAGAGCGCACAGTGACTGAGTTACTGCAAGGACGTGAACTCAATCAGATGGATGTCTTTCAAGCTCCCATCTTTGACTTGGAAGCTGTTGCCTCAGCACAGAACATTGAAATGCATTTTATTGACTCTAGTGGCGACATCTCGAATGATTTTTTCCGTTCAAAGCCAGATTATGAGCATTCTGAGTGGAATACTGAGGCCTCAACAGATGAGGAATATCAGATGTTAACTGCGCTTATACATAAACAAGGCTATGAAATATATTGTGCAGAATATAGCCATTTAGGTCTGCCAGCATGTCGGATCTTAGTCCCTGGCATGTCGGATATTTATCCTGTTGATGAACTGCTTTGGGAAAACAATAATGAAGGCGCTATCTTTCGAAAATCGCTGCTTAATCTTAAAAAAGGCTGTGCTAATGAGTGGCAGACTTTGCTCGATGCTTTAGAAGAGGGGAGCTATAACGATCAGATGCTGGTTGCACAGTTTATTGGATTACTACCAGACATGGGCAGCCGCTGGGCAAAATTACGTCTTGGTGAGATTAAGGCGATGTTATCTCTAGCGTTACAAAAAGAAGATGCTTTAGACTGGGTTGACTGGTGTTTGGCCCTGGAAGAGTTAACTGAAGAGGAGCTTAAGCACTACCGTTGCGTGAAGGCTTTATTAGAAATCAAATGGCATAACGATCGAGACTATACTAATTATATGGATGGACTTACCCTTTTATACAGTCAAGAAACTGTAGAGAAGGCGATGGCAGTGGTGCAGGGCAAGAGTCAGTTTGAAGGGCTATCTGACCCGAGTTTAGCGCTTAAAGGTATGCAGCAGCATAAGTTGCTATTAAAGGCTTATTCAAAGTTAATTGATTTGAAAAGTACTATTCAATAAGAATAATACATAGCCCAATACATGAAACAAAAGATTTTAATAGGTAAAAAGCATGCCCCGTAAGTTATTGGTATTCATGTATAGTAGCGACGCTTAATACGAATGAAATGATAATGATATGAAAAACACAGATGACATTAAGTTGGATGCAAAGATACCAGCAGATCACCGCCTAGTTGAAATAACAGATGACTCTGTTGAGCTTTATAAAATACTAAAGTTCGAAGGTATGGCCAGCAGTGGGGGAGAGGCAAAGGCGTTGATAGCATCAGGTCAGGTGATAGTGAATCATGGCGTTGAAAGACAGAAACGAAAAAGGATTGTGCCTGGTGATGTAATCGAGTTTGATAATGATAAGATTTATATTCAACTAAAGACGATTGTGACAAATGATATCGCCAGCAAACCAGAGTGTGCAGAATCAAGCTTAGAAGATAAGCTAGGAAAGGAATCTTCCTAGATTATCACTGATAAACCAAGTATTAATGTGCAGATAAAGGAATAGAAAAAGTGAGAGCTAATGATTGTCTAAGACGAGTACGTTACATTCTTGATTTGAGTGATGACCAAATGATTGCAGTATTCTCTGAAGCTGAAAAAGATGTTACACGAGCACAAGTAAGTGCATGGTTAAAGCAGGAAGAAGACTCTGATTATGAGGAGTGTAAGGATGTTGTTTTTGCAACTTTTCTAAACGGTCTGATTAATACATTACGGGGTAAAAAAGAGGGGGCTCAGGCACTGCCAGAAGAAAGGCTGAACAACAATTTAATTTTTAGGAAACTGAAAATAGCTTTCGATTTGCAGGCGGATGAAATCTTATCTTTGCTAGCAAAAGTAGACCTAACAATAAGTAAGCATGAGTTATCAGCATTCTTTAGGAAGGCAGGTCATAAACACTATCGTGAATGTAAAGATCAAATATTACGAAATTTTCTAATGGCGCTGCAGATTCAGTATCGAAATGATGAGAAAGATCAGGATGATCAAGAAGGGAAGTCAGATAATACCTCAGCTGATGAAATCAACAAATAAGTTAATGGCGAAAGGGGATCTATTTTTGTTTTGATCTTAAGTCAACATGCATAAAAAGCCTTGTGCTTTAATGGAATGAATTCACTCTCAACTGCCACAATAAAAGACAAGTTACTAAGTATGATCCACCAATAATACAGTCTTAATAGACACATCAATAACGCTTATAAATGAGCAAGAAAAAATTATTAGAATAACGCTTCATTATACTAAGGTGATGACTTTCACCGTTGTATTCATCTCTAGATATAAACAGCGCTCTCTCGACATCAAAACATACGAAACTAAATTTAATATCCGACGAATTTTTTTATTAAGCATTCTTCGTAGATTATTTAGTGTCTCCATGCTCTTCTAATTGGATTTATGTGGTAGTGCTGCAATTCATTTAAATAATTAATAGTTGTAAAAATTATCTAGTGGGCTATTATATTTATGCTCCCTTGCTAGGTTGTCGATTAAAATGCAGTTAAAAATAATATTGTTTGTAGTAATAATGTCTTTGATGCAGAAATTAAGTCTTGCTAGTGAATCAGCAGATTGTCCTATTGATGCGCAATGGCTGTTTAATCCTGCGTTACCTGATGACGTGAAAAATGACCTGTACCCAGATAAAACTTTTGATTTTTGTGGTTTCTATCAGTTTTCAACACAAGCTTTTCTATATTTAATGTCACCTTCTGATGACAATAATCATCGTAATTTTCTATCTGATAGACTATATCCGTTATTGGAATCTTATACTGATGGAAGTCCTGCTGACTCTTGCAATAATTATAGTGATGGCATTTCAATTCGTACGAGCCTGAATAAAAATGATTTATCTATAAAACAGGCGGGTCATGGCTCTACAATATATGCTCAAGATGGCAATGTGATTTACTATAATGTTAGGTTTGGTAAATCTCTATGCAACTTGACTGCTAAAGCAGAGGAAATGAAACAGCAGAAAATAAATAACTTCCCTCCTGGCAGTATAGAATTAAAAATGGCATGGAAAAAACTTTCTAGTGATGAACAAAGTTCTAGGAGATTCATCACTCAAGAACATTTTATTGAAGGCGAAATTGTCCAACTTGGTCTTGTTGGTTTTCATATTGCTATTGCAACTAAAGATCATCCGGAATTCATTTGGTCGAGCTATGAACACAGAAGTAATTCACCGAATTGCTCGGCTAACAATGAGGCCAATGAATGGACATTTGCTAATGCAGAATGTACTCAAAAATTGCCTGAATCAGCTGAGATTAACAACAACTGTTCTTTCAACCAACCCAGTAATCACAGTTCTTTAACAACAGGTAGTCCAACCAATATCTGTCGTGTGTTTGTAAGTGGGACAGGGGTTGGTGATTTCAGAGATAAAGTAAATATTGCTATTATCGACCAACAGAATAAAGAGTTATTCCAATTACTCAGTAGCCCTGACGTTGATCCTAGAATGAAGCCGCTGATGAACTACTTCAATGTGGGTGCAATCTGGGTTGGTAAGATATCGAATAATAGTTCTGTGCAAAATCAGCGCGGATCATTACGATTGGCTAGCTCCGTTTCTGAAGCTGATTTCCAAAATATAGACATTACAAAAAAAGGTTTTGTCAGTAATTGTTTCGGTTGTCATAACTTTAATGGTACTCATGAAGTAATCAGTAATAATATTAGTTCTCATAACCTCAGTCATATTTTTAAAGAAATAAAAGTAGGTCAGGGTGAGGATATTGATATTACCGCTAAAACTGCCATTCATAGTGATTTAGAAGCAAAAAGTATTTGTAAAATGACCTGTAAATCAAAAGCCAACTATCTGGCATGGAACGGAGATTGGAATAGTAGCAATTCAACTGCTGGTTCTGTTTGTGGCTGCACTTTAATGAAAATTAATTAACGTGGTGATTCAACATTATTAACCCTGTTGCTTGTAATGCAAGACTCAATTATCTGATACATGCCTGCACTGATGAAACTGCAGCACCATATACATTCAATAGTGATGAGGTCGGATAATTAATTTTTATGAGATGGTGCGTAATAATGCCATCTCTTATAGTGCTTAAGTCAGTCATTAATCCAACTAATACTCAACTAGAGGCATTATGATGACTGACTGTTTTATTTATTATCAGCATAATGATAATAAAGGTTAGAGAGACCATGCCTATATATGCTCGCACTTCTTCGTTTGTAGCACAATAAAGCCACACTCATAGGCTGTCAAAAACATATAAAATAAGTGCAGTAAAATTTTCTTTTCAATACAGTTTAATACCTGGTTATCGAAACCTTGAGATTTGTAATGTAATTTTTATGCGGTTTTTTTTATGTCATTCGCTTTTAATATGGATGACTATTCTACCTATGCTCTATTGAATTGCTCTCAATTAGTTAACCTTAGCTTGACGATAGCCGCCCATAGATGGAATCACAGCAATTAGGAGTGAGGCACTGATTAACGCTAAAAATACGTAGAAACTACTTTGAGTTAGCAGTTTAATCTCTATATATAGTCCATAGTCTGAAACAAGATAATCACGGAAGAGTAATAAACAGAGCGCTAAGAAGACCCCGCCAATAATACAGCTCAATACAGTAATCAGTAAGGCTTCTAATTGAATAAGAAAGAACAAGAAGTAGGGTGGCGCACCAATGACACGAAGTAACTGAATTTCTCCATTTCGTTCACGAATTGATGAAAGCAGCATCGCACATACTCCCAAGCAAGCGGCGATAAAAACCAAGGTCGACACTAACAATAAGATGTTTTCCAAAAGGCTCATCATCTGCCAGAGCTCAGATAAGGCGACCCCTGGAAGTATCGCCATCAAAGGTTCATCTGCATAGTTATTGATTGCTCTATGAATTCGAAATGTTGTCACTTTTGATTTCAGTCCAAGCATGATTGCAGTAATGCTCTTTGGTTGTAAGGTGATGTCTTCACGCGCTGCTTTTAATGTATCACTTCCCGATGTTTTAGTGTCCTGTTGCCAGTTGCTATGGATCGCTTCTATAGCCTGCAGACTCACATGTAAGGTCTGATCAACGGGTGTGCCAGTAGCTGCAATAATGCCGACCACGCTAAATGGCCTATTCTTATGCAGGCTGAAGCTGGTAGCTGCAATGCCGTGAGCCAATATCAGTTCATCACCTATTTGGTAGCCTAGTTTTTCTGCAACTTCTGAACCGAGTACGACATCAAAAATATTCTCAAACTTTCTCCCTGAGCTGAAAACTAAAGACTGTTGCCTGCCATAGCTAAAATACTCAAAGTAATCTTCGCTTGTACCCAGCACACGATAACCCTTGTGTGAATCCCCCAAAGAAATTGGAATAGTCCATTTCACATGGCTATTATCTGCAATGGATTGGTAGGTATCCCAATGGATATTATTAGTCGGAGAGCCGATCCTAAAAACAGAATACATAAGTAAATTAATGCGGCTTGTTCGTGCACCAACAATTAGATCTACACCTGAGACAGATCGGGAAAAACTTTCTTTGGCTTGATGACGAATATGTTCAACACCTAAAAAGATAAAGATGCTGACGCTCATGGCTAAAACTGCAAGCGCTACTGAGCCTTTTCGGTCTAGCAAGCTTTGCAGGGCAAGTTTGCTAAACATTATGCTGGGCCCCGTGATTGATGTCAGATAAAGACTCAATCTTATTGAAATACTGGGAGAGTGATAAGTCATGGCTGACAAACACACAAGTAATACCATTAGCTGCAACGATTGACATCAATAAGGCCATAAAGGTGTCTCTATTAGCAGAGTCTAGTGATGAGGTTGGTTCATCAGCTATGAGTAGTTGTGGCTTATTAACGAGTGCACGCGCAATGGCGACGCGTTGTTGCTGTCCGATACTCAGGTTGCGAACCGGATTATGCCAGTCATTTTCGCTAATATTCAAAGACTGAAGTAGGTGCTTTATTTCATCATTCGATACGGATTTATGTTTTTGCTGGGCAAATTTATTTGCTAGCCGTGTATTGTCGATGGCATTCAGATAGGGGATTAAATTAAACTGCTGAAAGACATAACCAATATGGTTAGCTCGAAAGTTATCCCGTCTGCGACTGTTCATCTGGCTTAGGCGCTGGCCAAGAATATCAATGTGTCCTTCAGTAGGTTGAATTAGGCCGCTGAGTAGATTTAAGAAGGTTGATTTACCACCACCAGAGGGGCCATGAACAAACACCTGCTTGCCTGTAGGTACACTCCATGAAGGTATATTCAGCACAGTTTTATCGGGCTGTTTAGGGTAGTGAAAACTAATATTTGTCAGCTCAATAGCCATTGTGTTCCTTCATGCTAGCTCGTCTTATGTTACCTGTTAGGCCTTGAAATGATACAATGTAACATCGTTGACTAAAACCAGTTATTTTGATTAGGCCTGATGAGAACTAAACGACTACTATTAAATTTTTTGCTGCTGAGCATTACCATGCTGCCACTATGGGCTTCTGATAATCTGCCTAGTGACGAACTTAATAACAAGCTAAAAGCAGATGAGAGTACGCCGCAAGCAGACCTGAGGCTGGAATCAGCCTCATTACCTATAGCTGAATTTAAAACAGTAGAGTGGACAGACCTAATACCCGAAGAAGATCTTGATGCGTTGCTCAACCCTCCCAGTTATCTAGATGATATCGAAGATGGTTCCTTCGAGGACTTTTCCTTCGAGGATCAAATCAGCGCTCAAATTCAAAACAGCCTTGCTGCAGCCAATGACGATAGTTATCAGCTGGCATTATCATCAACACGAGTTATCGAAGCTATGGATGGTCAAGCCATTCGCATTGCTGGTTTCATTGTGCCGCTAGAATTTGATGATGAGCAAACCATCACACAGTTTTTCTTGGTACCATTTTTTGGTGCTTGTATTCATGTACCGCCACCGCCACCCAATCAAATTATTTTTGTGAATTATCCGCAAGGATTAAAACAAGATTCTTTATACGATCCGTTTTGGATTTCAGGGGTTTTGAATACGTCACTAGTTGAAAACGATATGGCAATGGCTGCCTATAGTATGCAAATGCAATCATACGAAGTTTACACAGACTAGATTCTAATCGATAGCATCGCTATAGGGCAGGGAAGACTTGCCTGAGTTGTCGATAGCGGCATAGGTTGATAGCAGGCGCTGCTAGGCTGCCTAATGATAAAGACGCTGTCTGTCTATGATGCGTCGCTGTACTCATCAGTGGTGCAGCCGCAGTCTTTATGACTCGGTGTCTGGCAAAGACGGTAATTAAACCAGTGCCCAATGACAATGCAAGCGGAACCGATAACAGTCATTATTTTTTCACCAGACTCTCCAATTTGCTCTTCACCCAGCAGCAGCGCTAACACCAGTAGTGTGACTCCAGTAAAGCCCAAAATAAGCAATTGATAACGTTTGTGTTGCTTGCAGCCTAGGCTTAACGCATAAGCACTGCTTGGGATTACGGCGATAACCATCCACAGATGAAACGCCTCATTATCAAGCTGTAAGGCCGCCATGCTCGGTAATAACACCAGTAGTATGGGCAACAGCAGGCAATGAATAGCGCAAGCGAGCGATAAGCCAATGGCTAATTTATCAGTCAATACTTGTGTGGTCTTCATGCCATGCTTTTCCAATTACTAAGGCACTTGGCTAGGGTGACGTTGTCAACTGTCTGAGTCTTTCTATTAGTGTGTGTCATCAAACAGACCTATTTTAATTTGATAGTGCGATTCTTTGAAGTCAGTGTTACACCACCTTGATGAGAGGTACTTATCCACATGACATCAAGCTTATGAATGCCTGAAAAAGAATCAAACACGTTAACGGTGATAGAAGACAGGCTGGTAGTGTTCTCACAGCGGTATTGATAAGTGGCGGTCACGTCACTGTGCTTGTCAGCTTCTGCATGATTCTCATGATGGTGTTCACTTTCACTTTCATCTTCATCATGTCCGTCATGCTCATCTTGATCAGAAGCGGAGGACTCAGTGCGTTCAATAAGGTCTGATACATCGACCGTTGTCATGGTATGAACACATTGCTCATTCGACAATAAAAAAAGAGCCTCATGGTTGTGAAGCTGTGACTCGCCATGTTCCACAGCAGCGCGTTCTTCTTTGCTACTAGCCTTATGTTCAAAGCCAAGTAGATTCATTGCTGGCGATATCAGCTGAATTTCAAGGGTCTTACCCTCCGTGGCGATATTAAGCTCGGCTAAGCCGTGCACGTGAGAACCTAGTTCTATTGCTTGCTCTGACGCCTGTGATGACGGCAGTATGATGGCTAATATAAGGCTAGCTGTGAGGACGTTAAGTCGCTGTGTTTTCATGAGTAACTATCCATTGTTGCCTAATTGATCTTAATCAGAGCTGCGAAGTCGTATGAGCAATTATCATGGTTACTCATAGGGTGGTTAGTAAGTGAAAATTAACCCTCAGCACTGAATGACGCTTGCGGTAATAATTAAAAACGTTGATATGTTATAACGTATCAATAATATTTGCTAGTCAGTCTTGCTGTCTACTCAATATAGAAACCCAATTCATTATATAGAAACCCAATTCATTGTTTGTGGTCGGCGCTGCTTCGTCGAGGTGGCTACTTTGGTAATGAGTTTGTGAGAATTAAATAAAGAGGAGCAGCGTTGAATTTTTCGGAGTAATCATTCCTATGCACTTGAGATGACTGAGTGACTTATTTGGATGATGTGTTTTTTTGGATCTAGTTAAATTGAAATTATAGTCTTTGAGCAACTTTTTCTACGCTCTTTAAGATGGGTCGACTTAATCCTCTTCCATGAGTTTAAAAAGGTGCTCATGAAAGCATCACTCAGCCTGTCTATTGATGCCTAACCGCTGCATCAGTTTGTCGAAATTAACATAAAGAACAAGCATCATCACCACAGTTGCCTGTAAAGCAATGCTGTATTGTCCAGCGCCTATGCAGGCACCTATTAAGCCACAGCCCCATATTGTTGCAGCAGTAGTTAAGCCGAATAACTGATGAGTGTCTGACTGGCGCATAATAATGCCACCGCCTAAGAAGCCGAAACCAGTAATCAAACCAGCCAATACTCGACTAAAGGCATCAGGATGACTTCCTGCTTCATTGCTTATCAGCATCATAGTCATTGTTGAGGTAACCGCGACCACACAATAAATCCGAATACTTGCATTTCTTCGCCTATACCAAGAATCAAACCCCACCAATAAGCCTACAATAATAGCTAATGCTAAGCGCAGTAAAATCTGCTCTTCCGTAATCTGTTCAAACATTGACTGCTCCCAACAATTAACAACACTCCCTGTTAAGAAGTTAAATATTCGGTAATAAAGTGCTCATAGCAAAGCACCTTCGAGCCTATTTCTAATAAGCTGCAGATATTATTATTTTTTATGGTCGCTGGCTATAGTACTGATCTATGCGGCACACTCAAATGCAGCGTTAGAGGGGTAGGGCTGTAGCGTATAGATTGTTGTCTTGAACAATCTGCCTAAAGTAATAAAAGTCTGGAATACGAGGTCAGTGCGAGTGCTAATATTTTATTATTATCATCTGAGATGTATTAGACCTCTTCGAATCTAAGCCGCTTTTAGACACACTAGGGCCAATAGAGTAAATATTTTCTTAGAACATAAGGCCCCAGTGCTCTGTGTACTCATTACTTAAAGCTAGCGTGCGATTTTAGATAGGAGATCAGGATTTATAACAAGATTTCTTACACCATGAGCATGCTTTTCAGCAAACACATTCCCTCCACACCATTGAGCCACAGAGCTAATGTCTGTCTTGGCGACTTTAGGGCGAACGTTCCAGGTGACCTGAAAAGGCGAGCCGTTGTCGTTATAGCTAGGTCCTGTTGTCGAGCCGGCATATTCAACAGCGGTGCCGGTATGACTAGGGATATTTAATGCCTGATAAAAGCCATTGTTTTTGTCGTACTGAGTTAGCTCGTTAAAATCTAATGCTTTTCTATCATTGACGAGCACATAAACCTGCGACTCCACGCGTAGTTGTGGGTTCTTAATAGAGTCACTTAAACAGGCAGCTAAAGTTGGACCAGGTTTAACCTGTGACGTCGAGTAAACATAATGAACTTCGATGGTGTCGCCAGAGAAAAGACGTCCATGCTCACCTGAACATACCTCAGTATTGATTGGTTTTAACTCATTCATACTCAATAATCCAGAATACAAATAACCGCTTTGATATGCACCCGTATTACTAGTTGCTATTTTTGTAAACTCCCCACCTTTATGTTCAGCATTTTTATGAAAATGTATATTGCATAAATTCATTGCTGAGGAAGCTGGAGCGCTGTTAAAGGCGATACGATTAGAGCCGATATGTGAATCAATATCGCGTGGTGATTGTGGCCCAAATCCTTTGCCTACAGTCTTTTTTTTAAGCATAAGGCGTTGGGCGCCCATGTCTTTATCAAAAGTCTGTTGATCAATCTCCGATACATTATTATTAGCGATTACATGAGTTGGTGCTATTAATGCAATGTAGATAAATAGGGTTAGTCTATTTATTTTCATCTTATTGCCTTCGATACAATAGTTTAATCAGAAATACTAAGTTATTTTTTATAATTATATGCTTATACAATGGAATCACAAAAAGCTAAACAAAAAAAGAGTTTTTCAAATAATAGTCATTCGTTTAGTGAATGGTTTCGTGTAAATAAGGTAATTCTTTGAGCTAGACATTGAGTGAACATCTGGAGTGACTTATAAATAAACTTTTCTTGAGCAAGGCGTAGAGATGACAGTGATGAGCTGCAGGCAAGAAACCAGATAGTCTAAGGCAGTGAAAAATGAGAGAAGTGGACTACATCAAATAGATCCTTGTAAGGTGTTTTATCTCAGAGTTTACTTTCAGCTGTTCATTTTAGGGCTTGTCAGTGCAAGGCCTAGGCTTACAGCTAGTCTCAGCAGACGCATCAGTACTAAGGCTGTATAAGTTATAAATGTTATAGATTGAACTTAATTGATGTGTATTTGTCTTTTGTGAAAGCTTTTTAAATTAGTAGTCTCAGCAATGGATGATTCTCTTGAGTAAGTACAATACATTTATAACCAGTTCGCTTTTATTGTCATTATTAGTGCACTCAGTCGCTTATGCGGGTTTGTCGTGCCTAGATATGGGTATGCAGAATATGGGCATGCAGGATATGACGATGACTGAGATGAATCACTCTAATCAGCATCAGCACCATCATCTGTCTAATGATAATCTTGATAAGGGTTTAGATAATTGCTGTGAGAGTGATAGTGGTTGTTTTATGCCTGCCTGCGTTGCTTTTGTCTCAATTTTAGAAGCTAACCTTGAGGTCGACTCGACCCTAGTTTCTGCAGTAATTTATCTCCCACCAATGGTGCTCTTTAGTTTTTCTGGAATCCCTATTTATCACCCCCCAATTTCCCACTTAATTACAAAGTAATTCCATCTCAAGTTTGCTTGTATCATAAGATTAAAACCAGCTTGCGAGCACTAATAGATGGGTTAAGTGGGAGTTATTTAATCTAATTGATGGTAACTCTCCCGATTCAGACCTAGCTTCTTTATCAATTGATGGGGAAGTGTTTCAGGAGGGGGCTATGCATAAGCAACGCCAATCTTTTTCTCAAGTATTACAGTATAGATTTAATCATCTGCTAACTAGCAGAAGGATCACTAATGTTTTTATAACAACTACTTTTCTCTTGTTATTTAACAGTCTATCGCTGCAAGCGAACCAATATGAGGCCAAGCAGAATAAAATGCCTCTTAGCCTTGAGCAGGCCATTAAGCGTGCTCAACAGAATGATCCTTGGTTGCAGGGTAGTTTGTATCGACAGCATTCAATGGAAGCGCTGAGTGCTGCTGCCATTAGCCTGCCGGATACAAAATTCTCAGTCGGCGTAGCTAATCTCCCCTTTGATAGTTTTGCCTTTGATCAAGAACCAATGACTCAATTCAGAGTAGGTGTTCAACAAGCATTTCCGCGAGGTGATACGTTAGCATTGAGGCAAAAACAGCTAAGTCTACGCAGCACTCAGCATCCATTTCAACGGGCTAAGCAAAGAGCTGAGGTTGCGGTTATTGTATCCGAATTATGGCTGGATGCCTTTGCCGCAGAGGAAAGTATTCGTATAACTCTGGAAAACCGAGAGCTATTTGATTACTTAGTCGATATAGCAACGTCTAACTTAGCCTCAGGTCTGAAAAAGACACGGCAACAAGACTTAATTCGTGCTCGCTTAGAACTCACTCACTTAGATGATCGATTAATCGTCTTACAGCAACGCCATGACGTCGCTGTATTTAAGTTGTGGCAATGGTTACAAACCGCAATACCTCAAGTTGCTGATAATCTGGCATCAATTGATGCGCAGCATGATCGGATGAGATTACTTAATCACTTACCTCATATTGAGCTCAAGCATGCTGAGCTATTGCAGAATGCGTTACCACTGAGTGCCCAAACCTTATGGCCTTATGTGGCAGATCATCCATCGATTCGCAGTATTGAACAAAAAATAATTGCAAGCCGAGTCAATATTGATCTGGCTAAACAAAAGTTCATGCCACAGTGGGGGGTGAATGCAAGCTATAGCTATCGAAATCAGGATTCTAGAGGTCATAACGCCGCTGATCTAGTCTCATTAGGTGTCACCTTCGATCTCCCTATTTTTACTCATAAACGCCATGACCATGAGTTGCAGTCTGCAATCTCAGATAACGATGCAATAGAAACTGAAAAATGGTCATTAGTACGCAACATGCTAGCCGCCTTAGAGGCTGCTAGAGGGCGTTTAATACACTTAAGTAAGCGCCAGCATCTGTATGAGTCTCGATTGCTGAAAGAGACGCATTCTCAAGCTGAGGCGGCTCTGATCGCATATACCCATGGTGATGCTGAGTTTGCTGAAGTAATGCGTGCGCGTATCGCCAGATTAAATGTGCAAATTGACGCCGTGGCTATTGTTATTGAACGAATGAAAACCATCGTTCAATTGAATTACTTTTTCATAGGCAGCAACGCTATGGAAAATAATATTCAGTTAGGGGGAGATCATGAATAAAACAAAGAAAAGTCTTTTGCTTTATGCGCTGGTGGTGTTGCTCGCTATAGTTTGTCTGAACTTATTTTTGAATAACGAGATGACTGCTAAGCATAATGAAAGTAGTAACGGGTTGAGCAATCTAGAAAAAGATATTTTATATTGGGTGGCACCTATGGATCCTAACTACCAACGTCACAAGCCGGGTCTATCACCAATGGGAATGGCTCTTATCCCTGTCTATAACAAAGCGACTATAAGATCAGCTGACGCCGGTAACATTAAAATTTCGCCCGCCGTGGTTAATAATCTTGGAGTGCGCACCAGCAAGGTCATGATGCAATCTTTGGACATGCAAATTAAGACGGTTGGTTATGTTCAATATGATCAGCAACGCATAATGCATATGCACCCTCGTGTTGAGGGCTGGGTTGAAAAACTCTATATCAAGGCAGCGGGAGATCCGGTAGTTAAAGGTCAGCCAATATATGAACTGTATTCACCGCAGTTGCTGAGTGTCCAAGAAGAGTTTCTTTATGCCTTAAAAAATGGCCAACCCAACTTAATTAAGGCAGGAGAAGAGAGATTGCTTGCCTTTCAGTTTCATCGTTCAGTCATTGAAGAATTAAAAAAAAGTAGAACTATAAAGCAGAGCGTTACATTCCACTCGCCTCAAAACGGGGTAATTGATGAGCTCAATATGCGTCAAGGCTCTTTTGTAAAACCAGATAGAACTCTGGTAACGATAGTTGCATTAGATGAAGTATGGGTTGAGGCTGAGGTGTTTGAACGTCAATCTGCCGGTGTTGAAGTTGGCTTAGCGGTGACCATGAGCTTAGATTATAGGCCGGGTATGCAATGGCTGGGCACGGTGGATTCTATCTATCCGTCTCTGGATGCCGCAAACCGAACGCTGCGTGTACGTCTACGCATTGTCAATAAAGACGCCATGCTAAAGCCAAATATGTTTGCACAAGTGATTATTCACGTTGCAGCAGGGGCGCAAAGTATGCTGGTTCCCCGAGCAGCAGTGATCCGCACAGGTGCCCAAGATCGAGTGGTACTCGCACTCGGTGACGGCGCTTACAAATCGGTTGCAGTGCAGCTTGGCAAGATGAATGATCAGTATATAGAGATTTTAGATGGCTTAAGTCTCGATGACAGTGTGGTGACCTCTGCCCAGTTTTTACTAGACTCTGAGTCGAGTAAAAGCGCCGACTTCAAGCGCCTCCATCATGGCGAGGTAGCACCATGATTATAAGAATTATTCATTGGTCTATCGATCACCGACTTTTTGTCATGCTAGCTGCCGTTATGATTGTCTTTGCCGGCTTGTTCGCTATAAAACACACGCCAATAGATGCTATTCCCGATCTATCTGATGTACAGGTGATTATTAAAACCAGCTACCCCGGACAAGCACCACAGGTTGTTGAGGATCAAGTAACTTATCCTTTAACCACTGCCATGCTTGCAGTTCCCGGCGCTGAGACGGTTCGTGGTTTTTCTTTCTTTGGTGATTCTTATGTCTATATTATCTTTGATGAGGATACTGACATTTACTGGGCGCGTAGTCGCGTATTGGAATATCTCAGTCAGGCTTCAGCACAGTTACCGCAAACTGCAAAGCCACAGCTGGGCCCAGATGCGACCGGTGTCGGCTGGGTTTATATTTATGCATTAATTGATCGCAGTGGCGCTCACGATATCAGTCAACTGCGTGCTTTTCAGGACTATTACTTAAAGTATGAGCTGCAAACCGTATCCGGCGTCTCGGAAGTGGCCACTGCTGGTGGCATGGTCAAACAGTACCAAGTGACGATAAATCCAGAAAAATTGCGTGCCTTTGGCATACCACTAGCCCATGTCGAAACAGCGATTAAACGTGGTAACCAAGTGATCGCTGCTTCGGTGGTGGAAATGGCTGAGGCCGAGTATATGGTGACTGCCTCGGGTTATATTAAAAGCCAAGAAGATCTTGCCAGTATTCCCCTTGGTGTTAATCAAAATGGAACCGCACTACGGCTCAAAGATATCGCTGATATTGGGCTTGGACCGCAAATGCGACGTGCTGTTGTTGATCTCAATGGTGAAGGTGAAACGGTCGGCGGTATTATCGTGATGAGCTATGCAGAAAATGCTCAAACTACGATTGACGGCGTTAAGCAAAAACTCGAACAACTGGCACAGAGTCTTCCTCAAGGTGTCGAGATAATTACGGTTTATGACCGCTCCGAGCTGATTGAGAATGCAGTGCAAAATCTTTGGCATAAATTGCTAGAAGAATTCATCATTGTGATCTTAGTCTGTGCGGTGTTCTTATTTCATCTGCGTTCTTCCTTGGTTGTGATAATCACCGTACCAGTAGGTATTTTAATGGCATTTATCATCATGTACCTGCAAGGCATTAACGCCAACATCATGTCACTCGGTGGTATTGCTATTGCTATAGGTGCGATGGTTGATGGCGCTATTGTGATGATGGAAAACATGCATAAACATATTGAGAAAACGCCGCTAAGCGATGAGAGTCGTTGGTCTATTGTTGCAAAATCAGCCTCTGAAGTTGGGCCTGCTCTCTTTTTCTGCCTATTAATTATCACCATTAGCTTTATCCCAGTCTTCACATTAGAGGCACAAGAAGGGCGAATGTTTTCTCCTTTGGCATTCACCAAAACCTATGCAATGGCAGCCTCTGCAGTGCTTTCAATCACGCTAGTGCCAATCTTGATGGGTTACTTTATCCGTGGAAAAATACGGCCAGAGCGGAGTAACCCGCTGAATCAATTATTGCTATCTTTATATGTGCCGAGTTTAAAAAAAGCGCTGCAATATCCGTGGTTGGTGCTGCTTGTTACTTTGCTCCTATTGAGTACGGTGCTCTGGCCTCTAGACGAAATCGAGAGCGAGTTCATGCCCTCATTAGATGAGGGTGGCCTAATGTATATGCCAAGTACCTATCCTGGAATTTCAATTGGTAAGGCGCGTGAACTGTTACAGCAAACTGATAAATTGATTCGCACAATACCGGAAGTAAAAACAGTCTTTGGGAAATTGGGTCGTGCTGAAACAGCAACCGACCCTGCACCATTGACGATGATGGAATCGTTCATTCAATTTAAGCCGCGTGAGCAATGGCGAGCTGGAGTTACTCCGGAGAGTTTAAAAGCAGAGATGGATAGCTTGTTACAGCTGCCGGGTGTGACTAATGCATGGGTCATGCCAATTAAGGCGCGAATCGATATGTTGGCAACAGGCATAAAAACGCCAGTAGGCATAAAAGTTTCTGGTCCTGAATTAGCCACTATTCAACGCATTGGTAAAGATTTAGAAAACATCCTAAGCGATGTGCCAGGTACTGCCTCAGTTTATGCTGAACGAGTAGTCGCTGGGCGCTATATTAATATTGATATTGATCGCGAACGAGCGGCACGTTACGGATTAAATATTGCTGATGTGCAAGAGGTGATTGCTGTTGCCATTGGTGGCGTTAATGTCACTGAAACTGTAGAAGAATTAGAGCGCTATCCGGTCAATATCCGTTATCCACAAAGCTATCGTGATTCTCCAGAGCAAATGTCGTTACTTCCAATAGTTACCGCAACGGGTCAACAGTTTACCTTGGGTGATATTGCTGATATTGGAATAGAGCAGGGGCCAGCAAGCATTAAAAGCGAAAATGCGAGAATTACTGGTTGGACTTATATCGATATTGATGATGTAGGCGTTGGTAGTTATGTAAAGACTGCAAAAAAGGCAGTAAGAGAGCATTTAAAACTACCGGTTGGTTACTCTATCAAATGGGCTGGTCAATATGAATATTTGCAACGCGCTAAGAAAAAAATGAATTATGTTATGCCATTGATGCTCTTCATTATTGCCTTATTACTATTTATAAACTTTAGCAAGCTTGCTGAAGTAGCGATGATAATGGCGACCTTACCCTTTGCTTGGGTTGGAGGTGTGTGGCTGATGTTTTTGCATAACTATAATTTTTCGATCGCAGTTGCAGTTGGCTTTATCGCGCTAGCTGGTGTCTCGATTGAAATAGGTGTGCTGATGTTGCTTTATCTCAACCAATCATGGAATCAGATGCGAGAAGAGCTATTGCTACAAGGGGAAATTCCAAAGCGTCGGCATTTGATAACAGCGATTATTCAGGGGGCAGGTATGCGTATACGACCCATAATGATGACTGCATTGTCCATCATCTTAGGCCTTTTACCGATACTTTATGCGAGTGGTATTGGCTCTGAAGTCATGAGTCATATTGCCGCACCCATGGTCGGCGGCATACTCAGTGCAACCTTTTTAGTCTTACTTGTATTGCCAGTCATTTATTATCTATGGCATAGAAGATGTTGCGACTTAGGTAGGCGCCAAAACTAAAGATATGCTGGACGCATTATATTTCAAAGAAAGCTCACTGTTAGGGCAGTTGACGAATTATTAAGGTTAAAAGTCACCGTTTAAGTTTTTCGATACGGTATCTTTTGGACTGCGGAAAAATTCCGGAGTTATTAAATAATGACACATTGGAAATATCAATTAACTGAAAGCTATCATTACAAACATAAAGCCTTAACGGCGGTAGATTTCGATAGTGATTGGTTAATTATAAAAAACGGTCTGCTAACCCTTAACAAGGGCTATACTTGGGATGGCTGCAGTCCAACGTTTATTCTATTCGGCCTAATAACTCTAGGCACGCCGGATGGTGTGTTGCGTTATGGCAAACCCTGGACCTACCATGCGAGCCTAGTACATGATGCGTTACTACAATATCGTGCGAGTCTGCCGTTATCAAAACATGAGATTACTGGAATATTTAATGATCAACTTAAAGAAGTGAGATGGCCGCTACGCTGGCTATATGTCAAAGCGGTATCTGTTTTTGGGCCGCAAGACTTTATAAAGTGAAGCCCTTCATCAAAACAATCAAATAAAGTTGGGAAAGCTGTTCGCAGATTAAAATGTCTTTTAGAAAAAAAGCGCGGAAGTAATATTGGCTAGGATTTTCTACACTGCGTCAAAATCGATATTAATCACTCTCAACTGAAACTATAAGAAACTCTGTTATACGACTTGTGGGCATGACAAATAATACAGAAGTGGAGTTATCTCCACTGAGTATGGTGATGCTTAAACGGCTGATGAAGATTCATCAGCCTTGCACAGCTCTATAGCTATTATTATTGGATGTCTTCTAGCCTGCCTACTAGGTTATTTTTAATACCGCTACATATAATTCTTTAGTTTTAAGAATACGTACTCTCGAACAACATGGCATGCTACTGCATTAATTAAACGCTCTTTGCTATTTGAACGCTGTCACAAGTATCGCCTAACCACATATTTTAGCTATAGGCAGGTCTCTAATTCTTCTCCATTTAATGCTTCCTCTCTGTACCATTCAACGACTTTACTGCTTTCGACATCCATATTCTCTAAGGTCGTATCATAACCAGCAACAAATTCTTCCACATCATTCAGTTGTTCTTCATCGATAGTTCCTGTAAGCAAAAACTTTCTATAATCAGTCCCAGTAAAACCATAATCTGTAAAAAATAGAGTGTCTTTATCTGGTGTCAATATAAAATTAAATCCCCTTACTTTTGCGCTAATTCCTTGACTCTTTAGTTCTGCTGCAAATCTTTCTGCGAAATTACAAGCTTTACAAGCAACAATATCGATCAAAGAGTCATCTTCAATAAAAGGTGCTAACTGCTTGGCAAGTTTTCTTCCTTCGAATCTTACCGTTCCACCAACATTGTCTGTTTCCACGCGTATAAATTCCTGTCCACCATGTGCAACAATAGCAATCCGTTTTGGGAGCTTTTGACCAATGGTTTTCATATTATTAAGGCGAACTCTTTCGCCCATAACCTGAAGTCGTGTTGTAAATCCTTCTTTGGCTATATCCTTATCTTTCGCCTGTGTAAGGAGATCATAAAAAGCGGGATTATCACCTGTTTCTTGACTAATATGCGCCTTAACCTCTCCCTCATATGTATAACGACTGGTCAATACTACGCCTCTATTGTAAGGAACCTCATTGCCTCCATAATCTAGAGGTTGAACAGGGGCTGCATGTAAATTTAATGCGCTTAAAAATAGCGATGTAATAAAAAAATAAAAAATATGCTTCATAGCTGGCTACAGTCTCTTATAAGTTAAGTGATGTAAAATTAAAATTTCTCCTTAACACCTGTATATATTTCAGAGAAAATTTCGTGAAAATTAACACTCACTATTTTCCTATAAAATAGCCTTGTAAATTGTTATACAAAATAAACTATTTTTATGTTCCAATCCTCGTGATCGATAAATATGTGTCAATATATTTTATAATGTACAAAGTATGGATCCATATATCTGTGAGCTATAACCGGAGTTATGTTTTGAATAGGCTTGTTGTATCACTTGTCTTTATGCGGAACAGAGGTTCTGCGAATAGGAATCTTTGAATAACCCTGGCCCTGTGTTAAATAAATCATCATTTGCTCAAATAATTAATCATTAACCGCCATTGCTATAAGGCTTTTAAGTGAATTTAATTGGCATTAACAACTAATATTATGTAGAGACAATAGCAAGCAGAGATCTGGTAAACACAGAAACAGGTGTTGAGTTTAATGCAAAGTTATTTCAAGTCATATTGGTCTTACGATCTTGAATAACTAAGAGAATAAGCGTTTTTTTTTAATAGTTTAACCGAAGCTGCTAGCCTGAAGTCAGTGGTTTTGACGGCTGGCTAAGCATGCTTCTGATGAGCGTTTCAGCTGGCATCGGTATTACCATGGCTGGGTGGTAAGTGCTTTGCAAATGCGTTGTTATCGGTAAGATAGCGGCTGGTAAGTTTGTTATTAGCTAGTGCTCCTAACTGGTTTCCTAACTGTCTATACAGACATGAGCCATTGTAGATAGGTGGCTCAAGCATAATATATTTTCCTTCCTACAGACTAAAATGTGACTTTGAAAAAGATCAGCAAATAAATAGCTATTACTACTTTAATAAAAACAAGCCATACAAACGTAGAAGGCGCCCTAAATTTATATTGTGAACAGCTCTAGACATGTAAGCCAGCGCAATAGCCTGATGCCCATGCCCATTGAAAATTATATCCACCTAGCCAACCGGTAACATCGAGAACTTCACCAATAAAATATAAGCCTTCGGTGTTTTTTGCTTGAAAGCTCTTAGAACTTATTTCATCAGTATTAATGCCGCCTCGAGTGACTTCTGCCGTTCGATAACCCTCAGTCCCTGCCGGTGTGATGCTCCAATTATGAATATTTTTTTCTAGTTCTTGGATGTCCAGCTCTGTCAGTTGGTTAACAGTTTTGTTTGCAACCTCATCTGACATCCAAACACTTATAAACCGTTTTGGTAGGTATTGAGTTAATAAGTTCTTTATATTTTGTTTCAGCTTTTGCTCATGCCATTGAGCAATCAGTGCTCGTATGTCATTTTTTGGAAGAAAGTTGATGGTTATAGTCTCACCCAGTGTCCAATAGTTTGAAATTTGGAGTAGAGCAGGGCCACTTAAGCCTCTATGGGTAAATAGCATTGACTCACTAAATGACTGCTCTGCTGTGCTGACAACACAGTCTAGCGCAACACCAGCTAATGACTGTGAGCGCTCTAACAAGTGACCTGAGAGGGTTAGAGGCACAAGCGCAGCATCACGTTGACTGACGCTGATGCCAAATTGCTCTGCAATGGTATAACCAAAGCCTGTAGCCCCCATGGTTGGGATGGATAGGCCTCCTGTTGCAATAACCAGTGATTGACACTGCACCTCACCTTGATTGGTTTTGAGTTGAAACCCATCAGGCTGTTTATCCACGCTTTCCACTGTGCAATGTGTTTTTGTAATCACATTATGCGTTTCACATTCATTCACTAGCATATTTAAAATATCGCTAGCCTTATTATCACAAAAGAGTTGGCCAAGAGTTTTTTCATGGTAGGGGATATCATGACGAGAGACCATGGCAATGAAATCCCATTGTGTAAATCGACTCAGCGCTGACTTACAGAAATGTGGATTAGGAGACAAATAATTTTCTGGCTCGATCTCTAAATTAGTGAAATTACATCGACCCCCACCGGACATTAATATCTTTTTGCCCAGTTTATTCGAATGATCAATGACTAAGCATGTTTTCCCACGCTGCCCTGCAGTAGCAGCGCACATTAAACCGGCTGCACCACCACCAATAATTACCACATCATAATTGTTCAATATCTTACTTCAGTATAGTTTAAGGGTTTACTGGCAGAGGTATTTGATAAGCCTCTTTGTTGACATGAATCTCAAAGCTTGAGTGCATTTCTCGCTCTGACATGACGATGTTTTGTCATCGGTTTAGATGGCTTCTTACAAGGTTGAGATATAACGTCTGGCATGCTCAAAGAATAGGCGGCTGATGCTTTGCTTTTTCTGCTCAAGGTATTAGTCAATTGTAACATCTGTAGCGAAGAGGATGTTAGCTTGCTTTTGAAAGCTGAGGTTTCTGAGATAAGCTGATCAATTACTTCATTCATAGCGGTAAGGGTTAGTCTCTTATTAAAGCGATAGAAATGAAATTAAAGGTATAGATAATAGCTAGAGACGGAATCGAACTGCTGGCATAGAGATTTTCAATCATCTACCTATCTACACGGCTACGCCGCTAAGTACCGATTAACTTTGCTCTAACGTTACTGATTAGTAATCAAGATTCAATTCTTCCATAGCCATATTGTTCTGTCTAGTGATCAAATGGGCTTTCGTTTTGTCTATCGTATTTACTGCAAGGGTAGAGTAATAGAGAGGTAGAGGAGGGTGTTGATGTTATTAAAGAAATCAACAGGGTCAGGCCCCATTGAGCTATGAACACATCAGGTCATCCTCGAGCCTAACTAAAACTTAGACGTGGCGATAGGACATGAGGAATTTCCTGACAAAGCAAAATCAATCGAGTCTGACCCTCTTGATTCTTTTGATGGTTGCTTAAATTAGTGACTAAAATCGAGAGTTAATATTAAACGACGTTCGCCTGATGACAAGGCAGGTGAGCGATGCACCAAACCTGCATTTTCATTGCCTTGCCAATTTTCACCTTTTAATAAACCAACGTCTCCAACATGAAGGCTCTGGATGTCTGTTTGATTTTTAAACAGACCCTCTTGGGTAATAGGCCCAGCCCCCAATTCTTTTCGATCAACTGCCGCATGGGGTAACCATTCTGTGCAGGCTCCTTGAAAGGTTGTAATCAAGCGACAGGGTACTTTATCAACATGGAATTTGGGACACATAGCACGATCAAGCACCGATAAACGCAATCCGACACGTTTAAGTTCAAAGAGACAGCAAAACATTTCTACGAGCTCGGCAATATTTTCACTTAGCTCAAGCTGAGACGAATCATTGAACGAGCCATTCATACTTGAAAGCACACTTTTTGCTGAGACGGTCATCGAGGCCTGAAAGTTTGGGTTTGATTTTAAAAGGTTATCGACAG